>CAYPIW010000220.1:0-10718 GCA_964410925.1 uncultured Desulfobacteraceae bacterium
AAGTTCAAGTTCAAGGTGTCGCGAATTTCGTGGACTGATAAACATTTTTTTTAGCAGATGGAGAGAATTTAATAGAGGAACCCAAATAATGTTGAAAAAATTAATCACTTATATTCTATTGGTTTTCCTGGGAGCCACTGGATATTTTTTATTAAACTACCATATTATTTTTTCGGGCACTAGTTTTAAATTGTTACATAAATCAAAACTTACCTCGGAATATACGTTTATTAACACCTCTAACAAAAGCGTTGAGTCCCTGATGAGAATCGATACGCTCAGAGAAGCGGGTATCGGAAACGTTCTCGTAGAAATGGGCAGGCTGAATGAAGAAGAAAGAAAGTCCCTGGAACAGAAGTTCAACTCCGATCCGGTCTATTATTAAACCTGATGCCCTAACCCTACCCTGCAACTCCTTTTGTCATCCCGGTCCCTGAATGAATACTTCACTGTGTTTACGGATAGCTGCTTTTATCGCCGGAACGGAGGAAAATTTTAACGTAATGCCCGTAAGTACCATTTCAAAAATAAAATTCAAAATTTCCACCATCATGACGACAAATTCATGCAAAATGATCAAATATGGAAAAAGCATCCCCCACTTTACTCCACTAACAGTTCATTTTCCTTAAGACTTTTAACATTTTTGAATTATTATAAAAAATATTAAATTTTATTTATTTTTTTCTTGACACTTATTAAAAAATGTATTTTTAATAATAAAGTGGATTAAAGTGGATATTCATGGGGAAAAATGTTCCGGGGAAGCTCATTTCATACCATAGATTCAAAAGGGCGCATCATAATTCCGGCGAGGTTCCGTGATGTCATCAAAGCGCAGGGATCAAATGGCGTAATGGTTTCCAGAATGGACGGGGCGCTTGTGGCCTATTCCTATGATGAATGGCGTAAAATTGAAACCCGTATTTTGTCCCTGGCCGAAAAAAGTGAGAACATGCGCCGATTCAGAAGAGTCTTCATCGGAGGTGCTTTTGAATGCTCCTGTGATAAACAGGATCGTATCCTGATACCCCAGAATTTGAGACAGTATGCCGAAATCGACAAGGAAATTGTCCTTGTTGGCGTCCTCGATCATTTTGAAATCTGGTCACGCAAAAGCTGGGACAGAGAAAATATACATCTTGAAAAAGACATGAAAAAGGAGGGCGTAAGAAACGAAATCGCAAAATTAGGACTCTAATGGTGCCGTTCAAACATATCCCTGTAATGCTGCCCCAAGTCATCCGTTATCTCAATTGTACACCTGGGAAGATCTATGTGGACTGCACCCTCGGGGGGTCGGGTCATGCTCGAGCGATTTGCAAAAAAATTATCCCGGGAGGGATTTTCATCGGCATTGACCAGGATATAGATGCGGTCAGGAATGCAAAAAAGGTTCTAAAACCGCTGAATTTAAGCATCCACCTCTTTCATGATAATTTTATTTATCTTCCTGAGCTTCTTCAACAATTGAAAATTGATTCGGTAGACGGCATTCTTCTCGATCTTGGAATCTCGCTTCATCAACTCGAGTCGAGCGGTCGGGGATTCAGCTTCAACAAAGATGAGCCGATGGATATGCGGATGAACATAACATCGGGTACAACAGCCGGAGATTTAATTAACGGTATGGAGGAAAAAAACCTTAAGAAAATTTTTTACAGCTTCGGAGAAGAACGCTGGGCAGGACAGATTGCGAAAAGAATCGTAACCCATCGGCAGCGTAAACTCATCAAATCGAGCAGGGAGCTGGCGAAAATCGTGTGCGATGCTGTTCCAAAAAAAGTGTCAAATAAGCAAAAAATCCATCCCGCCACACGGACATTTATGGCGCTTAGAATCGCTGTCAACAGGGAACTCGAAATGCTCGATGGTTTCATGGAGAATGTTTCCGACCTTTTAACCCCCAACGGCCGACTGTGTGTTTTATCTTTTCATTCCCTTGAAGACCGAATTGTAAAACATCGAATGAAGGTCCTGGAAAAAGGGTGTATATGTCCTCCGGGTTTGCCCGAGTGTGCCTGCAATAAAAAATCATTGGTTCGAATATTGACAAAAAAAGTCATTCGTCCCACGGAAGACGAGGTTGTAAACAATCCCATGGCAAGAAGCGCAAAATTAAGAGCTATGGAAAAAATATGAGTACTCGTAAACCGTTAAAAAACATTCACGGGCACAACGCAACCGTAATGTCGATCATCTTTATGGCCATTTTTCTCGGAGAACTTTTGTTTTTTACCTGGTGCCGGGTTCAGACCATCGGGACAGGATATGAAATTTCAAAAGAGACTCAGCGTCATCAGGATCTCATAGATTTTCAAAATAATTTAAAGGTTGAACTGGCAAGATTGAAATCTCCGGAGCGAATCGCTAAAATTGCAAGAAACCAACTCGGTCTTATAACCCCCACACCAGAGCAGATGATTATTATTCCATGAAACCGGTCGAGAAAAAACATATAAGATTGCGCATTATCATCGTGGGGTCTATTTTTATCCTGTTTTTTACGGCAATTTGTGCCAAAGCGGTCTATCTTCAGGTGGTTCAGGGCTCCTGGCTGTCTGAAAAAGCAGCAAATCAATACCAAGTCTCCTGCAGATCCTACGGAAAGCGCGGAACCATATATGATGCCAACCTCAAAGAACTGGCCATAAGTATCGATGTGACATCCATCGCAGCACACCCTCTAAAAATAGAAAATATACCGGCAGCAGCAAAATCACTTTCTATCGCTCTGAAAATTAATCACAAATCTCTTACCAGGAAACTGGCTCCCAACAAAAAATTTGTATGGATCAAACGCAAGGTCACGCCCAAAGAAGCTGAAGCGGTCAAAAATCTTAACATTACCGGGGTTGATTTCATAACCGAACATAAGCGGTTTTATCCCAACAAAACCCTGGCCGCCCAGGTTCTCGGATTTACAAATATCGACGATCATGGGCTGGAGGGTCTTGAATTCTATTATAATCACTATCTGCAAGGTTCCGCTTCCCAATACACGATTTTAAAAGATGCTCTGGGTCGGGGATTTGATGCTGAAAAAACAACGGAGCTGAATTATAAGGGGAATAATCTCATCCTGACCATCGATAGCATAATCCAATATATTACGGAAAAGGCGCTTGAAGAGGCGGTTAAAGAATTTTCCGCAAAATCCGGGATGGCAATCGTAATGGCGCCTAAAACAGGAGCCATACTTGCAATGGCGCACTATCCCTTTTTCAATCCCAATGCCATAAATAACTTCAGCCAAAAAATATGGCGAAACAAAATCATAACCGACCCGTTTGAACCGGGATCCACCATGAAAATTTTCGCTGCGGCCTCTGCAATAGAAACCGGCAACTGCTCCCCCAACAGCATCTTTTATTGCGAAAACGGTGCATACAGAGTCGGAAAGCATGTTATTCATGACACCCATGAGCATGGATGGCTCTCCCTGCAGCAGATTATTAAATATTCAAGTAACATAGGCGCCGTCAAATTCAGCGCAATCACAGGGCCTAAATCTCTTTACAAAACATTGCGTGATTTTGGTTTCGGAGCAAAGACCGAAATAGACTGTCCCGGGGAAACCGTCGGCATTCTGGCACCTTACAGTCAATGGACCAAGATTGATGCCGGAACCATATCCTTTGGCCAGGGAATTTCGGTTTCCGCCCTTCAGCTTATCTCAGCCACCTCCGCCATTGCCAATAAGGGAGTGCTCATGAAGCCTTATATTGTTCAGGCCATTACCGATCAAAATGGCCAGCTGATAAAAAGCTTCGGCCCCAGGAAAGTGAAACGGGTTGTTTCGGAAAAAACAGCCAGGACCTTAGCCATAATCATGAAAACCGTTATTACCGAAGGCGGCACCGGGGTCAATGCCGCGCTGGAAGGATATTCCGTCTGCGGTAAGACAGGAACCGCCCAGAAAATCGATGAACAAGGGAAGTACGCCCGAGGGAAATACGTATCATCTTTTATCGGATTCTTGCCTGAAAAAATGCCGAAGCTGGTAATCCTGGTAGTGATTGACGAACCAGAAGAACAACATTACGGGAGCGTTGTTGCTGCGCCGGTATTCAAAAAAATCGCCCGTAAGACCCTTAATTATATGAATATACGTCCAAAAAACAACTCTGGCAAATTAATTGTCTCTATAAAGAACGAAACAAGAGGATGAAACTTTCGAGTTTATTAAAAACGGCTGCGCCGGTAAGCTTTTGGGAAACCCGTCCGGATACCGGGCAGTTTTCACTGTCACCGGATCCTGAAATCGGTTCCGTGCATTACAGAGCCCAGGATGTTAAGCCGGGGGGATTGTTTGTTGCAATAAAAGGCCTTGTCGCAGATGGTCATGAGTTTATTGATGACGCACTGGCAAGAGGTGCCTCCGCAATTGTTACCCAGAAACCCGTCGTAAAAAACTCCGTAATCGTAGAGGTTAAAAACACCAGAAAGGCCCTTGCGGCAATATCAGATCAGTTTTACTCAAGCCCGTCAAAAAAGCTGTATGTCATCGGAATAACCGGTACCAACGGTAAAACAACCACTGCATTTATCGTCGAGCATCTCCTGTCAGAGGCTGGAATCAAGGTCGGTGTCATTGGAACACTTAATTACCGGTATTCCGGTAAAACGTTTCAAAATCCCATGACAACGCCGGAATCTTACGATCTACAGAAAATCCTGGCTGAAATGCATAAAAGCGGCATCACCCATGTGGTTATGGAAGTTACTTCCCACGCCATCGACCTTGACAGAATTTATAATTGCAGGTTCAAACTCCTGATTTTTACCAATCTGACCCAGGACCACCTGGATTATCACGGAGATATGGATTCATATTGGTCCTGCAAAAAAAGACTTTTTACACAACTCCCCGATTACGGATCATCAGAAAACGGAATTTCAGCGGTAATCAATCACAATAATGAAAAGGGAAAGGAGCTGATAAAGCTGCTTGAAAAAAGTATTGGAAAACCGTCTGTGCTTTCGGCAGGCTTTTCCAATGGCAACAGTATAAGGGCCAGGAACATAACCCGCGACCTGCACGGTATCAACGGGACCATTGTTACGACGGTTGGCTCTTTTGGATTCAAATCCCCCCTTGTGGGAAACCATAACCTGGAAAATATTCTCTGTGCCGCAGGAGCCGGTGTTGTGCTCAATCTCACGTTGGATTCCATCAAAAAGGGCATCCAGGCGGTTTGCGCAGTTCCCGGCCGTCTTGAATCAATCCCCAACACTATTAATCGATTTATATATGTTGATTACGCTCATACTCCGGATGCTCTTCATAACGTACTGTCCACACTGAAATCTTCGGCCACCGGCAGAATTATCTGTGTATTCGGATGCGGCGGCAACCGGGACAAAACCAAACGGCCCCTGATGGGGCAAACCGCAACAAAATTCTGTGATCTTACAGTAATCACATCGGACAATCCCAGGACAGAACCACCTATGGAAATAATTGAACAAATCGTCCAGGGTGCAAAAAAAAACATTTCCGACGTTTATACTCCGGCCGATCTGTCAAGGGGTTTCCGGAAAAAAGGATATGTTGTGGAACCGGACCGCAAGAAGGCCATAGCACTTGCAATTACAGCGTCCCGGGCAGGCGATATCGTTTTAATCGCCGGCAAGGGCAATGAAACGTATCAGATCATCGGAAACCATACCATCAGTTTTGATGACAGGATTGAGGCAAGAACCGCACTTTCCAAAATGAAAATTCAAGGTTCAGAGCACAACTCATATGACAATCCCGAACCCGAAACCCGAAATCCCATCCCCTGGACCACTGCTGAAATTCTTGAGGCCGCGGGAGGAAACCTTTTATCGGGCGATCTTGAACACTCTTTTTCAGGCATCTTCATCGATTCGCGCAGCATATCACTGGATAAACTCTTTGTTGCCATTAAGGGAGATATCCATGACGGTCACAGTTTTACCGGCGACGTAATCAAGCACGGAGTCAGGGGCCTTTTGATAGACAGAACCAAGACCCATACCCTGCCCGGCGAAAACCCCATGAAAAATGGCATTGTATGTGTAACGGTAAACGATACCATTAAAGCGTTGGGCGACCTTGCCGCGTTTCATCGAAAACGCTCAAGTGCGGCAGTAGTTGCCATAACCGGATCAAACGGTAAAACCAGCACCCGCAAAATGACGGCAGCAGTGGTTTCCAGACGATTTTCTACGCTATCTACCTGCGGAAATTTAAATAACCACATCGGGCTTCCTCTTACCCTGCTCAATCTCGATGGTGACCACAAGTGGGCGGTGCTGGAACTCGGCATGAACCATCCCGGAGAAATAAAACGCCTCGGAGAAATCTGTTCCCCGGATATCGGCGTTATCACAAACATCGGTCCCGCGCACCTGGAAGGGCTGGGCTCTCTGGATGCGGTCATGCACGCCAAGGGAGAACTTTTAGAGGAAATCAAGCCGGATGGAACAGCGGTTTTGAATGCGGATGACCCGAGAGTGTTACACCTGGCTCAATACACCTCCAGGAAGGTTCTGTTTTTCGGACGTTCAAAAGACGCCCGGATAAGAGCTCTATCGGTAAAGGGAACAGAGACCGGTCTGTGTTTTGACCTGGCGCTGCCTGAGGAACGTATTACCGTGAATTTAAAAACTCCGGCCGTTTTCATGATTTCGAACGCGCTTGCGGCTGCGGCCGTCGGATATCTGTTGGGATTAACGGCAGGGGAAATAAAAGACGGTCTTGAAGATTTTAAGCCGGTTACGGGAAGAATGAACATTCTTAAAACCGGTAGAGGAATAACGATCATTGACGATACTTATAATGCCAATCCGGATTCAATGAAAGCAGCCATAAATACGCTTAGATCATTGAAGGGAAATCACACAGGAATTCTGGTTGCCGGCGACATGCTTGAGCTTGGAGAATATGCGGAATCCATGCACCGGAATATCGGCCAAATCGCCGCCGGATCGGATATCGCCAAACTTTATATTACCGGTGAGTTCGCCCGAACCGTTGCCTCGGGCGCCATGGACAAAGATATGAATCCCCGAGATATTTTTACCGGAACGAAAGAACAAATCCTGGAAGATATCAAATACCGGCTTGGATCTGGCGACTGGGTTCTTGTAAAGGGGTCCAGAGGAATGACCATGGAAACAATTGTTCAAGAATTGTCGGACTGGGCCAATGATTAAAATTGATACAATACTCTGGGGTTTTGAAAAAATCAACTTTCGGAATTATTAAACCGTAGAATATCGAACAAAGAATAATGAATATCGAAGTAATACATATCGTTATCAAACTTCATCATTCGACATTTGTTATTCGACATTCGACATTAAACGAAATAATCACTTAAACAAAAAAACTTAACCATGCTTTATCATCTACTATATCCGCTTCACACCTCGGTGTCCGTGTTTAATGTATTTCGATACATTACCTTTCGGACGATCTATGCCAGCCTGACGGCTTTTTTGATCTGTTTTATTATGGGACCGTGGGTTATTCGAAAACTAAGCTGTTTACAGATCAGACAGTATATACGAGAAGACGGTCCCAAAACCCACCACAAGAAGGCAGGCACACCGACTATGGGAGGAACGTTGATACTTTTTTCCATCATCGTTTCCACACTGTTATGGACCAATTTAACCAATTATTACGTTTGGATCGTCCTTCTGGTCACCGTCGGCTTCGGCGGTATCGGCTTCATTGACGACTATCTTATGCAAATTAAAAAACGCAGTAAAGGGTTAAGTGTTCGAAACAAATTTCTGTTGCAGACGATTCTGGCGATTGTCACCGGGGTCCTTATTTGCTCATACGCCGGCTTTTCTACTCAGGTGACCATCCCGTTTTTAAAAAATATTTCACCGGATCTCGGAAAAGGATACATTCTCTTTGCCGCCCTCGTGATTATCGCCACATCAAATGCGGTCAATATCACGGACGGCCTTGATGGTCTTGCCATCGGACCTTTTATCATCGCTTCAGCCACATATATGATTTTTTCTTATGTGACCGGACATTTCCAAATCGCCAACTACCTGCAGCTCAGATATGTGGCCGGAAGTGGCGAAATGGCCATTTTCTGCGGTGCTTTGGCCGGATCTGGCCTTGGGTTTCTGTGGTTCAACTCATACCCCGCACAAATTTTTATGGGCGATGTGGGTTCTCTTGCCCTGGGAGGGGCAATCGGCACCGTGGCGGTTATTACCAAACAGGAAATACTGCTCATTCTGGTAGGCGGACTCTTTGCCATTGAGGCTCTCTCCGTAATTTTTCAAGTGGGCTTTTTCAAAATAACCAGGGGACGCAGGATTTTCAGAATGGCCCCCCTTCACCATCATTTTGAACTTAAAGGATGGCCTGAGCCCAAGGTTATTGTACGATTCTGGATCATTGCCATCGCACTGGCGCTGATTGCCATGAGTACGCTGAAACTAAGGTAACAGATGGATCTCAATCACAAAAATATTCTCATCGTGGGCCTCGGCAAATCGGGGATTGCAGCGGCACGATTCGCCAAACAAAAAGGCGCCCTTGTCACGGTAACGGATATGTCCGGTGAAAAAGAGCTGGGTGTTCATGCCTCCATAGCGAAGAAACTGGGGGTCATCATGGAACTCGGAAAGCATAACATTGAAACCTTTGAACGCGCTGATCTTATTGTGGTAAGCCCCGGCGTTCCCCATACCATCCTGCCCATACAGCGGGGCATGGCAAAAGGGGTTCCCATAGTAGGAGAGTTCGAACTTGCTGCAAGTTATATCCGGGAACCGATTATTGCCGTATCCGGCACCAACGGCAAAACCACAACCACCACGCTGTTGGGCAGCATGCTTGAAAAATCGGGGGTTAAGGTCTTCGTGGGCGGCAATATCGGAACCCCATTGATCGATTACGCGGACAAAACAGGAACAGCAGATATTGTTGTGGCTGAAGTCAGCAGTTTCCAGCTCGATACCATACATACCTTTCGGCCGCGTGTGGGAGTTCTGCTGAATATCACCGACGATCATCTGGACCGATATCCGGATTTTAAGTCCTATGCCCGGTCAAAAGGCCGGCTTTTTGAAAATCAGCAACAAACCGATATCTCGGTATTAAACGGATCTGATCCCATGATCCGTTCGGTAACCAAAGAACTTCACGCCCGAAAACTTATCTTCCGTCATCAGGAGAATTCTCGGGTTAAGGACAGGGCGGCTGCGCTGATCCGCCGGGGGGATCCGTCAACTCCCGCCAACATAACCATTCGTATGGATGAGCGCCGAAAAATATCTTTGCACCTTTCCGGAACACACTTTCCGGGCCGGCACAATCTTGAAAATGCTGCCGCGGCATCATTAGCAGCCCTTTGTGTTGGCGGAACTCCCGAAGGGGTGCAATCCGCCCTGAACGATTTTAAGGGGCTTCCTCATCGAATCGAATATGTCACAACCATAGACCATGTGCGTTTTTTCAACGATTCAAAGGCAACAAATGTGGATGCGGTAATAAAAGCGATAGAAACCTTCGAAGAACCCATCGTTCTTATCATGGGCGGCCGTGATAAGGGAGGAGATTTTCGTAAACTTCTGGAACCGGTTCGACAACACATTAAAAAACTGATCGTCATGGGAGAAGCAAAGGATACTATAAAATCTGTATTTGAGAAAGGGTGCAGGGAAAAAGTGCAAACCGCATCTACGATGGAGGATGCTGTCATTTCAGCATATCGTTCGGCATTGCCCGGTGATATTGTGCTGTTGTCTCCGGCCTGTTCAAGTTTTGACATGTATGGCAGTTATGCCGAACGCGGAGAAGATTTCCGCCGGGCCATCGGCAATCTTAAAAAAATGAAAAGAAAAAAAGCATGACCGAAACGGATCAAAATAGCCGGAAGGTTGGCGCACAGTCCTTTTATTACGATGCCAGGCTGTTGTTCCCGGTTCTTTTTCTGGTAGGGATAGGGATTGTAATGGTGTATAGCGCAAGTTCCGCCCTGGCCTTTAAAAAATTTGGAAGCGAGTATTATTTTATAAAAAAACAATCGCTTTTCGCTCTATTGGGGATCGTCGCTCTAATAATTTGCAGCCGTTTCCCCTACCGGTTTTTTCGTTCTTTGACATATCCGCTCCTTATCCTGGCTCTGATTTTTCTTGCGGCAATCCTGGTTACCGGACTCGGATATTCGGCGGGAGGGGCAAAACGGTGGTTCCGTCTGGGAAATTTTTCATTTCAGCCCTCTGAATTTGCGCGTTTTGCTCTGATCATCTATCTTGCTTACTCCATGAACAAAAAAAAGGATGTGCTTAAGAATTTCTATGTGGGGTTTCTGCCGCATATTATGATGCTTTTTATGTTCACGGTTCTGATCATTTTTCAGCCGGACTTCGGTTCAGTGGTTATTCTTGGAGTTCTTACCTGGATTATGCTTTTTGTGGGCGGAGTTCGCCTCTCGTATCTAATTGCGTCATTGGTTTTGATACTCCCCGCTATATATTTTTTTATGATCAGTGCGGATTATCGCCTGAAAAGGATCACGAGTTTCCTGGATCCATGGCAGCATTCCGCAAACGACGGATACCAGATTATACATTCCCTCATGGCTTTCGGCACCGGAGGCATATGGGGCGCAGGTATCGGCAACGGCTATCAAAAGCTGTTTTACCTTCCTGAACCCCATACCGATTTTATCTTTTCGGTCATCGGAGAGGAACTCGGCCTTTGGGGCATC
>CAYPIW010000221.1:0-9835 GCA_964410925.1 uncultured Desulfobacteraceae bacterium
CCGCTTCGCTCCAGCCCACGCCGCCGCTGAATTCGTCGTTAGGCATCATACGAAAAGGAGAAATTATGAAACACCTACTAATAAAAATACTTCAAAAGATCTATATCATGTCGGTTCCTAAGCGTATTTCGACCAGTCTGTCGGACAATCAAGCCTATCCCCAAGTATGTATCCAAGCGAGCAATGATTATAGGTTGTTTAATAATTTCAGAAGAAATCCCATCTACAATCAAATCTTGGAGCATGTTTCAGAAAAACAAGGTAGCGAATATCTTCAAGTAATATTAAACGACTTGGATATCTTGGCGGCGATAAATGATTTCAAACTGAACGACAATTATGGCAATCCCCGAATGTCAGAATATCCGAATATTGGAATGATTTCACCATCTACGCTTCGATATGTCAAAGTTCTTGCAGATATCAAAACTCACTTTCAGACAGTCGATAATCTGAATATTGTTGAGATAGGTATTGGATACGGTGGACAGTGTCGGGTTATCAATGCTTACTATAAGCCAGCTACATATTGCTTAGTTGACATACAGCCAGCTCTTGCTCTTGCCCAAAGATTCTTGGATAACTACGTTCTTCATTCTGTAGTAACTTATATGACTATGAACGAATTAGGTCAGAGAGATTATGATTTAGTGCTAAGCAATTATGCCTTTACGGAATTGCCCCGCACAATACAGGATATCTATTTGAGCAAGGTAATTTTGAACTCAAAGAGAGGCTACATAACATATAACGAAATCACGCCAAAGGAATTTAACTCTTACAAATCAGATGAGTTGATTACAATAATTCCTGGTTCAAAAATCTTAAAGGAAATACCACTCACGCATCCGAAGAACTGCATTATAGTGTGGGGAGCAAATGCGTAACAAAAAAATGGTACAGACAATGGGAACGCGGCACAATTTCAGCATAATCACTCGCTATAAAAGGTCTTGCTTGTGCAACCTTCGTACTTCCGCTTTAGGCGTTCCCATTGCTGCACATTTTAAGCGTTGGGCAACGGTGGGAAGAAGAAAATGTGAACCCGCCGCCGATTCCCCGCCGAGCGAGGAGGTGCTCTATCGTGCTACGGCCGGAAAAACGGCGCTTGTGACAAATTAATCATCCTGTTTCAAGGGAGGTCTTATGCTTATTAGGTATTTACGGATTCTTCCGGTTATCATTATCACCATTCTTTTTGCCAACTGTTCTAATAACAATGGTACTCCGACACCCGCTGAAAAGCTGTGGGCTTCTGTCAATGCGAACTGGACACAATACAAACAGGACCATCATATTCCAGACAGCGATATTCAAGGAGCAGGAATAGCCGTATATCTCGAAACCCCTTCAGGCATCCATTACGCCTCATCCGGTATGGATTCGGCTGTAAACGAGAACACGCAATTCAGGATCGCCAGCAACACGAAAACCTTCACCGCTGCGGCCATCATGCTACTGCACCAGCAGGGAAAACTGGATATCGATGATAAAATCACGGCGCTTATTCCCGGCAAGGCGATCCCCTACGTACCGGATACAGATCAATGGGCCATATGGAAGAAAGCGGACATTACTATCAGGCAACTTCTTTCTCATACTGCGGGGGTCTATGATGTCGACAATTATGACACCCTGGAAGCCCCCTGTGCTTCGCCATCATATACGGGCAGAAATTATCCGCTATGCGTTCTTGCTGAGGACCCCGACCACCAGTTCACACCGGGGGAACTGGTGGGTGTGGTTGCTGCCTCTCAGCTGTATTTCTTTAATCCCGGGGATTTGAATTACCATTACTCCGATACGGGTTACTCAATGCTGGCTGAGATTATTGAACGCGTATCCGGGGAATCGTACGATCAATTCCTTATGCAGTACCTCATCATTCCGAATGGACTTACCTCCACCTCGGTGACCATGTTTGGATGGGACCAGACTATTCCTGCTCCTTTCAACCCCGGATATGTGTATGCCAACGGTGTGATGACGGACACCACAGAGGACAACATGTCGTTACATATTGGAGAGGGAAACATCATTTCAACACCGGCTGATATCTCACAGTGGATAATGCGGCTCATCCGGGGGGAAGCGGGGATAGATTCAACGTTGGTCGAACTTATGAAGACACCGACCGCCGGAGCTCTGTCACAGGACAAAAACTACGGACTGGGCATCTCTTCACTGAGTGGGCTTGGGTACGGTCATACGGGGGCTAACCAGGGTTATCTCTCGTTGATGATGTACGACCCTGTCGCAGATGTCACAACAATTGTCTACTTCAACATATGGGACATCGTCAACCTGTTGACTGACCAATTCCCATTCATGGTAAAAGCCGGTCGTGATGCGAGGGCGGCCCTCGGATATTAGTCGAACGGGCTTACGGGATTCCTGAGATGATGGGGACCTGATAGGTGCTGGCCCAACAAATCAATACAGCGGATCGGCAGGCTACGCCCGCCTCCCGCTGATTTCCGCGTTCAAAGAATTTTAAGGCGATAAATATAACCATAAATGTGAAGGTAATGGCCCATGCAAAGAAAAATATCATTATTATTGCTAAGCTGTCTTGTTGCTTTAACCATCTATAACGGTTGTAGCAGTATGAAAAATGCAATGAATATATATGGAACTACAGAACAACCTGATTATTCCGAGAAATACTGCTGGGTTGCCAAACCGCAAACAATCGAAAAAGCGGTTGATGTATTCTATGTTTATCCAACGATTTACCTCGGAACCGACCCCAAAAATATGGGTATTTCAGACCCTTCGCTCAGAGATAATGCGAAAGGACTGATAGTCGCCCAGGGAGGTGTATACTCACCATATGCCAATATTTTCGCGCCATTTTACCGCCAGCAATCGGCGACACTTCAGAGTATGGCGGCCGCTAATGACGGGAAAGATGGCTATCAAGACCCTGTTTTCCAAGTCGGCGCCGAGGATATCGAAAGAGCGTTTGACTATTATATTGAACACCTTAATCCTGATAGACCGTTTATTCTTGCCGGTCATAGCCAGGGCACAATGGCGCTTATTAATCTCATGCGTAAACATTTTAATGATGCGGACCTGCAAAAGCGTCTGGTGGCGGCCTACCTGATCGGCTACTCCGTAACAAAAGATGATTTAAAAAAATACCCCTGGATGAAGCTTGCCCAGGGTGAAAACGATATCGGCGTAATCATCACCTACAATACCGAGGGAGCGGAAGCGGGGCCTTCGCCGGTATTACTCCCCGGCGCGGGTGTAATCAATCCCTTGAATTGGAGAACAGACAATACGCCCGCCGATAGGGACGCCAATCTGGGCGCGAAATTTTTCAATGATGGCACCGGCGAACTCATTGAGGAAATCCCGAATTTTGCCGGCGCCCATGTGGATGTTCAAAAGGGGGTTTTGATCGTTACCAATATGAAAACACCAAAATCTGAGAAGATCGACCTTGTTAATATGGGTAGATGGCCGAAAGGAGTCTTTCACAGATTTGATTATGCATTCTGGTTTAACAACCTTAAGTCTAATGTGAAGGAAAGAATTGACGCCTATCAAGAAAAACAGGATTAACTTTGAACAATCCGGTCCAGCGGACGCGTAACCGCGCCGCTGACCTTATGTGTTAGCCTTAAAGGATACAAATAATATGAACAGTCAAAAAACATCAGCATTATACGATCAAAAGCAGTCTGTAGAATTTTATGAGAACAGGTATGAAGAAGGATATATGGATGAATGGCCAATGGAAAAGAAACGAAAAATATTTGAAGTCATTCAAGATCTCCAACTTCCAACTCAAGGTGAAGCCTTAGATTTTGGGTGTGGCAACGGAGTGCTTACTGAAGTTATTCGACAAGCACTTCCTTCTTGGAGATTATTCGGCACTGATTTAAGTAAGAATGCTATTGATAATGCACGTATACGATATCCAGATTGTACCTTCTATGAAGCAGATAGCCCAGAGATCAAACAAAAGAAGTTTGATTTTGTCTTTACAAACCACGTATTTGAACATGTATTCAATCTAAGTGAAGTGTTTAACCAGATGAATGAATACTTAAAACCAAAAGCCTATATGCTTCACCTCTTACCTTGTGGAAATGAAGGAAGTTATGAATACGATATTTGTCTCTTACGAAAAGATGGGATTAATCCTGAACTTGAAAACAGATTCTTTTTTGAATACGAAGGTCATGTTCGGAGATTAACCACAGATAAATTTTGTGAAATATGTCAAACCAAAGGCTTTGAATTGAAGAGAGAGTATTATTCCAACCAATAATATGGAGCAATTGATTGGATTACAAATTCTAATCCTAAATTTGTACTGATGTTTACTGACACTTCTCAATCTATTAATAAAGAGACAAAACGAAAGTTAAATAAAGAAAGGAAAAAGCTTATTCTTATAACCGTACTTCGGTTGCCCGCACGAATAGTAACCAAACTGTTAAACAAAAGAAATAAACAGGCTAAACACTATTTGATGTTAATGGTTGGATTGCCCTTTTATATATTTTTACTACCGTACACAATTTATAACATTTTGAATAAACATTAAAAATTAACCTTATTACGTGTATTTAGAGAGTTTAAAACAAAGTCAGTCATTAGTCATATGTACTATCGGAAATGGTATGGGCAATCCACGCACGGCAAGGTAGTTTAATAACCTAAGGCCGAGCTGAAACAAACTCAAATCGCAGCGGTCAGTTCGGTGTATTTGTTTGTACAAACCGGTCTCCAATGCCAGGATACCAAAAAAAATGATCCATAGATACGCCAGACAGCTGGCATACATCAGTCGCATTAGCCGTTTCGGAGAAGACAGGTGACTTTTATCGATGTTGAACCCCCGACTTTTCTGATCGCTGAAAAAGGTTTCAATGGTAAATCGCAGGCAATAATATTCACAAGCTTTTGATGCCGACCTGAAATTGGTCACTAAAAATAAAGGCTCTTCATGATCTTCACCCCACCAGGCAATCGCAGTAACCGGTCCATATTTTTTCTTGGTTATTTTGCAGTTTTGCAAATGCTTATAACAGCCTTGTGGAAGCATAGCCGCGAGTATTTCGATCTGAAAGGGCTCCCCGTTTGTGTATATGGTAATATTGTATGAAGTTCTGGATACGTATTTCCATCCAAAATCTGTTAATGTCTGTTGGAGCGTGGTTCCATCAAACTCACCATCGCCTAAAAAGATCACCTGTTGGGTTGATTCGGGGATCAACGGAAACAGCTTTTTTACCAGTTCAACATGAGTGTCTTCGGGCAGATGGCCCTTTTTACCTTTAACAACGGTAAATGCCAGTAGTAACGCACGGCTTTTGTATATCAAACTGATCATCAAACAAATACAACCTCGGCCAACAAGACTACCATCGATGGCTAAAACCATTTCTTCGAGACCAAGGTTGATCAACAAGCTTTGGATAAACGGTAGAAAGTATGTTTCTTCAGTGACGTTTTCATTAATAATTAGTCGCTTGAACCGCTTTTCAGTGCTGGTCAGTTTAATTAGCTCAGGAACGTTGGTCGCTATTTGAGGTAGCTGTGTTTCTTTACCGATAATGATACCCGTGATCATGGCTGTCAGCGTGTTCATGTTCCTGTAAAGATTCCCTGTCAGTTTGTAAGGGTAAAGGCATTTGACAAATTCTTTGACTTTTCTGTAAGTAGTTCTGCAATCGCTCATAAGGCCTCCATTTTGTTTGGTATATTTGTAGAAGCCTAATATAGAAAATATCAAAGTAATTGTCCAGCACTTTTATTTTAAATTATATTAAATGGTTATACGTTCTATGAAACTGTACGGTAGTGAATTGAGAATCTTACTTGGGAAGAAATGGGACCTGCGATTGTCAAAAAAGGAATGGTTCGTAACCTCATTTCAAAACCAGTAAGAGGTTGGGTTGTTGTTAGATTCTATAACGAGAATAAAGATATGATTGAAGATTCAGTAGCCAAAACTGATTTAATTCCACCGGGAAAGGCATCCTTCTTTAAAGCTGGTATCGGAAAAAGACAAGTTGAAGGATTTGCTAGTATAACTGCTGAATTCGAACCAATTAAATAATGACGGGAACCAGAGGTCTCGCATCTCTAATCCATTGAAGGGAAATGGTTAGATTGTGTGAGCGAAGCGAACCACAGTGTCACTCTTGGTCGATCTCACGTAATTGCTTGTAATAAAAAAAATGAGTTCTAAATCACCCCTAAACTCGGCCTTAAACCGGCAATTTTAGATCTAAATTGTTTATTTATTTTAGAAATTACTTACGGGATACGCTGAAACGCACAGAGATATAAAAAGCAAATATAATGAATCGCCACCGATCGAGATAAGCCGGAATATTCCAAAGTCGGCAAAGCATGGGTAAAGAATTGCAGCCGAATGAGACATGCAGAAATGAACGGACATCCACAGGAAATGAATAAAATCTCGATGAATCCTTGTCAGACCACGTTAAGCAACTTGAATTCAAATGGCTACTGAGGCAGGATGGTTTATAACCACTGAATGAGCAAGTAACGATTATGGAATATCAAATTGAGATAACAGAGGATGCTAAAGCGGATTTATCATATTTCAAACCATATGAGCGAAAAGAAATACTGATTGGTATCAAAAAGCAGTTAATATACGAACCGTTGAAAGAAACCAGAAATCGGAAAAAACTGCGAGATAACCCTATTGCTCCATGGGAATTGAGAGTCGGCAAGTATCGGATATTTTATGAAGTTGAAAACGATATTGTTGCAGTTATTATTATCTCGGTCGGGTTGAAAAAGCACAATGTCCTTTTTATCAGAGGCAAAGAGGTAACACTATGAAAGCAATAGATATTGAAAAAGAAAACATTGAATTAGCTCAGATTTTCGGTTTTGCTAGAAAAGAATCTGTTTTACTGTTGGCAAATGGAGAAGAATTTATTCTCAGCCGTGCAGATGATTTTGAAGCTGAGGTTGAAGCTATACGCAACAGTCGAATTTTTCAATCCTTTTTAGACAAACGGATGAAATGCAAAACAAGATTTCCTATTGAAGATGTTGAAAAAGAGATTGAAGATGAACTTAAAGCAGAGTTGGCTAAAGAAAAAAGGGCAAACGAATAAAGTCAACCTAACATCCCTTTCCAAACGAAAATCGCATTAGGCCGCCATGACGAAACCCGCTTAATGCCAGAAAAAGCCTTGCCTGCACGGCATACGCGGCACTAAGCAGGATTACAAGAGCCAAGGACAATAATCGCAACCGACAGAACACACATAGACGAAGAGAAATTGTTGGGACAAGGATAAAGGGATCACTGCCGAATGAGTAATACAAAAAAAATCGGTCTAAACGCCGTCCAACCAAAAAAATGCACCGGATAAAACCGGTGATTTTTATCGTTAACCTGCTGGTATAAGGAGCATATGAAGTGTACGAGAAATATAAAGCCAAGCATCATTCAATGTCATTAAATAAATGGCGCAAGGAAATTGAAGAAAGATTTGAAATTGAGGCTGATGGGATTACCCCTGCTGAAAAAATGGAGGACGCTATAGATCAAATTGAAGACCTTTTAGCTGACAATTTATCGGTTGATGAAGTCAACAACTTTATTAAAAGGATGGTTTTAAGATGGTACAAAATCGGAGCTATTCGTGGTGCTGCTGAAATGCTTAAAGATTTAGCTTATTATTACGATATTCTTCCTGATGACGAAAAAGAACTCAAAAATGAATTATCAGAACCAATTGAGAATGATGACTTTTTGTTTTGGAAAGCAAATTTAAAATACAAATCAGTTGGCAATGCGACAAAGAAAACCAAAAAAGATTTTTCAATAAGCTATAAAAGAATATTGAGAAAATATTCCAATATATCATAATGATAAGCGATTATCAGGGCAGATTCAGAAAAGCAATAAAAGTATCTTTTGTTTTTCTATGATATAAAATAGTCTTTGATGCAAGGAGATACCAATGGATAGTTATCAAACAAATTACACAAATCAGCTTATTCAAGAAATAAAAGCGACGCCCGGCGAATATCTTCCGACATTGCTGAACATCGTTCGAATCTTCCGTGAAAGTATAACTCTGAAACCCGCAGAAAGCAGTTTTGAACAGGGATGGAAAGAAGCTATGACTGGTGAAACAATGTCCATTGAAGAATTATGGAATGGTGTTGGCAATGATGGATGAAAAAAATAACGGCATCATAGTGGAATTTACGCCTGAGTTCAAACGGAATCTACGTACTTTAGGAAAAAAGTACCGGAATATTCGCTTAGATGTTCAGCCTGTGATAGATCAGATTCAAAAAGGTGAATTTGTCGGAGACCTGATACCGAAAACAGGCGATTTTACCATCTTTAAAGTTCGAGTTCGGAACAGAGATATCCATAAAGGTAAAAGTGCTGGCTATCGACTCATCTATTATGCCCAGACCGCGAAGAAAGTTATACTTATAACTGTTTATTCTAAAACTGAGCAATCAGACATTACTCCAAGGCAGATACAGCAAATATTGAAGCAATTTGATAATAAAAATGATGGCTGACACAAAAAATATCAGTATAATATCGAAAAATCAGGTTAACAAATCATTCCAGCGGACGGCGTGGGCTTCCGCTTCGCTCCAGCCCACGCCGCCGCTGAATTCGTCGTTGGGCTTGAAGAATACTTAATCGATGCTGATATACGCCAGGAAGGAAGAGTTCCATGCTGCAGATAAATTTCACTGACATAGACGACATCAAATTGGGGCATGCGCACAATCTAAATGCCGGCACGGGTTGCACTGTCGTCATCTGCGAAAAAGGGGCAGTGGCTGGAATCGATGTCAGGGGCGGAGCCCCCGGAACACGTGAAAGCGACCTGCTCAATCCCGTCAATCTGGTGGAGAAGATACATGCGATTGTGTTGGCAGGAGGCAGCGCGTTCGGTCTCGATGCTGCTTCCGGCGTGATGCAGCACCTGGAAGAGAGGAACATCGGTTTTGACGTCCAGGTAACCAGGGTTCCAATCGTCTGCGGGGCGGTTTTGTTCGATCTGGCCATTGGCGACCACAGGATAAGACCGGATAAGGAAATGGGCTATCAGGCATGTCTGAATGCTACAAATAAGGGTTGTGCAGAGGGTAACGTGGGTGCCGGTGCCGGTGCTACGGTGGGCAAGATACTAGGCATGGCGCGGGCCATGAAAAGCGGTCTTGGCTGCCACGCTATCCAGGTGGGAGCATTGAGAATCGGCGCGCTTGTTGCGGTCAATTGCCTTGGCGACGTGATCGATCCCGAAACGGGAGAGCGGATAGCTGGCGTTTTAAACGTGGACATGACAGGGTTGGCCGACACGGAAACTATCATGATTCAATCTTATGCGGAAAAGAAAAATCTCTTTGCCTGCAACACAACGATCGGAATCATTGCCACGAACGCTATACTGACCAAATCCAAAGCCGCCAAACTGGCCTCCATGTCGCAAAACGGCTACGCGAGAACCATGCGGCCTGCGCATTCCATGTTCGATGGGGACACCATATTCACCATGGCGACGGGACACGTCGAGGCGGATTTGAGTGTTCTCGGCCTTTTGTCGGCGAGAGTAATGGAGAGAGCCGTCATTTCGGCCATTAAGAAAACTCGTCCTCTCTTCGGTCTTAAATGCTCTTCGGATTTGGAGGACGCGAGACGTGAGACTTAGGGCCGACTCATTAATAACTTAAAATAATATAGGGCCAACTGTCCTATATTAGATGGCAGCCTTTACCTTCAGAAAATGTATTTATGCATAATATTAGGGCGATAAACAACAAAATCATTTTGGTATTATTAGTCTTG
>CAYPIW010000222.1:0-5364 GCA_964410925.1 uncultured Desulfobacteraceae bacterium
ATGTCTTGATACCGGTTGTCCTGAGACAAGGCAGGCATTGCGAAAAACAGTATAAAAATCAATATGGTAAATAATTTTTTAAACATGATTGACCTCCTTACCCGGTTATTTTGGCGGTTCCCAGACAACGTCTTTGTGCTCTTTGATATAGGTTATAATGGCGTGCTTTACGAAATTGGACAGGCTACGGTTTTCTTCAGATGCAAGTTTCTGTAAAATTTCTTTAAATTCGGGGTCAACTTTTAAACCGATCATGATTTTCATGGCCTCCGTATAACAAAGTTTGATTTTTTTGTAAATATTAACTTGACAAAGATAAAAATAGTATTTAAACTAAGTTTAACAAAGTTTAACTATTTGTCAACACAAATCCCAAAAGAAAGCAATGAAAAACAATTTATCACAAAATACCCGAGGCACCCATTCCCGCGAGGGCATGGGCGGTGTGCTTTCACCGTGGGACTCCTCGGGTTTTTTATTGAAAGGAGGATAGGATGGCAAAGGGCGAAAAAAAAACCGTAGAGTTGGAGAAAGGCATGTCCAAGATTGAACCCGAGCTTGAATTGCTCAGAAAACGGGAAAAGGTTCTATTGGATTTGATCGAAAGAATGGAAAATGACAACAGAAAAGCGGAACTTCAGGCCGCCTGGATGGCAAGTGAGTTTTCTTCCCCGGATGATGTCGAATCGGATGGCGATGGAGGCGCAGGGGAAATCCACGGCAAGATACTGGACCAGGTAAAAAAAATGGAAGCCCTGTACGAACTGTTTGACGGATATAAAGAAAACTCTTCCAGGCCGCTTTCATGGGTGGGTTATCTCGGCATGGCGCAGATCCTGCGGGAAACTTCCGACACGTTATGTGGGGTTATAGAGCCGCTAAAACCATTGGGTTGTGATGTAAAGCTGGTTAAAATTCCCAGGGGAAATTAAAAGCCATGAATGATTATCCCGACGCACTGAGAGGCGGTATATCGCACGATCTTTTTAAAGGGAATGGAAGGGCAGTATGGGGGAAGACTATTGCAAACGCCCAGGATAGCCTGATCAGCGAAAACCGGAAACCCTATCCGGCTTCCTGGGCCAAAACTTTAACAGGGGAAGTGAGGGAACTATGGGAGTTAAAATCAGACAAAAGGTAAAAGGCAAGGGGCAACCGTGGTGGGTGTTCATATCTCATAACGGAAAGCGGACATCCCGGAAAGTTGGCGATAAGCAGGCCGCCGAATCTGTGGCCAGCACGATCCGGGCAAAACTTCAACTCGGAGAGTTCGGGTTTGAGGAAAAGAAGCCTGAAAAATCTATCCCGACGTTTAAAGAGTATGCTGATGTATGGATGAAATCCGATATTCCGGCCTTGTGCAAAAAATCCACAGGGGAAAATTACCGGGGATTTCTAAACAAACATATCCTTCCGGTATTCGGAAACCTCAAAGTAACGGAAATCAACCGGGGGAAAATAAAAACATTCCTGCTTGAAAAGATCGGGTCCGGGTATTCCAAAAGCTATGCGGCCCAGTTAAAAAATGTCATATCCGGGGTATTAAACAAGTCCGTTGATGATGAGATTATACAGGCAAATCCGGCGCTACAGCTTGGAAAAAACTTTCTCAAAACAAATGGCCAGAAGGATACCATTAACACCTTGACTTCAGAGGAATTAAAAAAACTATTGGACACCGTTGAAGGGCATTTCCCAGGGGACTACACAATATTTCTATTACTGGCAAGAACCGGCTTGCGTATCGGTGAAGCGCTGGCCTTAAAATGGGATGACATAGATTTTAATGACCGGTCTATCGAAGTTTGCCGGAACTTTTACAGGAACCGGATCACAAAGCCTAAAAATCACAAGACCAGACTTGTAGATATGAGCTTACAGCTTACCAGCGCTCTGAAATCCCATGAGCTTAGCTGTAAAAAGAAAGGGCTTGCACTCGGCTTGGGGGATTTGCCGGAATATGTTTTCACAAACAGGTATGGCAAAATTATTAAAATCGACAGGTGGCGAAAAACGATATTCCATAAGGCAATAAAAAAGGCAGGGGTTAAAAAAATCAGGATACACGATTTGCGGCATACATACGCAACATTAAGAATTTCGAAAGGGGATAATATCGCCGATGTTTCGAATCAGCTCGGACACCATTCGGTCAAATTCACTATGGATACTTACTACCATTGGATGCCGGGCAAGAAGAAATCAGAGGTTGACGGCCTTGACGATTCGATGATCCCAAATGCACCTTATATGCACCCTGACAGGGCAAATCAGCTATAACCTACCGGAATCATTCAACCAGACGCCAAATTGCGTAATTAATTCTCCAAAATAAATTGCTGTTTTTTCTTCTTTTTCCTTTTCGCTGTCTTTGATTCTGCAATTGAAAGAAACGCAATCAATGGGTTTCGTAGTAATCCGCTCTGTGGACCCCTCTGCATGCAACAGACATCCCTTACTATGCTTTATTTGAAAATCTTCTCCCCGGTGTAAAAACACGCATCCCTGATTGGTGGGTCTATCGGTGTTTCTCTTTGTATAAAAAATATGAAAATCATCCGGAAAACTCACAATGAGATCCAGGTCGGCATCCGGCATTATTCTGGGGCCGAATATGTGCGTCTTGTCGGCTGTATCATCAGGTATTACGGTATAGTCGATAATTTTTGGAAAGTACAATTTAAGCAAAACTTTTTCCCTGCCCATAATAGAAGTAAATATGACTTCAGTGAAGTAGAATTGCATAAACTGATCAAAACTTAAGTGCTTGTTTCCGAATGGAACCGCTTCCCACAAACGGGTTGCATATTCCGAATATATAAGCCGGACGTTTTCATAAATTGCAAAGCCGGGAGTCCTGCAGCAATGATGCGATATCCCCCCCGAAGGTTCACACGTCATACATTCTTCCAAAGTGGGAGCATTTTTCGTTTGTCTTGACAATACTTCCTGCAATGTTTTAGACAAATATGTCATGGCGATTCCCTTAATTCACATCTTCGAACTTCTACAACGACGTCGGGTCTCGGGTGTCAGGTTTCAGGTGTCAGGAACTGTCAAACCTGAAACCTGAACACTGACACCTGAAACCTATATGTCCTCTGCCACCTGAAACCTGACACCTTTTCCCCAAGGCTAAATATGTAGCACAGACCAACATGAATTTTCATATTGCCAACACCCGTGATTTACCCCCAGAAACGGACGGTATTCGATCACTTGCTGGAGAACAGAGTCTCCAGATAAAATCCGGTTATCGGATCCACCCCATCAAAGCGGTGTTCATGGTTCTGATTTTTTAGTGCTATCTGTTTTCGGATATCCGTAGCAAGGGTTTTTCCCAGTTCCACGCCGAATTGATCAAAGGGATTTATACCCCATACAAAGGCTTCGAAAACGGTTTTAGCTTCATAAAAGGAAAGCAGCCGGCCGATATTTTCTGGCGAAAGATCATTTAAAATAAGGGTTGATGACGGCCGGTTACCGGAAAAAGATTTTGCCGGATTCGTGCCTTGCTTTCCCCTTGCAAGGGCCTGGGGTTGTGCAATCAGATTCGACCAGAGTTCCTGGTGATTGGTGACCCCTTTTGATTGGCTGATATACTGTTTGAAATGGGGATTGATGACACCAATAAAATCAATGGGAAACGGACGACCCTGGTGTGCCAGTTGAAAAAATGAATGCTGTGCGTTGGTTCCGGGTTCTCCAAAAATAATAGTGCCCGAAGGCTCATTGAGCGGTTCACCGGATTGATTGACTGACTTGCCGTTGCTCTCCATGTTAAGTTGCTGGATATGAGCGGCCAGTTTGGACAACGGAGATGCATAGGGGATGATGGCATGAGCAGGATATCCAAGGAAGTTATTGTTCCAGATTGAAATAAGCGCCGCAATAAGGGGGATATTTTTCTCCATGGGGGCGTTTTGGGCATGAAGGTCCATGTCTTGAGCGCCTTTTAAAAACCGTTCAAAGCGTTCATAGCCTAAATACAGGCTCAGGGGTACTCCGCCAACCGCTGAGGTAACACTGTATCTTCCACCGATGAAATCGAACATATGAAATGAAGAAAGCACGGGATTTGAAGGATCATCTCCCGGAGATCCCATGCTGGTAACCGTGACAAAATGCCGGGTCGGATCAAGACCTTTCTCCGTCATAAAGGCATACGCCTGATGAGTATTGGCCATGGTTTCCGCTGTAGTGTAGCTTTTTGAGATGACGATCCACAGGGTGGTTTCAGGATCAATAGCCGAAGCAATGGATCCAAAATTATGAATGTCCACGTTTGAAAGAAACCATATTTTAATTTTTTTATCTGCCAGCGGATCCAATGCCCGGGCCACGAATTCCGTACCCAGATACGATCCCCCGATTCCGATGACAACCAAATGTTTAAACGGTTTGCCGGTTGGCCCGGTTATTTTTCCATTATGAACCTGTGATGCAAACTCCTTAATTGCTTCTCTGACTCTTATTATTTCAGGCATTATATCGTTACCGTCAACAAAAACAGGTTTGCCTGAAAAATTCCGTGTCGCTGTATGAAGCGCCGCCCTGTTTTCAGTCGTATTGATCTTTTCACCACAGGCCATTGCGGTAAACTTCTGTTTCAGCCTCCGGGCATCAGAAAGTTTGAACAGAAGTTCCATGGTTTTTTCATCCACCCTCTGACGTGAAAAATCATAAAACATACCGGCGCCATTCAAAGAGAAATTAACAAGTCGATCTTTTTCTTCCAGTAGATACTTGAGATGTTTTTCAGGACGACTCATGATATCGGCTTGCCGGATCAATTTCTTCCAAACGGGGATATCACCAAGTTTCATGCCGGTCATAGATCCCTCCTTTGAAATGAACATTTTCCAAAGGTCTCAGATTAAAGGCGTTTTGAACACGATATGGCTTCACATAAAATGGTGTGTATTTTGTCGAGCCTGCTGCAATCTTCCATACAGTCAGGGAAATCTTTTCTTTTCTCACATTCTCTGCAAGGGCTTTTTGTAAGGTAGCCGATTTCAAAATCGAACCTGTACTCGAGCTTTTTATACGGCAAATTTTTCATTTTTCGTAAATTCATAAACATAGGATAGCATATCATCCAAACCATAACAAGGGAAACTCCAACTTCAGAACTTCTAACCTGTATACGACATTTCAACGTGATATGAAGGTTTGCTATTAATTTCAGACGTAATAATTTGAACATCGAACCCTGGTCGCCTTTGGCGCCTCCGAAGACGGGTAAACATCGAACGTTCAATGCCCAACGTCGAATGTGGAAGGCGCTTCGCTTTGTCTTTATTATAAATGGTAGAATACATTATTCGATGTTCAACGTTCGATGTTAGATGTTCGACGTTCATC
>CAYPIW010000223.1:0-6729 GCA_964410925.1 uncultured Desulfobacteraceae bacterium
TCATCATTCCTGACACCTGACACCTGAAACCTTAGGATATGGAACAAAAATTGGATTAAAATTCCATCTGTATACATGGCGATTTTCACCACCCCAGTTTACACCCAAAAGACCTTGTCTCAACAGGTTGTATGCGTTATGATATAATTATTATGTATCTTGCAAGAACGAAAATAAAAGATCAGACACATTATTATATTCGAGAAACATACCCTGACGGTGCGTGCTTAAAAAGTCGAGATGTTTTCCATCTGGGCACGGACCCCTCCCAACACATCATTTACCTGGGTGCACACGGGTATTATTATGATGAAGCTATCGAGGAGGCCCTTTCACAATTTGGACTGTATCCGGATCAGGACGAATTGGATCATATCTTCTGGGATTTTTTGGATCCTGAAATAAAACGGGTAATCAGGGGATTTCAACGCTCCTTCGGCGACCCTAAGACAGAGGTATCGGAACCTCATCCTATGGTTCACATATTCGACAAGCGCCGTATTCATTATCTGAAATTTGCCCAGATAGACCAACGCAACCTGAGTAAAATGCCGCTTAAGATGTTTAAAGTGCTCCATGGGAAATCGCGGGATGAGATTGAACAGTATTTTATGGTTCAGGAGCGCATTCTTCCGCCCAACGAATTGAGATCATATGTTTACACCATTTTTGATCTTCAGCGTTTTTTTCTCGATGCCATTGCCGCCCAAAGACCCCAGGACTTAAACCAAATCAAGATGGATGAATTTTTTATTGATGAGGTTTGTCAGCTTAATGAGGATCAGAATTTCTGGGCGGGCATGGGGATGTCTGACAGGCTAAGGGACTATCTGGTCAAATATGTGGTTATGTACTTCGATTATGAATTTCCCCGGCGTTCTCTTTTCCAGGATTACCTTCACGATTTCATGAATCGCCACCGGACTTGCATTCCACCGAAAAAAGTGCGGGTGAACATGGAAGAAGCCGCAAAACTTTTCGAAACAAGCTGGGAAAATTTAAAGAAAATGGATCTAAAATGTTTTAACCGTCTATACCGGAAGATGGCCTTAAAGCACCATCCGGATCAAGGGGGGAGTCCCGAAGCATTTGTAAAGTTGACCAAATGCTATCATGGACTGTTGCAGAAGAAAAAATGATAACCGGCACTAACTATAAATATACGGTTGTCTCATCACGGGATGGTTAAAGATCGGAAAATAGAAAAAAGAATGGCCGCCCTGGAGAAAGTTGCGCACTCGCCCAAAGCATAAAAAATAATTCGGATAGAAGACGAGTCGCAGCGAGAAGAAATTTTGAAAAAAATGCATATTTTTTATAAAAATCAGGCCCAAAACGCCCATTTTTCCACTACTTCAACCGGACAATCCGGATTGCCAACCAACTCATCTGCGGTGACCCAAATGAAACCCTTTATTGAAATCACCTTATTATAATAGATCACAATTATAATAGATCACAAAAAATGCCAGATATAAGATAACGATTAGATATCACAACCCCGGTAATAGGCCATCTAATGATTGGATACCTGAAAAATAATCCTGGCTTGATATTTACAGTCCGAGTTTGATATCCATTGGTTTTAGAGGAGCTCAGGGATTGGAAAGAGCACACAGGTACGATTTAATGCGAAATCCCTCACTTTTTGATAATTTCATTGCAGGGACGAAGTCTGCACGCTGCGGTACCTGACCTGTAAAATTAATAGTTCATTCATTTTACTCTCCTTTTTCAGACGTTCACGTTATAGCTTCATATGACGTATAATTTGTCTACTGTTTTTGAAATTTAGCATAATAAAACATAACTATATTCAAAATATGAAATAAAGTGCACAACAAAAATGGCATAAAATTACATACAACTCAGAAATATATTGCACATTGTTTTGTTTTTATTAATTTTTCTTGACTTTCACTTTTTAGCTGACTTATTTAAAATTGGATTAAAATTTAAATCAAAATAAAGCCGATCCCCGAGAAATATGGGTTCCGCTTTTAAGCATTGGTGTGATGGATGCAGAAATTAAGAAAATCCTCAAATGCTGCCTAGCTTGCCCCAAACGGTGCTAATTAATTTGAGGTTAACTAATCATCAATAATCGCAAAGTTAAAACTTAGGACTATCAGGATTTGAGCGTAAAAGATTTAAGAAGTAGTTGGGTTAAGACCATATTGCCCGATAATGGAGAAAGACGTTTTAGCATTGAAAGACGCAACTTTTTGTATTGTCAATATATTCCTGAAAAAAGATTTGTTAAAGACAGCAGAATCGAATTTGCTTGAAGGCTAAAACCGAAAATATCAAAATAATTTGAAAACATTTAAACTGACAGGGTCATTAATTTGTCTCTGCCATTTTTATTATCCGACTTGAGATTTTTGCTATTAAAACTTATTATGTATAAAAAATCCGTGTAATATTTTTTTTTAATGAGGACAGATCTATTTCTGAATTTTTTTTCAATTTTGCAAGAAATGGAATATATGTATTGGAAATTTAGGCAATCTTTTAGAAGAAGCTATCCAGGTTCTATTCAAAAAGTACGAAAAGGAAGATGATGGAGAATAACGATAATAAATCAAGTATTGCTGAAGTTCAAACTCGAATATTTCAAATCATTTCTAATATGCCAGAAGAACAAAAGCGAGAGCTCCTCAGATCTTTGGAAAAATGGCAATCCGAATTTGATGACAAGCAACAATCCAAGGTCAAAGACAGAAGGGAACATTCCAGGAAACCTATTTCTGTCTATACAATCTGTGAAACTAATAATTGCTACTTTAGAGATTTCACTAAAGATGTAAGTGCTGGAGGAGTATTTATTGGAACTGAAACCAATCTATCTATTAATGAAGAGCTTTTTATGACTCTTTTTCATACCAGTTTTGAAACCCCTGTTCGAAATAGAGGTAAAGTTACGAGGGTCGATCCAAAGGGGATAGGTGTGAAATTCAACAAAGCTATACCCGGAATGTATTTGTTATAATCACAGCGACCATAAATAGATTGATAACCGGAAAATCTGTACAATTGTCTGTAAATATAAAAAGATTGAAGTAATTGAAAAATTATACATGCACTATGATGCGCTCAGCTTCAGAAGGTATAGCAATTAATTTTAACAGACCCGTCGAACCATTTGTTTAAATTTTATTTAAATTTTAACAATCAAGGTGTTGTCAATGAGAGAGCGACGTCTATATAAAAGACATAACGCCAGGCTACCGGTAAGAATAGAAGCCATAATGAGATCAGGTAAAAAAAAGATTTATGATCTTGAAACCGAAGACATATCTATCGGCGGCGCATTTATTTATACCAAGAAGTCCTTATGTTTTCCAAAAGGAACACAGTTTATTATGGACCTTACTCTCCCAAGGGGTAGTAATAAAGAACTGAAGATCGTGAAGAGTTTAATGGAATGTACTGGAACCATGGTGCGTTCAACCTCAGAAGGTATAGCGATTCAGTGTAATGATGAATGGGAGATTATGAGTATAAGGGAATCGTAACTTGTAATAGAGCAGAAACCTGACCATCCAAAAATATCTTGTAACCCATAGACATATCTGAAAAAGTGGCGAAGAGCGAATCCTAATGGAGAACACACGAATTTGATCTGTTTCAGATTGTGAGATACCTCCAACAGAGCTGTAATAAACCCAGATTTAAGATCACTTTGACAATTTACAATTTGAATTCAGTTTTATGTTTTTGATATCGTTGTTAATCGGTGCTTGGTGGCACCATAAATGATTCACTAAAATTGGCGCAAAAAAAACGTCCGCAAATAAAAATTTTTTTTCAAAAAAATTTTCTCAAAACATCTTCGAAAAAACCCACGTTTTGGGTGTTGTAAACCCATTGTAAATCATTTGTCGGCAATTTTGCCGGCGAATTTTAACCGTTTTGCGGGTTTAGTCTTAACACCCCTGTACAAACTTATAACTTATTGAGAAGTTATAAATACTTGACACTGCTGGATTATGAATCTTATATCCTGAAACAGGATTTAAACCGTATTGACCCTGGCGATTTATTCAAAAGGCCTTAAACCAAAGAGGGTAAATCCATGAACGATGTATCGCAGATCGATTATTCCGCCTTTGATCGTCCCAAGATTCTTCGGTTTTTATTTCATCCGAGGTCCGAAGAATCCATATCGCCCTCCGGTGAGAATGCAAAGGATTTGGACATACCGGTAGAAGACGGCGTTGTTATCGGTGCACGATTGCATCACTTTGATAAGGCTGCTCCTGTAATCCTCTTTTTTCATGGCAATGGAGAGATTGTATCAGACTATAACGATTTGGGCCCTATGTACTTGAGTATCGGCAGCAATTTTTTGGCCGTAGATTACCGCGGTTACGGTCGCTCAACCGGAACTCCGACCGTAACCGGGATGATGCGGGACTGCCACGCTATCTTCGATTATTTCAGAAAGTGGCTCGATATCCATGCATATACCGGTCCCCTGATGGTCATGGGACGATCTTTAGGCAGCGCCTCAGCCCTTGAGCTTGCGGAAAGCTATCAAAATGAGATTGACGGTCTCATCATTGAAAGCGGGTTTGCCTATTTTGCGCCTCTGTTACAATTGCTCGGAGTGAATATCCATGCCATGGGAATCCTTGAAGAAGAAGGGCTCCGCAATATCGATAAAGTTCGAAAGTTTTACAAGCCAGTTCGTTTTATTCATGCCGAGTATGATCATATCATTCCTTTCAGTGATGCCCAGGCCCTTTTTGATGCCTGTCCTGGTCGGGATAAAAAATTGCTAAAGATACCCGGAGCCGATCACAACACCATATTTTATCATGGGTTGAATGAATACATGCGCTCGGTCAAGGATTTGGTACAAACGCTGACGGTCTCGTAAAAAGTCCAATTTCTGCGTTGTGCTGCATTTCGCAATCATTCAACGTACGAAAAAAGTACGCCTCATGATTACAAAATTTGCACGCCTTGAATTTGAACTTTTTACGAGTTTATCAACACAAGTCATAATAAATGAAGTCCTTTTTTTAGGTGTCAGGTGGGGTGGTGAAAATCGCCATGTATACAGATGGAATTTTAATCCAATTTTTGTTCCATATCCTAAGGTGTCAGGTTTCAGGTTTCAGGTGTCAGGGTCGAGGAATTTGAAGAGCTGAAACCTGACACCTGAACACTGACACCTTACGATTGAACTCAATAACCAACAATCTTAATTCACACCCATCAAAAACCTCTGAACCCGGAACCTCTGAACCCCTATCTGTATTTTCGAAAAATCAAAGTCGCATTCGTACCGCCGAATCCGAAAGAATTGGAAAGAGCCGTATCGATTGTTGCCTGTTTTGTCTCCCCGCGCACATAGTTCAGCCCCTGGCATTCCGGGTCAATCTGTTCCAGATTCAAAATCGGCGGAACCTTATTATCATAAACGGACAATACGGTGGAAATGGCTTCGATTCCTCCTATGGCTCCCAGAGAATGGCCGATCTGAGATTTATTTGCGGTTATAAACGGCCGTTCTTTATCAGATCCAAAGACTTTTTTTATGGCATTGGCTTCATTAACATCCCCTTTGGGTGTGGATGTGGCATGGGGATTGATTAAATCCACTTCCCTGGGCTCAATTTGTGCATCTTCCAGGGCCAGTTTAATGCATCGAATAGCGCCGTCAATATCAGGCTCGGTAATATGGCTGGCATCTCCAGTCATTCCAAAACCGGTGACTTCCGCATAGATCTTCGCCCCTCTTTTTAAGGCATGTTCCAGCTCTTCCAGGATCAAAACGCCTGATCCCTCTGCCATAACAAAGCCGTTACGATTTGCCTCAAATGGTCGGGAAGCGGATTGCGGCGAATCGTATTTTCCGGACAGTGCTTTAAGCGCATGAAAACCGGCGATAGTTAATGGGGTAATCGCAGCCTCTGTTCCGCCACAGGCAATGGCGTCTTCTTTGCCCAGTTGAATTCTCTGGAAAGATTCGCCAATCGCATGAGCCCCGGAAGCGCAGGCAGTGGCGATGCACGCATTGGCGCCTTTGGCCTTAAAAGAAATACTGATATTGCCGGCCGCCAGATTGGGTATCAGACGCGGAATTAAAAAAGGGGATACTTTTTTACCGGCTGAAAAACGTTCAAATTCTTTTTCCCATGACTGGGGGCCGCCCAAACCTGAGCCGATAATGACGCCCACCCGATACGGATCAATGTCGTCTTTTTCTAAATTTACATTAGCATCGGCAATGGCTTCCAGTGTTGCTGCGTAAGCAAACTGGATGAACGCATCCATATATTTAATCTGTTTGAGATCCTCTTTTGAAAACCCATATTTTCTTTGTTTGACAATTTCTTTTATGTCAAAATCTTTGATTTCTCCGGCAATAAAGGGGAAATCTTCCGCCAAATTAAATTTGGCTTTCACTTCATCCAGATTTCCCCATTGAGTAATCCAGTCGATACCTGATTTTCCCGCCAGCATGGCTTCCCATGTGGTCGACACATCCAGGCCCAGTGACGTAACCATTCCCAGACCGGTGACCACCACCCTGTTTAATTTTATGGTTTTTTGCATTTTTATGACTCCTTTAAATATGATTAACTCGTAAAAAGTCAAAGTTGAGACGGCAAAGTAAAAAGTTCAAGTTCAAGGCGTCGAGAATTTCGTGGAATGAGGCGTACTTATGTACGCCGCAGTGAACACGAAATGAAGCGCAACGCAGAAATTGGACTT
>CAYPIW010000224.1:0-34726 GCA_964410925.1 uncultured Desulfobacteraceae bacterium
TACTCCTGACACCTGAAACCTGATTGCAAGGCTCTCGCTCAAAAAAATGAAAAAGTTAATGGTTAAAAACCATTTTAATAAATCGGTAATGCTCCCAAACAGTAACGCCCAAAAATAAACGGCCCATCACCTGTTGCATATGCTTATCAAGGCTGAGCCGTATCGGTAAATGGGCGGTTTATTGGTTCTGAAATTTTTCATATTTCTTGCGGAAACGCTCAATTCGTCCGGCGGTGTCCACAAGCTTCTGTTTTCCTGTAAAAAAAGGATGGCATTTGGAGCAGATTTCAACGCGGATGTCCGATTTCGTCGAACCCACCTCCAATTCATTTCCGCATGCGCATTTTATGGTTGTCTGTTCATACTCAGGATGAATGTCCTTTTTCATATATGTTCAACCTCCTGCTTTTCTTTTATGCATTCATTGAATTCAGAAACTCTTGATTATTCTTTGTTCCATTCATTTTATCGAGCAAAAATTCCAAACTGTCAACCGGATTTAAGGAAGACAGCAGTTTTCTTAAAATCCAGACACGGGTGAGGGTTTCCTGATCCAGAAGCAGCTCTTCCTTGCGTGTGCCCGATTTCTTGATATCAATTGCAGGAAACACCCGCTTATCGGCAAGTCTTCGATCCAGCTGAATTTCCATGTTGCCGGTACCCTTGAACTCTTCAAAAATCACTTCGTCCATACGGCTTCCGGTATCCACCAGGGCGGTTGCGATAATGGTGAGACTTCCTCCCTCTTCAATGTTTCTGGCGGCGCCGAAAAAACGTTTTGGACGTTGGAGTGCATTTGAATCAACGCCTCCGGAAAGTATCTTTCCGCTTGGGGGGATAACAGAGTTGTATGCCCGGGCGAGCCGGGTGATACTATCCAAAAGGATAACCACATCTTTTTTATGCTCCACCAGACGCTTGGACTTCTCAATAACCATTTCAGCAACCTGTACATGCCGTTCTGCGGGCTCGTCAAACGTCGAACTGATCACTTCGCCGTCCACGGATCGCATCATGTCTGTGACCTCTTCGGGCCGCTCGTCGATAAGCAGTACAAACAACACAATATCTTTATGATTTGTACTGATACTGTTGGCAATGGACTGCAAGAGCATGGTTTTGCCGGACCTGGGGGGGGACACAATCAACCCTCTTTGGCCAAAACCGGTGGGAGTCAAAAGATCCATTATTCTCGTGGAGTAATTATCGGAATCGCATTCGAGAAGTATCTTTCTGTCAGGATACAGAGGCGTCAGATTGTCAAAAAGAATTTTTTCCCTGGCAATCTCCGGATCTTCATAGTTAACCGCCTCGACCTTTAACAGCGCAAAATACCGTTCCGTCTCCTTGGGTTGACGAATCTGTCCGGACACCGTATCTCCGGTTCTTAGATTGAAACGGCGTATCTGCGAGGGTGATACGTAAATATCATCCGGACCCGGCAGGTAATTGTAATTCGGCGCCCGCAGAAATCCAAATCCGTCCGGCAGTATTTCGAGTGTCCCTTCCCCGAATATCAAACCGGTCTTTTCAATTTCTGCTTGTAACAGTGCAAAAATAAGATCCTGTTTTCTCATCCCCGCAGCTCCATCAATTCTGAAATCTTTGGCCAAAAGGGCTAACTCGCTAATTTTCTTTTCTTTAAGTTGAACAATGTTCATGATAAAGGGATTCCTTTTTGATAGCGGCAGGACCGCATCCTATAACAGCCTGAAATAACTTTATAAATTATCAACCGGACCCATATCGGCTTCTATGGAAGAATATATGCTCAGTGTATTAATATTGAAAGATTAGTCATTCTTTCCAAATGGCGGGATCCACACAGGAGTGCTTCTATAAATTATACTGTAGAATACTAAAACATGATATCTTGGCTGTCAAGAATTTTCGATCCTTTTTTCGTATTTTTTAAAAATTTTTCATAAAACCGATCTACAGAGCTTATGAGTTGCTTAGCTGAACCGGTGTTCGATAATACAACTCCTCCGCGTTTCACCTTTTCCTGATCCGGCATCTGAACACTTAAAAGTTCCTCAGCATCTTCACGGGAGACGTTATCGCGGTTCATTAGCCGTTTAACCCGCACTTTAGGGTCAGCACTGACGACAACGATGATATCGAACTGTTTTTCCATGCCGAGTTCGAAAAGAAGGGGAACCTCTACCGCTATCACACGATCACCGTGCTGTTCCGCCTGAGCGATCTTTCGCTTCATAAGTTTGGTTATTTCCGGATGAATGAATCGCTCTAAAGAACGTCGGGCAGCACCATCGTTTACGATAATGCGTCTTAGTATTTGACGATTCAGTTTTCCGTCGCTTAACACTACCTTTTCACCAAAATAGTTTAGAATTTTCTTATGAGCTGTGGAGCCCGGAGCCACAGCTTCCCTTGCCAGTACGTCGGAACTAATAATTGTTATACCTAATTCTTTCAATCGGTTGCAAACAGAGCTCTTGCCGGATCCGGCCCCCCCGGTAACCGCAACTTTAAACACTTTTTTTAAGGTTTTGACCATATGTCATCCCAATAGACACAACCTGGAAATAGTGATATAAATACAAGTTAGGATATTCAAAAAAAAATGTAACGTCAAGAAAACTAAAGAACTCAATGATTCATTTTAATTCAAATGTTTTCTCTCGGATAAAAAATGCATATATCATCGGGGGCTCGATCAGGGATCTGCTTCTGGATCGAGAGCCAACCGACTATGACATTGCCGTCACGGGAAATCCAAAAAAAAATGCGGAAAAAATAGCCAAAAACATATCGGGCCACCTGGTTGAGATGGGAAAACCGGGTCAGATGATCATTCGGGTAATATCCAACAATAATATCTTTGATATCACCTCGCTAAACGGCTCTTTCATAGAAGACGACCTTAAAAAAAGGGATTTTACCATCAACGCCATGGCATATGATCTTGCTTCGGGAGAAATCATCGACTGTCTGGGAGGGCTTGGGGATCTGGTCGATAAAAAAATTCGTATGATTTCAGCAGATGTTTTTAAAAAAGATCCGATTCGTTTGATACGGGCCTATAGAATCGGTGCATGTTTGAATTTCCAAATCGAACCCCGGACGGCGTCGGTTATAAGCGCTTATGCAAAACTGATAGAGAATTCATCGGGTGAACGCATCCGGAGCGAAATTCTCAAATTGCTGGGCACGTCAAAATCCTATCTTTATCTTTCCCAAATGGATAATGCCGGTCTGTTAACCGCCATCTTTCCCGATCTTGACCGGTTAAAAGAATGCCGTCAAAACAACCATCATGTTTATGACGTGTTTGAACATACCATGAAAGCGTATTCCCATCTTGAAACCATACTCAACGATCCGGCCAGGATTCTGCCGGATACTTCCATCCAGATCCGGCAATATCTTGATGAAGAAAAAACCGTGCTCCTTAAATATGCAATTCTGCTCCATGATATTGGAAAGCCCCGGACTAAAACCATCGACAGCGGGGGAAAAATCCATTTCTACGGTCATCCCCGAAAAAGTGCTGATCTGGCTCTAAAAATCAGCCAAAAGCTGAAATTTTCCAATCGTGAAAAGCGGTTTGTCGATTTTATTATCCGCAACCATTTAAATCCGCTGTTTCTTTTTACGGCCATGCAGAAAAAAACGTTGACCCATAAAGGGGTAACCCGTTTTTTTATAAAATGCGGAGACAACACGCCTGCCCTGCTGTTACATACCCTTGCGGATACCCTGGCAAAACAAGACACGCTAAGTCAAGCAAACAAGGCCTTCATATGCTTTGTAACAGACATGATACGCAATTTTTTTTATGATTTTAAATGTAAAATCAAGGAACCGCCGCTGATCACGGGTCGTGATCTTATACATGAATTCGGTCTTATTCCTTCACCGCTATTCAAAACAATTCTAAACCTTGTGCGGGAGGAAAAATTAGCGGGTACAATTAAAAGCAGGTCCGAGGCCCTGGCATGGACAAGGAACTATCTGAATAGTGTCCGTTCATAAACGGGTTATCTGCTACGGAGGGTTCGATTCGGTGTTCTATGTATGCTTCCCCATAACCCTGCCGGCATGAACAGAACAGCAAAGATGAGCACCGCTCCATACAGGAACTCATGGCCTGCCGGAATCAGGGGGTGAAAAACGAACTGATCCAAAGGATAAATAATCAGCGCAGCCAGAGCCGGTCCTATAATGGTGAACCGGCCCCCGCAAATAGCAAAGATCATGGCGATGGCGGAGAAATGAAGTCCATAGACCAGGCTCGGGTTGATATACCGGACCAGATGTGCATAACAGGCGCCACTGATTCCGGTGAAAAAGGCGCTGAGCAGCACAGAGAGCATCCGAAGGCTGTCCGCATGAATGCCCACGGCTTGGGAAGCGATTTCCTCTTCACGGATGGCCTGAAGTGCCAGACCCAGATTGGACCGAAATATAAATCCAACCAAAGCCAGCAATACCAGAAAATAAACAATCATCAGATAATAAGAGGCCGTGATACTGGAACCGAAATCCATATGCCACGGACCCAGGTTCAGGGAGGGAAAACCCGGCAGCCCTACCAGTCCGAGGGACCCTCGGGTCAGTTCATCCCAGTTATCCGTAATAACTCTGGGGATTTCTATGAAGGCCATGGTTGCCAGGGCAAAATAAGCCCCCCTTAAGCGCATGCAGATCAGGCCCATAATAAAACCCAGACTGGCGGCGATAAATCCGGCTAAGGGAATGGTGATCCATAGAGATACACCCAAATTCAGACTTAACAGGGCCGAAGCATAGGCGCCGGAACCGAAAAAAGCGGCGTGGCCAAGGGAAATCGAACCGCTTGCGCCCAAAATATTCCAGGAAAGTGCCAGGGTAGCCAGGAGCAGGGCATGGGTAACGACCTGCAGAATATAATCATTGTGCCGGACCAGAACCGGAAGCATCAACAAGAAAAACAACGCCGTCCAAAGACCCGCGGTATATATTTTTGAATCCTTATTTCGGACGTATGGAGATTTTGGTATTGAATTCATCATGACATTTTCAATAATAGATTCACTCTTTATCTCCAACAATACCGTAAGGCTTGAAAGTCAGAAGGGTGAGCAACAAAACAGCAGTAACCATCTCACGCCAGCTGGCTCCGAAGAGTATTACAGTAAAAGATTCAGCCAGCCCCATAATCCAGCCAGCCACAATGATTCCGCTAAGGCGGCCCACACCGGCAAAAATGGTAATGGTAATGGCCAACAGTGTGACCTCGCCTCCACTTGACGGATAAAGATAGTGGGTGCAGCCGTAAAGGGGGCCTGCCAGACCGATAAGCAAGGCACCGAGACAGAAAGCGAGTGTTCCCATGACCGTTACGTTAATGCCTGACAGAGCCGCCGTTTCCTTATCCTGGATTGTGGCTCTCAACGCTTTTCCCAGATAAGTCCGGTACATAAGGATGTAAAGCAGAAAGATTACAAACAGGGACAATACAAGCAGGGTAAGCTGGCCATAACTCATATAAACGCCATGGAATTGGAAACTCTCATTCAGGGATGGTATTCGGATAAGCCTATAATTACCGGAAAACAGAAAAAGCATGCTGTTCTGGAAGACAATGGCCATTCCGAAACTAAGGACAATGGAATTTAACTCCAGGGGTTCGCTGAGCCGGGCAAATAGACGTTTTAGTCCCAAACATATCAAAAGCATTACCAGAATGGCGACGGGAAATGTTAATACAAAGGACAATCCATAACCGTCCCAGAGCCAATAGGCCACATAGCCCGCCAATACGACCAACTCGCCGTGGGCCAGATTAAAGTTGTGAGTAACTCCAAATATCAGTGCAAAACCAAGTGCTATCAGGATATAAAAGGAACCTAGTGATATGCCCGAAACCAGAACCGTTGTCCACATAAGTTATCTTTGATCCCATGGGGGCATTGGATAAATCGCCTGTTCGGCGGTTCGATCGGATGGATAGACAACCACGAGTTTTTCTTTCTGAATTTGGACAATCGTGTGGTTGTAATGGAGAGGGTTTCCGGTTTTGTCAAAAGCAAGATGTTCCATGGGCAGAACCAGATCAAGTTTTGTCAATGCCGAGCGAATATTATCACCGGTAACAGGCAGCCCGTTATGCAACACTGCCTGCATGGCCGCAACCAGAGCTCGGGCAGAGGTATACCCGTGCATGTTGGTGGTGTTTGGCTGCTTGTTGAACATGCGGTTGAATCTTTGAACAAAGGCTTTAGAGGCCGCTTCCGTACCAGGTTCGGTAATTCCCGGATTCCAGGCACAGGTGCTGTAGAGGTAGTCCGCATCTTTACCCATTGTTTTTATAAAGCTTTCATATGCAATGCCGAACGGGCCGATATATGCCTTGGGTGATATTCTGTTTTCTTTTAACTGGCGCACAAAAAGAATATGGTCCGGCGTAAAGCCGCCTGAAACGATGACGTCAATATTCCTGTCGTCCAGTTTTGCGATCAGCGGTGTGAAATCAGGTGTGCCCGGACGGAATTTTTCAATCAGTTGTACATTAAGGCCATGAGTTTTGGCACACCGTTCAAGGTCACCGGCCAGTTCTACAGATCCGGGTGTGGAAGCATATAAAATGGCCAGATGTCGGGGCTTAAAACGTTGGGCCAGGATTCCGCAGAGGGGTTTAACAAATCCCTGAAGGCAGGAAACCCTGAAAAAGTATTTATTTTTATGCTGTGCCAGCTCCTTTTGCAAACTGGCACTGGCCACATAAGGAATCCGGTGTTTTTTAGCCACTGCAGCAATAGGACCTACCAGGGAATCGACATAACCGCCGGTAAGCGCGCTCACCTTTTCCCAGGAACATAATTCTTCAGCCCTGGAAATGGCCACATCCGGCCGGCTTTGATCATCTCGCGAGATAAGCTGCAGCTGCTTGCCGCCGACACCTCCGGCCTCATTGATTTCAGCCACAGCGACCTCGATCCCTTCGTGGATTTCAATGCCATTTTTTGCCAGACTGCCGGAAAGAGGGTTGATCTCGCCGATTTTAATGGTTGAGGCGGAACTCGTGTTGCTTTGGAACGCAAGGAACCAGGTGCATAAAATGATGCAACCGTATCTGATAAACGATAAAAAAAAGTTTTGATGGTTTTTCGATAATTTTTTCATGGAACCCATTTCAAATGATTTCTTAACGTGGAATTGCCAGGGTCTCGAAACTTTATGGCGAAATATCCAAATCGCAACGGCTTGAAAATCTGTATTAACTTCCCGGTATAGGGGTGCTGAATTACGAAAGCGTTACCTTGGATCCTACACTGTTGAGTGCAAAACTTGACGGAAACTCTTTTTGCAATCGCTGAATCGCTTTCCATCCGGTACAATGCATGGGAATTAACACTTCAGGATTCAATTTTTTAAGCTCCGAAAATGTCTTGTCATGAATTTTTTCAAAAAACGGTCCGGAAAGATGGAATCCCCCCAGAATTGCCTTAATATTTTTTTCCCCGATTGTTTTCTGTGCAAATCTAACGGTATTTATAATACCTGCATGGGCGCATCCGGAGATCACGACCAAACCTTTTCCGTTGAGTTTAACAACAATGGACTGATCGTCGTCAAAGGGGTCAAACACTAATTCTCCGTCTTTTTCTTTAAGTGCATTGGGCATTCCTTTTTCAAATTCCGTTGTTCTTTCCACTTGTCCGGTAACCATGATCATGTCATCGGCGATCAGGGTCGGTGTTTTGCTTTCCACGATTTTAACATTTTTCTGTTCAAGATCATCTTTTACCAGGGTTCGGGGAAAAAGACGCGTGCTGCCGTCCGGCGTTCGGGTATAGCGAGGATGTTCAAATGCACCGGGATGAACCACCAGGGGAATCGTTCCGGGTATTTTGTCAAGGATGCCGTGAAGGGAGCCGGTGTGGTCCATATGACCGTGGCTAATGACAATGGACTCTATCTCCTCAACATTTATCCCCAGTTGTTCGATATTATGAAGTACGCCCACCCTGGTGTACCCCGCATCGAACAGCACGGTATGTTTGGTCTCTGCTTGAGTTACGGTAATCAAAAGGGACAGTCCATGTTCTGCCAGAAGGGTATCCTCCAGAATTTTGCCCTCCTTTGCCAGCGGAGGGCGGCTGATAATTTCAGAAGGCGGCAGCAACAGATCAATGTAATTGTCTATAAGGGTTAGAATTTCGACACGGTCCACTGCTTTCAAGGAAACAGGTAAATTAGCATTCATCACTTTTCCTCCTTTGGGTGCTAAGCGACATCATCATGAGGTCCCGCTGCGGAACCCTGGCGTAACAATGCCGGATAAGGTGTTGTATTTTTTATTTAATTCTCAATATACAAATTGCCCGAATTAAGTTAAGCTTGATTTCATTAACAGCGGTTCGCATATTCCTGTTTAATTCCGATCCGGTTAAGTTCGATGTTCCCTATGTATTGCAAATATGCAGCCATGTAAAGAGATTTGTTGAATTTTGACGGTCTCGTAAAAAGTCCAACTTCTGCGTTGTGCTGCATTTCGCAATCATTCAATGTACGATAAGTACGCCTCATGATTGCAAAATTTGCACGCCTTGAATTTGAACTTTTTACAAAACCGTCTAAATCGGACTTTTTACGAGTTCATCAATTTTAACAGTTGCGATACTGTGTAAAACAGGCGATAAATTTTGGGAGTGTCAAGGACCTTGCGTAATAAATCGACTTTTGATATCTATAACTCTTAAGAATTTTTTTTGGGGTCCATCCGTCCGTTGCCATATAAAATACGACCTGAAGTTGATTGAGACGAGATACTGGACACTGGTTTCTTGATGCCGGGTATTTATGAATTACTAAATTTTTTATCCGGGATCAAGCATCCGGCATCCAGGATCATTCAGACAGTACCGCCACAGACACTTTAAGACTGCGGAACAGATTCCCATTAATAAGTCTGTATTTGCAAGATGTTGTAGAATTTTCGAGACATTGAATATGTTAAAACGCAAAAAAACTTCTCAGATACTTAAAAAGCGAATCCGGAGAGATAAGGGACGAATTTTTGTAAAAATCGCCCAATGGTTTATTTGGATTTGTGTTTTTATGATGGTGTTCAGCATGGTTGGAGCTGTCGGGGTTTATTTTTACCTGGGCAGAAATCTTCCCAAAATATCTTCGCTGAACGATTACCGGCCTTCTATCATCACCACCGTGTATTCAGACGACACCCGAAAGATCGGTGAATTTTTCAAAGAACGGAGAATTGTGATCCCTTTGTCCAAAATGCCTGAAATGCTTAAAAACGCTTTCATCGCGGCGGAGGATGCAAGATTTTATAAACATGAAGGAATAGATATTTTAAGTATTATCCGGGCCTTTTTTAAGAACATCGAGGCCGGAGCCATTGTTCAGGGAGGCAGTACAATTACCCAGCAGGTTACAAAATCGTTTTTTTTGACACCGGAAAGAAGTTATTCCCGCAAAATAAAAGAAGCTGTTCTTGCATACCGTATTGATAAAAAGTTTGCCAAGAATGAAATTCTGTTTTTGTATTTAAGCCAGATTTATCTGGGCCATGGCGCATATGGGGTGGAAGCGGCTTCCGAGAATTATTTCGGAAAATCCGTTCAGGAATTGAACCTGGCGGAATGTGCTATCCTGGCCGGTCTGCCCCAGGCTCCGAGCAAATACTCTCCCTTCAGTTATCCGGAAAGAGCAAAGCAGCGCCAGATATATGTGTTAAACAGAATGGTTGAAGAAGGATTTATAACCAACATTCAAGCGACCGAAGCAATCAGTCAAGAGCTTGATATTAAGCCCAGGAAAAACTGGTATATAGAAGAAGTTCCCGTTTATACCGAACATATCAGGCGCTATGTCTCAAATAAATACGGTGACGATATTTTATACAGGGAGGGGCTCAAAATTTATACCGCGGTAAATATTGAAATGCAAAAGATTGCGCGGGGTGAAATAGAAAAGGGGCTATATGCCCTGGACAAACGCCAGGGGTACCGGGGTCCGATAACGCATTTACGGCAGGAAGAAATCGAATCGTTTTCAAAGGAGCTTCAGACTGAGCTTGAAAAAGCTCCCCTTGATGAGGGGAAGATCACGCAAGGCGTCGTGATAGAGGTAAACAACCAGAATGATACGGTAGTGGTTCGAACCGGCAATACCCTGGGAATCATAAGAATTGAGGATATGCGCTGGGCCAGAAAGCCTGATCCGGAGATTGCCTATTTCCAAGCCAGGGTTCAACATCCCGGAGAGGTTTTGTCCGTGGGGGATGTTATACTTGTTAAGATTAAAAATAAACTGGTTAATACAGACCGATGGGAGCTTGATCTGGAACAGGTTCCAAAGGCTCAGGCCGCTCTTTTGTGCATAGAATCGGAAACCGGTTATGTGAAGGTAATGATCGGTGGAATGGATTTCGGGGAGAGCCAGTTCAACAGGGCCGTTCAGTCAAGGCGGCAGCCCGGTTCAGCATTTAAACCCATAATATATGCGGCAGCCCTTGACAAGGGATATACCCCTGCAACCATAATCATCGATTCGCCGATTGTGTATCAGGATAAGGAACATGACTTTACGTGGAAACCCAGAAATTACAAGGAAAGATTTTATGGTCCCACCCTTTTTCGCGATGCCCTTACACAATCACGCAATGTTGTAACCATTAAAATTTTAAAAGATATCGGCATTGATTACGCTATAGATTATGCCCGAAAACTTGGAATCACCTCAAAACTGAACAGGGATCTTTCAATAGCTTTGGGATCTTCGGGGGTATCTTTGCTGGAGCTTGTCAAGGCGTATTCCGTTTTTAACAATCTCGGTTATCTGATAAGTCCTGTCTTTATAACAAAAATTGAGGACAGGGACGGAAATGTAATCGAGGAATCAAGTCCTGCCAGAGAAAAGGTCATCGATAAAGATACGGCTTATATCATGACCAGTCTTCTTGAGGGTGTGGTCAAGTACGGAACCGGACAAAGGATCAAGGCATTGAACCGACCGGTGGCAGGAAAGACCGGTACGACGAACAATCTTCATGATGCCTGGTTTGTAGGATACACGCCACGCTATACCACGGGAACCTGGGTGGGTTTTGATGATGAGAGTTCTCTTGGAAAAAGCGAAACCGGTTCCAGGGCGGCAAGCCCCATATGGCTCGGATTTGTCCAGAAAGTACTGGAGGGCAAGCCCGTCAGAGTTTTTCAGGTCCCCGAAAGCGTTGTGTTTTCTAAAATCGATGCTGAAACCGGTTTGTTACCCATACCCGAATCTAAAAAGACCGTGTTTGAATGCTTCAAAGAAGGTACCGTGCCCACCGAATATACCAGGGAACCGAATTCCATGACAGAGCCGGAACAGTTTTTTAAATCCGATATGTGATGAAACCGGTTTTTGACCTGTGTTATAAATTTTTTTTTCTAATTATATCCGAAACCTGTCTGGTTAAAACCAGCACCTTTTTTGCATGATCAAGGCTTAGAGAACCCGTGCCACAGCTTGGCGTTATCAACGTCTGATCCAGTATTGCGGACTTATCAATACCCATGGCTTGAATCGCCCGGGCCTGTTCTTCCCAGGCAGCTACCAGTGAATCGGCAGTTTCTTTTTCAATGTGGTCGCTGTTTAGCGTAGGAACAATTCCCCAGGCCAGGATGCCTCCGGATTGGATAAAGCGCTTAACAAGATCCGGATAGAGGATCAGCTTGTCAAAATAGGAATAGGCATCAAAGCTGATGATGTCCGTGTCAGACCCCAAAAGCAAAGACCAGTCGGCATTGGCACAGACATGGATTCCGGCAAGCCCCCCTTCATCATGGACCGCTTCAATAACCTCCTCGAAACAGCTCACGACTTCATCACGGGATATGGTTATAAATGCGGATGAGCCGAATCCGGCCAGCGCGGGTTCATCAAAGAAAATGATGACCGGGCATCCGAATCCTGAAAGATTTTTGACCTGCCACCGCGCTTTTTGAGCCAAAAGCTTTACCGCAGCATCTCTTAATTGCTCGTTATAAAAGACCGCCTTTCCGTTGTGGTCGGTTAACCCCAGACCAAAGGTTATGGGACCGGTTATTTGACCTTTTACCGCTACCGGGGGATCGGAAAGAGCCCGAAGCTGGTCTGCAAAAGAAAAAAAACCTTTGGCCGTATCTGTGGTCAGGGCAAATCTCGAATTTTCAAGATCGGCCTCGCCTTCCTTTACCGACATATAATCTTCGTAAAATTCGAGGAGCTCATCATCAAAACAAGGATCAGAGATATCAATAAAGGACTTGTCCGTTTCCAATTTAAGGCCCGGAAAACCCGGCTGAAATTGGGCAATCATGCCTTCTTCTTTATACGCCGGAAGTTGAACCCATAATGGAATTTCAGGGGTATACTCAAAAACCAACTTAACTCCTTGGGCGTGATCATACAAAGGAAGGCTGCCGATTAGAACCGGAAGACATCTGGGATGAAAATGTGTTGACATAAATCAGGCTCCTTTCCGGCAGATTTTACCCTTTAACCGGCTTCCAGGTCAATCAGTTTCCGTTTCAGATCCGATCCTCCGCCAAACCGGCCAGAGGAACCGTCGCTTCGAATCACTCTGTGGCAGGGTATCAGAATAGGAAAAGGGTTATTTGCTAACGTTGTGCCCACAAACCGACAGGCACGGGGATGGCCGACGGCCACTGCAACATCCTTATATGATCTCAATTCACCATATGGAATATGGGCAGTGCTTTCAAGGACAGATTGCTGAAGTTTTGTAAAGCCCCCCATTTCCAACCATCTCCACGGAGGGGATATGGGCTTTCCTTTGAAGTATTCGATTATGGATTCTTTTACCCTGAAAGCGTTGTCATGAAAACCGGTGTGCCGCCGGTCAAAAGTTTCAACGGCATTATCATGCCCCTCTTTGTCCCGGGTAGGGAGTAAAATTTTAATGACCGCAAACGGCGTTACACGGTACATCACCGCCATATACCCCAGAGGGGTTGTAACATTCAAATAACAGGGCATGATTGATTTATGATGGGGGGAAGTCCATAACCTGTCGAAACCTCAATAAAAAATGATAAAGGAAAGAATTAAATTGTTGCAACTCTTCCAGTTTATTACTATTTTCTTAAGCAACAATAATCTGCGGTGGAAATCGTGTGGGGAGCATCGTTCCCCGGTCCCTGTAAAACAAGAGGACCAGGGAACAAGCAGTTCAAACCTGATTATATCTCCTCAACTGTAATTGCGCCGGCTTCGCAAACTTCAACACAACTTTCACAACCCAGACACTCGTCAGCATTTACCGGTACGGATTTATCATCCTGCATTTCAAACACCTCAACAGGGCAAACATCCACACATTCCTCACAACCTTCACATTTTTCCTCGTCAACAGTAGGAATAAAAGCCATTTTAAAAGCCTCCTTTCAAAATAAAATTAAGTCATGGTATCGAAAAAGACCGTATTTCCGTTGTCGGGCAAGATCCATATACCAATTGATTATTGGAGTCAAGCATTCTTCTATTTTTTTTTATGCCATGACAAGGATCATTTTTTGCAAATTATACAAAGGGTAAGCGCTTAATTCATTATAACAAATCCATTTCGACTCAACTAAAATCCATTGAAATTATAATTAAATTATTTTAAAGATCTGCATTAAAAAAAATGTAAAAAAACAGATGACATTTGACACTGGGGTTTCCATGACAAAAATTATTAATCTTCAATCCTATCGAAGTATTGTTTTGGAAAAAAGAATATTTAGTCCCTGGAAAAAACGTTTTGGAGAAACTTATGGCTTGAAAACTTGCCTCTCAGATCTTTCAAACCAAGTGCTGTATTACCTGGCACAACCGGGCGAACCAGGTTCCCTTGCGTATTATGAATTAATTGTGGGCATTCTTGATTTTGGAATGGCGTCCAATTTTCACTATTTAAGCAACGAAAATAAAATGGCAGTTATTGATATCCACCTGTTTTTGGCGGATCAGGTACGCTTTGAAATGATGTGGCGATTGAAATGGGTCAAAGCCTTTGAAGCGAGAAAATTTAGTTTAATCGAACTGGTTCAAAATTTTAAAAACATAAAGACAAAATGCAGAGACAATCCGCCGGAATTGGTGGAATCAGATCCTGACTATCATGCATACACCAAACTCACATATGGAGATAAAGAGGTCTTTATACGACGGATGCTTCAAAAAGCGCTTGAGGCCTTCACAGAAAAAATATAACCCCTGTGACTGCTAACCCTCGCTTATGACTACCCGTTCTATTTTATCCCCCTGCCGGATTGAATCCACCACATCCTGACTGCCAACCACCTTTCCGAATACGGTGTGCTTCCCGTTCAAGTGCGGCTGTGGGCAATGCGTGATAAAGAACTGACTCCCGTTGGTGTTTGGCCCGGCGTTGGCCATGGAGATGACGCCGGTCTCGTGGGTCAGCGGATTATCCGCAACTTCATCTTCAAAACTGTAGCCGGGCCCCCCTGCACCGGTGCCTGTGGGATCTCCGCCCTGGATCATGAAATTGCTGATCACCCGGTGAAATGATACCCCGTCGTAAAACCCCTGTTGGGCCAGGAATACGAAGTTGTTGACGGTTTTGGGGGCGTGGTTGGGAAAAAGTTCTAATTTAATACTGCCCCTGCCGGTTTCAATTTCCGCCATGTAATTTTTGCTTGTATCAATTTGCATCTCGGGTGAACGATCCCATCGCAGCGTAGTCATCAATATTTCCTCCTTAGTTTGGATTATAACTGGGGTGATTAAAATTGCCCATAGTATGGCTTTAAAAAATATCCCATACTTATTCCTTCCCGTATACCTGGTGTCAGGTTTCAAATGCCTCGTTTTTTAAATAACCGGCAATACAGAGCGGATAAAAAACTCATAAAAAAATGAGCGATGCCGTCTGATATTCTCCACAATATCCTGGTCCGCTGCATGATCCGGTGTATCGCTGACAAATTTGAACATAAAACATTTTGTATCAAACTTCCTGCACGCCTGAGCAACTGACGCACCTTCCATGTCAATCAGATCTGCATTCATGGATATCTTTTTGCGGTCATCAGGATCAAGAACCGCCATGTCACTGGTGGAAAGCCTGGCGGTTTTAAACCCATTTAAAATATCAGGGTGATGGATGTACGGTTTTTTTGTTTTCAATTCATGTCTGTCATATTCAATAATTTGGTTTATGTGAAAAATTTCTCCCAGAGCATGTGAAAAATCTGTAGCGCCCGCCGCGCCGAGATTAAAAACCCGGGCCGGGTGACAGGTATGACATAAATAACCGGTGGCCATGGCCGCGTTTGCTTTGCCGATACCCGAAATCATCAAAAAAACATGATCATTTTCAAATACGGCAAAAGGTTTTTTACGGCTCCGGGTCAAAGACATACCCAGGACAAAAGGCTTGGCCTCAAGCAGGGTGGCCATGACGATTGCCGTTACAGTATGTTTTTCCACCGAGCCATCTCCTCAAGAGTCTGTATCGCTTTTCTCCCCGTATGTCCCAGTGACAGGGTAAAATTGTTGACATACAGATCGATATGCCCGTCAATAACCGGGTCATCCAGTTCCTGTGCATGCAATTTGATAAATTCTCTGGATTCAGTTTTGTTCTGTAACGCGTATTGAATCGAATTTCGAATAACGGTTTCAATGTCATCTTTCAGATCAATGGCCGGGCGATCTTTCCTCACCGCAATGCATCCCAGGGGAATGGGAAGTCCTGTCTGGCCTTCCCACCACTCACCCAAATCGATGATTTGGACACAATCATATTCCGGAAATATGAACCGGCCTTCATGAATGATCAGTCCGGCATCGTATCTTCCGATCCGGACCCCTTCAAGTATAGTATCAAACCGGGTTATTTCAACATTGCGTATTTCAGGATTCCATAGCCTCAACAGAAGATATGCGGTTGTGTATTCACCCGGTACGGCAATTTTTGCTTCAGACAATAAAAGCTCCGAAGATCTTCCCACAAGAAGAGGTCCGCAACCATATCCGAGTGCCGAGCCTGAATCAAGGATTTTATAGTTTTGTTTTAGCTTAAAATAGGCATAAAATGAGAGTTTTGAAATATGAAATGTTTTAGAAAACGCCTTTTTATTTAGTGACTCCACATCATGCATGTGGGGAATAAAACGCAAATTGACCGTATCAATGCAGTGGTGAAGCAGCGCATGGAATATAAATGTGTCGTTAGGACAGGTTGAAAAAGCAAGATCAAGTGTTGTCATCAGGATGGGGGTTACCCGCACCTCCTTATCTCATGATACCGGGAATCCCTCTGCACAGGAATCTTGCCGGCGTTTTTAATGATATGGACAAGCTCCTCGGGGTGGGTACTGGTTTTGATTCCGGTTGCTTTTACCACCACCTCTTCCATGAGCACCCCCCCCATGTCGTTTGCTCCCATTGCCAGTGCAATCTGTGCAAGCTTCAGACCTTCGGTAAGCCACCCGGCCTGGATATGGGTGATATTGTCAAGGAATATCCTGGAAATTGCAACCATCTTGAGATAATCCAGGCCTGTTGCCGGAAGCATATGTTCCATTCGTGTGCCGGGAGGAGAAAATGACCAGGGAATAAAGGCCTGTAAAATCCCCGTGTCATCCTGAACATCGCGTATCACGGTAAGATGTTGAATCTTCTCTTCATGAGTCTCTCCCATTCCGTAGGTCATGGTTGCGGAAGACTTCATTTCATTTCTGTACAGAGAGTATATTACTTTTCGCCATTCATCCACCGTGATCTTCTTCGGACTTACCTTTACCCGTATTCTGTCAACCAGCAGATCCGATGCGCCCGGTACGGAATCCAGACCCGCCGCTTTCAATGCCTTCACCACATCATTTACAGGCAGGGAGCTTTTCCGGGATATGTGTACGATTTCCGAAGGAGAAAAGGAATGCAGATAGATTTTCGGGAAACGGTTTTTAACCGTTTTTACCATATCAATATATTTGTTCAGAGTATAGTCCGGGTGAAGTCCGCCCTGGAGCATCACCTGGGTTCCTCCGGCGGCTATAAGTTCTTCAATCTTTTGGAGAATATCATCCAGTGTCAGTTCATAAGGTTGAATAAGGTTGGCCCGGGCATGAAATGCGCAGAACGCACATGCCGCTTCACAAATATTGGTAAAATTGACGATCCGATCGATGATAAATCCGACCTGATCTTTGGGGTATGCCAATCTTCGTCTCATATTTCCGGCTTTTCCCAGGTCAATAATGTCCCAGGAAAAAAGATCCAGAGCTTCTTCAGAGGATATTCTGTCTCCCCGGTATATCTTATGATAAAGTGGGTTGGTTTTGATCACGTCTTCCTTTGCTATTCAATATCCAAATAGTTTAATCCGGTTACCTTTTTAAGCAGTCCCATCTCTCCGGCAACCTCATAATAAAACATTAGGGCTTTCTTTAAATTTTCATCAAATTTAAACTGCAACAGATCAAAATAGCCGTTGATATCATAAACAATATCCGGATATTTTGCTTTTGCCAGTGAAACCACAGTTTCTTTTTCCTGTTCAAGGCAGCACAATGATCTGTGATAGGAAGAAACCACAGATTTTATTTGGAGTTTATATTGTTCAACAATGCGTTGTCTGACCGCAAAAACGGCAAATACCACAGGGAAGCCGGTTTTCCGAAGCCACAGGTCGCCCAGATCATAAATATAGGAAACCGGTTCGGAGGTTATGGCCATTGCATCATTGCCGATAACCAGCGCGGCATCCATATCTTTGAGCACCGGCCTGGGTTGGGTGGGGATGTACGACGGTTCCAATCGGTAATATTTTTTTAGTAAGACTTTTAACAGCACCACAGACGTATGGGAGGCACGGGTAATGCCCAATTTCTTTTGATTCAAATCTTCAATGGGTATTTTGCTGATCAGAATAACCGATCCCACATACCCCACCGAACTCAGGCAAAATTGCGGAAGCACGAGCACATCATCAGAAATTTCCGCACAGGTTGCCGAGGAAATGGGGCTCATGTCCAGTTGCCGCAGGGCCATCATTTTATTGAGCATGCACGGATACCCCGGATAGATGCTGATCTCTGGAACAGGTTTTTTTTCAAACATTCGAAAATAAAAAGGATAGCAGTTAAGATAATCGATATAGCCAAGCTTCATACCGACTCCCTTTTCGTGGTAGCGCCTAAAGACCGGTAGCTCGCGGTTGTCCGTTCGGGTATGAATTGGGCGTTACGGATCAGTCTTTTTAAAAAACGCTCCGATCCGAAATCCGGAGTACGGGCACCGGCGGCATGAACAACTTTTTCGTTATCATACGTTGCGCCGATATCATCAACCCCGAACCTGAGAAGGGTCTGGGCCATTTTTTCACCCAGATACATCCACAATGCCTTTAAATGGGGCACATTGTGGAGAAAAATTCTGCTGGTGGCATAGATCCGGATATCATCGTAGCCTGTGGTCGTACGCGTGACCTCCAATGCGGTATTTTCACTATGGAATTGTAACGGTACAAAGGTTTTAAAACCGCCGGTCTCATCCTGAAGATCACGAATCCTGGAAAGATGATCCACAATATCTTCGGGAGTCTCGATATGATTATACAGCAGGGTTGCATTTGTCTTGAGACCCATTTTGTGGGCGGTACGCATGACCGAAAGCCATTGGGTTCCCGGTATTTTCTTTGGCGCGATGATTTCCCGGACACGGGGAGAAAAGACCTCGGCCCCGCCTCCGGGCAGGGCCTCGACGCCTGCATCCATCAGCCGTTTAAAAACTTCTTCAAGGGAAATTTTATTTTTTTTTGCGAAATAATCGTATTCAACCGCAGTAAATGCAACAATATGCATATCCGGTTTTATGTTTTTAATGATCCGCAACATCCGCTCGAAATAGTCAATGGTAAGATTGGGGTGGAGTCCGCCCACAATATGAACTTCATCAATCCCTGAACGAGCGGCACGGTGTATCCTTTTTTCAATGTCATCGGGAGACAGCAAAAACGCGTTTTCATCGTTTTCATCACAGGAAAAGGCGCATAACGGACATCGCAACTCACAGATGTTCGTGTAATTAAGATTCATATTCACCCCGTAGTAGGCAATATCTCCGTGAAGTTTTGTCCGGATATAATGAGCAATGGTGCCAAGATCCAGGATGTCATGGGTTGTGAGCATGTACAGAGCATCGTCTTCGCCTGCCGGGATATTGTTGCAGACCTTTTCAGCAATGCTGCGAAGTTTTTTATTCTGTATGTGATCCAACAGCGCCATATTATAGTTCCTTTTTCCCCCAGCTTTCAAACAGATCGTGATCATAACCCAAAAGGTTCAACACCTTGCCGACGACAAAGTTAACCACGTCATCCACCGATTCCGGCCGGGTGTAAAACCCCGGAACCGGAGGAACGATCTCGATGCCGGCCAAAGCGGCCCGGTGAATGTTTCCGGTATGGACGACACTGAGCGGTGTTTCCCTGGGCACGATGATGCACCTGCGCCTTTCCTTTAATGCCACATCACAGGTTCTGGTAATCAGTGAATCTGCATATCCGTGGACAATGGCGGAAAGTGTTTTCATGGAACAGGGAATCACAACCATTGCTTTGAATTTTGTGGAACCGCTGGCCATGGGAGCAAAAAAGTCGTTGTTTTTGAACTCACTCAACAGATCATGGTTTTCGGAAAGACCCCGCGTTACCAGCAGTTCTTTCAAGGATAAAAAGGGACTTTCCCCCCGAAAGATTTCGTATTCTATGATCTGGCCGGCCGGCTTCGAAACGATGGCGGCAACTTTTTCTCCTGAATTAAGGAGTTCTTCAATCAGACGAATCCCCAGTATGGGACCGCTGGCTCCTGAAATTCCAACAACTATCATTTTTTTGATCTTTCATGACTCTTGCATCTTACGATTATAAAATTTTACCTATAAAAAGATCTGTGAGGGTTCCAAAAAAGAGAATGGGGGATATGTACATATTGGCTTTAAAAAAATTCTTTATGGCCCACGCGATATTGTTATTCCTTGCCAGTCTCTGCTGGTAAAAAAATATTATTCCTACAAGTACCACTGCCGTCCAGTATGGGACGGTCTTATGGGTCAAAAATCCCGCATATATCATGGCGATCATAGAGACCAGATAACATGCTGTGGAGATGATAAGCGCCCGTTTTTTTCCCAGACGAACCGGCATGGAGTAAAGATTTTCTTTAACATCAAATTCCATGTCCTGGATGGCATAAACGATGTCAAGCCCTGCAATCCATGCCATGATAATACACCCCAGAACAAAGGGAACGCGTGTAAATTCACCGGTAACCGCAATATATCCGCCAATGGGAGCGGCCGCTTCAACCAGGCCCAGATAAAAATGGGAAGAGGCGCTGAACCGTTTAAAATAAGAATAGGTCAACAGCATGAACACTGCGGGAAAAGACAGATAAAAACAGAGACTGTTCAGCATGAATGAAGCGCCGATAAGTACCAAAGAGGATATACAGGCGGTTATCCATACCATCCCGGGCCGAACCTCTCCTTTTGGAACCGGCCGGTCGCTGGTACGCGGATTTTTTGCGTCGATTTTGGCATCGATCACCCGGTTAAATGACATGCCAGCGGTTCTGGCTGCAGCCAGGGCAATAATCACCCAGAACCAGGTCATGGCCTTACCGCCTCCGGCAAAAAGCACACCTATGAGTGCAAAAGGCAAAGCAAAAAAGGTTTGCTCGATCATAATCAGTTTCGAGAATTTCTTAAAATCCATATTCTTTCCACCGACGGCTGACTTTTTCGATGATTTCTTCAGACATTCGGATCTCTTCAGGCCAATCCCGCCCCATTCCTTCTTCACGGGTTTTTCTTGTCGCGTCAATTCCCATTTTCCCGCCGAAATTAGGATACGGCGCTGAATGGTCCAGCGCATCCACAGGACCTTCCGATAACAGCAGATCTCTTTTGGGATCCACATTATTAAGAAGTTTCCAGACCACGGTTCCTGAATCCCGAAGATTCATATCTTTATCAAATACCACAATATACTTGGTTGACGCCATCTGACCCAGTCCCCACAGTGCGTTAATCACTTTTTTAGCCTGTCCGGGAAACTTTTTGTCAATTGAGACCAGGGCGCAGTTGTGAAACACGCCTTCCATGGGAAGTTCCATGTCAACAATTTCCGGAACCAGCATTTTTAACAGCGGCAGAAAAATCCTCTCCGTGGCCTTTGCCATATAACAGTCTTCCATGGGCGGTTTTCCCACGATGGTTGCGGGATAAACCGCATCATTTCTGCAGGTAATGCAGGTCACATGAAATACCGGATAACGGTCCGCAGGAGAATAAAACCCGGTATGGTCCCCAAAAGGGCCTTCAATACGTTCTTCATCAGGATCCACATATCCTTCAATGATAACGTCGGATTCGGCGGGCACAAAAATATCAATGGTCTTTGCCCGGATGATTTCGATGGAACGGGAACCGATAAATCCTGCAAGCAAAAGTTCGTCCATATCCGGAGGAAGGGGCGCTGTTGCCGCATAGGTCACCAGGGGAGATCCGCCCAGGGCCACCGCCACCTCCATCCGCTCTTTCCGGGATTTATATTTGTCAAAATGGCGGCTGCCGTCCTTGTTGTACTGCCAGTGCATACCGGTAGTGGTATTGTCGTATTTGTGCATGCGATACATACCCATATTCTGAACCCCGGTATCCGGATCTTTTGTAATCACAACCGGAAGGGTAATAAACGGACCGCCGTCTTGAGGCCAGCAGGTGAGAATGGGAAGCATGTCAAGCAATGGCCCTTCCAGACCGTAGACCCTCTGCTGGCACGGAGCATGTTTCACTTTTTTGGGTGAAATACCGGCCAGTTCTTTCAAATCAAAAAGCATCCTTATTTTTTGGGTAAAACTGCCGGGAAACCTGATTTTAATTAATGCGCCGATGCGTCTGCCGATATCGTCGAAAGAATCGCACCCCAGCGCCATTTTCATACGCCGAAAGCTTCCGAAGGCATTGATAAGAAGCGGAAATGTTGATCCTTTTATTTTCTCAAAAAAAAGCGCCGGACCGCGGGTTTTGCTCATCCTGTCCGCGATTTCGGTGACTTCCAGTACAGAATCCACTTCTGCGGAAATCCTTTTGAGTTCATTTTCAGATTCGAGTTTCTTGATAAATTCTTGAGTGTTTTTAAATGGCATAAGAAAACAATCCTAACCCAAGTTAAAGGTGAGCTAAAGTTGATAAATTCGCAATAAGTCGTCACTCCGGCGAAAGCCGGAGTCCAGATGCTCTGCAACTGTCTGAAAATACTGGATTCCGGCTTTCGCCGGAATGACAGAAAACGGTATTTTGTGACTTTTTACGAGACCATCAAAGTTTATCAGTACAAAATAAATCAAAAGCAGATTTATAAATAAATGAATGATATGTGTCAAGATGGAAAAAAACCGGGAATAAAAGGACACAAGTTTGCTATTTGATCAATATACTGATATGAATGCGGTCAAATGATGGCCTTGCTTATATCCCAAAGGAATTTCACCGGATATGCGCGGGATGAAAATTATTCCAAGTTTTTAATGAGGAGTCATATATGATATTGGGTATCGATATCGGTGGCACTCACACAGATGCAGTTTGTGTCAAGGATAATGAAATTGTTGCAACCGCTAAAGTCATCACAGGAGAAAACCTGATTGATTCAATTATGGGAGCCATTCAAGGCCTGCATGTGGACTGCGGCGCGTTGAAACGGGTCGTGCTGTCCACCACTCTTTCCACCAATGCGATCATTGAAAAAAAATACGCTGCCACAGGAATGATCGTGTCTGCGGGTCCGGGTGTGGATCCGAGAAGCTTTTTTTTATCAGATGATTTTCATCTCATAGAGGGGGCGATCGACCACCGGGGCAGAGAGTACATATCGGTCCGGAAAGATCAGATTCTGGAAGTTGCAGAAATTTTGAAGACAAACCATGTCCAGGGAGTCGGTGTCATCTCCAAGTTCTCCGTGCGTAATCCATCCCATGAAAAGACCATATATTCCCTGATAGCGGATAGGTTTACCTATGTTTCCATGGGTCACCGAATGAGTGGCAGCCTCAATTTTCCCCGAAGACTGCATACGACCTATTTTAATACGGCGGTGATGCCCGTCCAGGAACGATTTGTCCGTTCGGTAAAACATGCTTTGACAGAATTGGGAATAACCACCCGCATCCTGTTTCTCAAGGCCGATGGAGGAACCTATTCTTCATCTGCCGCGGACAGGCTTCCGGTAGAAACCATTTTATCCGGACCGGCGGCCAGTATGATGGGAGGGGTCGCTCTCAAGGAAAATTCAGGTACAACGCTTATCCTCGATGTGGGTGGTACCACGACCGATATCGGAATTCTCGTTGACGGCGTTCCTGTGCTGGAACCCCGGGGAGTATGTATCGGTGGATTGAAAACATTGGTCCGGGGATTAAAGATGCTCAGCGTGGGGGCCGGAGGTGATTCTCAGATTCATATATCCGAGGGCGGGCTCAGAGTCGGTCCCCATCGCTATGGACCCCCTGTGTGTATGGGAGGGACCCAGCCTACCCCAATGGATGCCTTACGTGTGCTCGGTGAATTTGAAACCGGTGATTTGAATAAAGCCGAACAGTCTCTTGCCCCGCTGGCCCGCCAACTGAACCGGGGAATACCGAAACTTGCCCGAACCATTGTTGCCGAACTGGTAGAAACCATAAAGGGGGCTTGTGACGAATTTATTCATGAAGTGAACAGTTGCCCGGTGTATACTATCCACGAAATGCTGCATCCCGATCCGGTCAAACCCGAACAGGTGATGGTTATCGGTGGTCCGGCAAAAACGCTCAAACCCTATATTGAGGGTTTGTTCCAAATGAAATGCCTGGTGCCGGATCATTATCAAGTGGCGAATGCCCTGGGGGCGGCCCTGGCCAGGACCACTGCCCAGATAACCCTTTTGGCGGACACTCAGCTCAAAAAACTCATTTGCCCGGAGCTGGATGTAGATATGGAGATACCTGCATGGTACACTATTAACGATTTGATATCGTTTGGAAATCAGGCTCTAAAGGACAATGCCCGGCATCTGGGATTGTCCGATGATATTGAGACGGACGTAATCGAACAGCAAAGTTTCAATATGATCAAGGACTTCAATACCACCGGTAAAAATCTGCGCGCCAAGATTCAGAGCAGACCGGGAATTATCAGCAAATGGAGTCAATCATGATACAGGCAAAACGCAAAACCGGTTTAATCTTTTTTCCGGCATATGACTGGGAGATAAGTCCGACCCATCCCGAAAGACAGGAAAGACTCTTATACACTCAAGATCAGGTACTTGAAGAAGGGTTGCTCGATATCGAGGGAATTAAAGAGTTTAAGGCCGGTCTGGCTCGTGAAGAAGATATCAGCCGCGCACATTTCTGCGTGCCGGATGTGAACTCGCGCATCACCCACTCTCACAACATTTCCGCCGGGGGATGTATGGAAGCGGCCCGGCTGGTATTGGAAGGGGTGGTAGAAAAGACATTTGCACTGGTACGGCCCCCGGGGCATCATGCCATGCGAGTGGTACATGGTGCCCGGGGGTTCTGTAATATCAATATCGAGGCCGTAATGGTTGAGTGGATCCGTAAAAACTATCCTCATATCAAGAAGATCGCCATTGTGGATACCGACTGTCACCATGGGGATGGATCTCAGGATATTTATTGGCATGATCCCAATGTGCTCTATATTTCCATGCATCAGGACGGTCGAACCCTGTATCCCGGATCAGGTTTTACCAATGAATTGGGGGGTCCCGGGGCATTGGGGTTGACCCTGAATGTGCCGCTTCCTCCCAGAACCAGTGACCAGGGGTTTTTGCATGCCACAGAGAATCTTATTTTGCCCGTTTTGGATGAATTCAAGCCGGATCTGGTAATAAACTCAGCGGGTCAGGACAATCATTACTCGGATCCGATCACGCATATGGCTTTCACTGCAAGAGGGTATGCCAGACTGAACGAATTGCTCGACCCGGATATTTGTGTGCTGGAAGGCGGGTACTCCATCGAATCGGCCTTGCCCTATATCAACACCGGAATAATCCTGGCCCTTGCAGGCGTTGACTATTCCTTTGTGCGCGAGCCGGATCTTAAACCTGAGGAACTCCGGGAGGCGCCCGGGGTGATGGACTATATCAAGGAACTGTGCGAGTCGATCCTGGATGCCTGGCGCCGGAGAAATAAACACAGTTTGCCGGACAATCGGTATGTTGAACGGAATCGTCGAATATACTACGACACCGATGGCATTTCCGAAAACCAGCAGGAAACCTTGCGGTTTTGTTCAGACTGTCCCGGTGTGTTCAAGATCGACACACAGGCATCCACCGGCTATCGGGCGCTGTGTGTCCATATCCCGCACGGAGCGTGCGAGGCATGCCGCCGGCAGGGTCGTGAGTGGTTTAATACGGTAAAAGGCAGATACTATGCGGCCTATCTTCAAGATATGGATAATGATGATTATCAAGTAACTATCCTATAATACCGGGAAGAATATAAATCAAGCCTGTTTCCGGACCCAACCCTCTTGTATTCATCACAACGTGATCCACGCAAATCGAGGGCGTTGACAAATACTGATCCTTGTCCATTGACAACGGTCTTGATTTAAACCCTTACGGCTTTCATATCAACCACTGACCAGCTCCTCGGGAATGTCGGCATTGGTGTAAACCTTTTGCACATCATCACAATCTTCAAGGGTTTCCATCAATTTGACCATCTGCTCGGCCTCTTTGCCTTTAAGGTTCACGGTTGATTGGGGGAGCATGGTAATTTCTGCAGCAATATAGGGAATCGACTGCTTTTCTATGGCAGCCTTTACCGCTTCAAAATCTTTAGGATTCGTAATGATTTCATAATTACTGTCATCTTCTCTGACATCTTCGGCTCCGGCATCAATGGCAACTTCCATCAGAGCGTCCTCGTCTACAGCATCATTTTCCACAACGATATATCCTTTTTTTTCAAATATCCATGCAACGCATCCATTGGAACCCAGGTTCCCCCCGGATTTGCTTAAAAGATGGCGAATATCCGCCACCGCTCTGTTCTTGTTATCTGTGAGTGACTCTATAAAAACAGCGGCGCCGCCCGGACCGTATCCTTCGTAAATACTCTCTTCGTAATTCACGCCTTCCAGTTCGCCGGTACCTTTTTTAACGGCCCGTTCAATGTTGTCTTTGGGCATATTTTCACTTTTAGCCGCCTGGATGGCTGTCCGGAGCCTTGGGTTTGCAGTTGGATCTCCTCCTCCAAAACGTGCAGCAACAGTAATTTCTTTAATAAGCTTGGTGAAAATTTTACCCCGCTTGGCATCGGTTGCACCCTTTTTATGTTTTATGGAAGACCACTTGCTATGCCCTGACATATTTCCCTCCTATTTTTTCCCAAATCCGATAATATAAATTTCTTTGCTCGCCTTTCGGCTGCTTTGTGGTTTGAAAATCTTGTGCCGGTCAAATCCCTCTTTAACGGATTCCGAAAATTTCTTAAAATCTTCTCCGTGAAAAATCTTGCAAACAAATGATCCTCCGCTGACAAGCGTTTCTTGAGCAATGGAAAGTGCCGCCCGGCAAAGATTAAAAGACCTTGCACTGTCAACATGTCTGCTGCCGGTCGTTGCAGGCGCCATATCGCTGAGAACAACATTAAAATCTTTTCCCGTCAATTTAAATAATTCATCATCCATGGCGAGAATATCACCTCGATAAACCCTTACATGAGACGGAATCTTTTCAGACACCGGTTTAAAGTCCATGCCCACAACCTCTCCTTTATTTCCTGTGAGATTCGCAGCATAAAGAAGCCAGGACCCGGGGGCACACCCCAGATCCAGGACTTTGTCTCCTTTTTTGATCAGATTGTATTTTTGCTGCATTTCTTTAAGCTTGTAAACAGACCTGGCAGGAAATTTCTCTTTTTTTGCCCGGCGGGCATAGTGATCCTCCCACCGGTTGTGTTTATCGGATGCCAACTTCATTTCATTAAAATAGTTCTTCCATGGCCAGGGAGATGGTCTTTACTCCTATCATTTCAATGCCTTTTATCTTGGTCATTCGTTTCAGGTTGCTTTTGGGAACAAGGCATCGGGTAAACCCCATTTTTTTTGCTTCGGCAATCCGGGTTTCAACATGGCCGATAGCCCTGACCTCCCCGGTCAATCCCACTTCTCCGAAAATAATGGTACGTTTCGCAATGGGCCGGTCTAAAAAGCTCGACGCAACCGCAGACACGATTCCCATGTCAACAGCGGGTTCAACAATCTTAACGCCTCCGGCAACATTAATAAAGATATCATGTCCCATTAAATGCATGCCTAATTTTTTTTCCATTACCGCCACCAGCAACGCCACCCGGTTGTGATCAATGCCCAGAATGGTTCTTCGAGGGTTTCCGAAGCTGGTGCTGCTGGCAAGCGCCTGCAGTTCGACAAGAATCGGCCGGGTCCCCTCCATGCTGGCCGTAACTACGGATCCCGGTGTATTTTCCGGACGTTCGGCCAGGAATACCGCTGAAGGGTTGGCCACCTGATTCAGGCCGTCTTCTCTCATCTCAAACACGCCGATTTCATTGGTCGACCCGAATCTGTTCTTAACCGCTCTTAAAATTCTGAACACATGGTCGCGATCTCCTTCAAAATAAAGAACCGTATCCACCATATGTTCCAAAAGCCTGGGCCCGGCGATAGCGCCGTCTTTGGTTACGTGTCCCACCAGAAATATAGGGGTTCCGGTCCTTTTGGCCAGGAGCATCAGCCGCATAGCAGATTCCCGGACCTGGGTTACACTCCCCGGAGCAGATGTCAGGTCCGGACTGAACATGGTCTGGATTGAATCGATCACCATAACATCCGGTTGAACCGAATCCGCCATGGACAGGATCGAATCCATATCGTTTTCCGAAACCACAAGCAAATCAGAACCGGTGGCGGTCAGCCTCCGGCTCCGGATCCTTATTTGCCGGATGGATTCCTCTCCTGAAACATATAATACTTTACGCCCTGCTCCGGCAAGGCCATTCAGAACTTGCAGCATAAGGGTGGATTTGCCGATCCCCGGGTCTCCGCCGATCAGTATAAGAGTTCCGGAAACAAGACCCCCTCCCAGGACCCGGTCAAATTCGCTGATTCCGGTCACTAGACGATCTTCTTGTTCAAGTTTAACAGAATCAATGGGAACCGGTTGTGTTTGAGGAAAAGACAGACTCCGTATGGCCCCCTGAACCGGTTTAACCGCCCTGATTTCTTCAACAAAGCTCTGCCATTCTCCGCAATCAGGACATTTCCCCATCCATTTGGGCGTTTGATAGCCGCATGCCTGGCAGCAAAATACTGTTTTTGAGTTTTTTTTCACCATGTCAAGAGGAATTTTACAATACCCCGACTTTCCATTTTCTCTCTGAGCCGTAGACTCTCCGAGCCGGAGGCCAATTGTGAGCGAAGCGAACTCACTTGCAATTTAATTCATATCATGTCATTTAGATCTGATCAACCAGAGTCTGGTGTTAACTAGGGATTCGTCAAAATCAACTCTAACTGATTTAGATAGAAGCGATTTGATTTCCCGGATACGGCACTAAAATCACAAATCACAATACTCAAATTACAAACAATATCAAAATTACAAATTCCAATGACCAAAACATTTCAATCATTTATTTAATGTCTCGCCGTCATTCAATCTGTTTTGAATTTTGAATTTCGGTTATTGACATTTGCCTGCCCTGTTAAATAAATCGTAGATTTAATGCGAAGCATTATTTAACAGGGTAAAAGATTTGTATTTTAGTGCTTGAAATTTTCAAGATTTTCGTAAGCCAGTAATTCTATTTATTCCAAGCAGCAACTTGGTCAAATCACGTCCTGTTGCGTTAACCGATTGATGCCAATACGAAAATGATTGACTACCACATCCATACGCTGCTTTGCAATCATGCCCAGGGTTCCATGGAATCTTATATCCGAAACGCCATCAATCTGGGCATGAGTGAAATCTGTTTTCTGGATCATTTGACCGTCCGGGAATCCGAAAAAGGACTTTCAATGGCTCCGGGTGAAATTCCTTATTATTTTCAGGCCATACAGCTTCTAAAGCAACAATACAAAGAAGCCATAAGTGTCAAAGCCGGCCTGGAAATCGATTTTAATCCGGCCTATACGGACCTTTTCCAGGAAATCGTCGGCACATATGCCTTTGACGTTGTGGCATCTGCACTACATTTTCCCGGCGGCCTGAATATCGTCAGCGGGAATTCCGCCTGGAGACACGGGGAAAACAATACGGATTATGTATATGGTCTGTATTATGAGCATCTCGAAAACATGCTCGATTTTAATTATTTCGATGTAATATGCCATATCGACCTGATAAAAAAATTCGGCAGAAAGCCTTCAAGGTCCTTTGATAAAGAAATCAACGAAATATTGTTAAAAATAAAAACAAAGAATCTGTGCGTAGAAATCAATACCAGCGGATACACCCACCCGGTTCGGGAACCCTACCCTTCTCCGGATATGATTGCAGCATGTCATGAACTGGGGGTCCGCATCACTTTAGGGTCGGATGCCCATACCCCGGCAGCTGTCGGACAGCATTATGACCGTGCATTGCCCCTGATCCTTTCAGCCGGATACAACTATTTAACCACATTTACCAGGCGAAGGAGCGGAAAGATCCCCATAAAACAGCCATCGTCAGAAAAACGGAGATAAAATGACCCCAATCAAACATACAGTCTTTGGATTCGGTTTGTTGATAATGGGATGGGTTTGTTTTACCCAAACCGCGGTCCACGCAAAAAACAGCCACACCTATTTTAAAACCCTTCAAGAGCGTCTCATAAAGGACGGTTTTGATAAACATACGATAATCAGGCTATACAGCAATCCAAAGGTTTATTTTGAAACAAAAAAAGCGTCCGGGTTTTTATCCCACCGTGAATCCGTGTTAAATTATGATCAGTTCACTTTACCCGAAAACATCCACCAGTCCCGTAAATATATGGCCAAACATGAGCCCGATCTGTTAAAAGCGGAGAGAATCTACGGAGTAAACAAAGAAATCATCACGGCCATCATCCTGATTGAAACCCGGCTCGGGAAAATCCTGGGAGGACCTTCCGTCTTGAATATGCTCTCGACCCTGGCGTCACTTAAGGATACGGATGTCCGGAATATGTTTTGGGGCGAGATTTCAAAATCTACTGAATTTACAGAAAATAAATTCCAAAACTGGGCGGAGAGAAGATCCAAATGGGCTTACAGTGAACTCAAGGCGTTTTTAACATACACCGCAAGGGAAAAGATTGATCCCGTGCCCATTTACGGCTCTTATGCCGGGGCCATGGGGATTGCTCAATTCATGCCGAGCAACATTCTTGCTTTTGCCAGGGACGGCAACAATGACGGGCGTGTGGATCTGTTTAATCATTCAGATGCCATAGCAAGTATTGCAAACTACTTGAAACATTACGGCTGGCATAATGGATTAACTAAAAAAGGCGCGTATGACGTTATTTATCATTACAATCATAGCAGTCAGTATGTGGATGCTGTATTAAAAGTTGCCGCGCTGTTGGAATCTAAGACCTGACGGTTTCGTAAAAAGTTCAAATTCAAGGCGTGCAAATTTTGTAATCATGAGTCGTACTTTTCGTACGTTGAATGATTAGGAAATGCAGCACAACGAAGAAGCTGAGCTTTTTACGAAACCGTCAAATCTGAAAGGATAAAATTGGACATAGCAACCGTTACCGTATGGATAGAAATCAGTGTGTTCTTTTACTTGCTCACGGTCCTTGCAATCATCGACATCATTCGAAAGGATTTCGGCACCATTGGGAAAAAAGCGCTCTGGGGCCTGATTGCCGTTGTTCCGTTTATCGGATGGCTTGTGTATCTGATTTTTGGATTCAGAAAAGGCAAAAAGCCGGTGCCCGGTGATCCGTCACCCAATCGAGAAGGTCTCAAATAATGTTTGACAATACCCTTTGTTTTCTATATTCATGTTTCAACTGTTGCCTTTTACGGGTCCCATCGTCTAGCGGTTAGGACGTCGGCCTCTCACGCCGGTAACGGGGGTTCGATTCCCCCTGGGATCACCAAAAATAAAATCAGTGGGTTACAGTTTATTGTGGCCCACTTTTTATTTCGATAAAAATCATTTCCCCGTACTATTCCCCGCAAATCCAATAAAAATCAGGGTAAAAAGCGGGAAATAATCTCAATAAAAAAACCGGATTCCAGCAGGTGGAAACCGGTTTTTTTGCTATTTAGGTACACTTCTAAAATCATCCACAGATAGAAGCCAGGGACGCTCTTTTCAGCCTCATGCGATTCGCCCGTGGTGCTGATTAATCATCTTCAACCTGAAGTAACCATTCTTCATTTATAAAATTCAAGTTCCTCTCTCCCGTTTCAAAATCAAAATCTGCATCTGTTAGTTCAAATCCAAATTTTGTAAGGCAATCTTTTAAATCCGTTTCAAGTTCATCAAAAATACTGATTTTTGCTATGTCAAAGTGTGTGTAGGTGACCTTTAATTCCATTGTTGACTCCCTGACTTTCTTCCTGACGTTAGTCAATAAGAAGAAAGAAATTCCGGTATTCGGCTCCGGTAGCCTATCCCGGGCCTTGTTAATAGTTTTAGCGTTTTAAATACCTCATCGCCGATCTCAGCTTTCTTTCCATTTCCACCCGATGGTTCAAGGAAACAGCATGATGGGTGATGTACCATGTTGAAATATTGTAAAATATCCAAAGGCTCATAATCGGGAATCCAGTATCGGCAAAACCTTCTACCTCCTGTTCTGTTCGGTTTTCAATTTCCTCCATGGCTTTCTTCCCGAAGTTCATAGCGTTTATAATATCTGCATGAATTTTTTCAGTCAACCTAATCTCAGTCCAGTTCTTCCACTGATTTGTTTGCAATTTAAACCTGCCTAATGCACTGGACACCTGTTCTTTGATATCCATCTGCTCAAAATCGTAAACATGCCGTTTCCTGAGATGAAGGTACCGTTCACCAACAACCAGGCCATTGGAACAAAAAACCCTGTACCCGCCAAGAATGACGATAAACGGCCAAGTAGTATCATAACTGTTCAACAGTAAGAAAAATGAAGAATAGGGTTTAAAAAATTATATTTTTGGAAGAAAAAACTGAAGAAAATTATATTTTTATACCGGGGACTGAATTACATTTTTATGTCGGCCCTGACAGGTAAAGGGATAAATAAAGAGGCTGTCGGTATTTAAAATGGAATGCTCCTCTCTGGGATGGGAGGGGCGATATTTTTATTTGCTTTATCAGTATTTTGTTGAATATGAGCAGAATTGGAGGTATCTCACGGATTCATCGTTTGAATTCCATATCAAATGCTATATCAAAAAACTAGCAGACTCCATATCTTGTTCGGTAAAACCGGGAACCAACTTGGCCATTGCTGTATTGGTACGCCATTTGATTACGTCACTTGTGTTATAAAGAAATGAAAAAAACGGGTTAACTGTTTTACGTTCATGTAGTTGACAGATCTTATCAAGTGCCACTTCCGCCTTATTTGGGGCCTTGACCTCTGGCACCGCCTCCCATACCTTGACCACCCTGTGAAGGGCCTCGACCACGCTTTCCTCCGCCCATTCCCCGACCGCCCATTTTGCCGGGGCCTGACTGGACCTCATCGACACTACGTTCTTTCAGTTCATTATTTTCCAGGGCTTGAATTGCTTCCTTTACCGTTCCGCTGCTACAGACATAACTTTTGATACCGGTACGGCTAAGCACTTTGGATGCCTTGGGTCCTATCTGTCCGGAGATCAGCACTTCAGTTCCCGCCTCGACGATCATCCGGGCAGTCTGGATCCCAGTACTCTGGGAGAGATCCCGATGGGCTGAATTGTCCAGATAGGTAGAACTGCCGGTTTCGGTATCAAACAGGATGAACCCAACGGTTCGACCGAAACGTGGATCTACCCCGCTGTCCACAGATGTTCCCTTTGCGCTCACAGCGATTTTCATAACACCTCCTCCTGTTTTATAAAAAATTCTAAACTGACCTATCGTAAACAAAACCGAAAACGATCATTATCTTTCTGTTTTCATGAGTCTTTCAACTTTTCGACCTGATTCTAATTCAAATGAAGAAAGTTGTCAGACAAATGATCCCATCCCACCAAATCAGTCAAACTTCAGAATGTTATAATCTCAAAACCCGCATCATGATAGCGTGTCATGCTGGGATGACCTGTCATCTCATCCAGAAAAGTCAAGCCCTGATCTTCAGCTGATTTCAGAGTACCCATTTTGTTTGAACAGGCCCTACAAACACCATCAACCAGTCCGCCAGCTTTAACTTTTTCCCACAATTTGTGCATAGGATTGTCTTCTTGGACCAGTTCTGAAACTAATTTCGTCGCCGCCCCCTCGATGATAATCTTGCATTCATATCCTTTTAATTGCATCTCCAGTGCGTTTAAAAGGACATGGATAAAACACATGGGATCTCCGTTGAACACAAACAATGCTATTTTTTTCATAGTTTTTTCCTTAGCTTAAGTCTTTCGATGTTTCGGGTCCATCTCATTTTTGTAAAATTATTGCCATTGGACAAAATTTGGTAAACCCATATTGAAAAAGGTTATTACCAACAAATTCAGAAAGATGATACCAATATTTTGTCCAGAAAGCTCCCCCATAATTTTTCCTGTTCTTTAATGCCGGACGAATATTAAAAAAATAAATCGGGATCGTTTGTATCATCAGTATATTCTTGAATAAATCTTTTGGCAATTTCCTGAGAAATAATCGGTGCATTCCCCCCTGCACGGTTATTTATGGTAATGTTCACGTGAATGCCTTGATCAATCGCAAACCTTGCTATCTTAACAGAATCGTCAATCATTTGAGGATTCATCATTCCTTCTATTGCCCTATCAAATGGAAACGCCTTTTGGTAACAGTCTTCATATCTCATGTTGCGCGGGGTCATTAGTCGTATGATACATTGATCTCCGGCGTTGAAAAATTCTCCCTTACTGCATTTTATCTGTGTTGAAAGGGGCGGCAACCAGGTCCAATGGGAAAGCACCTGGCCAATACCATATTTTTCGAGAACCTTGAAATATTCTTTTGAAAGATAAGCAGCGGTTCTTAATTCGATGTGGTATCTGTCATCCTGGGGGATATTGTCAAAGAATTTATCCAGAACTTCAGCATTTTCCGATGGCGAAACTCTTTCTTTTTTAGTGTGATACTCCTGTTCGAAAATAAACCCTTTTACTGAATTGCCTAAAATTTCCAGAGCAGGCTGATAAAATTGATCAATGAACACATGGGCAGCAAGGTAATCTTTGTTTTCAATGAATTTCCCGGACCGCCACAGTTTTTTGGCGAAAATAATCTGTGGAACCTTCAGAGTTATTTTGTCATTTTCCGTTAAATATTTCTTGTAAGTGGTCAATACGTGATAATTACTCGTAGGCTGTGAATCTTTGTCCAACAGTAATCTGTAAAATGTGAAATCCATCTCAAGAAAAGAAAAATGTTGAAAATATTCTTCAACACTCTCGACCGGTAAAACATCCTCTTGAAATGATTTACCGGCCAGCTTTTTTGAACGGCTTTTTATTTTATTTTCATACCGATCCTTAGAATATATCTGGCCGATCCATC
>CAYPIW010000225.1:0-15424 GCA_964410925.1 uncultured Desulfobacteraceae bacterium
CGTTGCACGATTTTATTTCTCATTTTGATATAATGTCATTTTGAGAAATTTTATCAAACACGCCAAGAATCCAAAGACGGTTGTTAATTTTTTCTCCCTAACAAAGAGTAGAAACGTAAAAGATTGGCAAGAAAAAAGCCGAAGGAAAATACAAAAGGGTATGAACGGCTATAGCAATGGTTCAGAAGATCCAATACAAAGACAAACAGGAACCGGGAATGGCCTAACATGCAATATAAAAGTGAAGAATGAACCGGAAAAAGGCCTAACATGAAATGAGAGAGGGAAAAATTAACCAAAAAAAGGACCGGCGAAACGCATAAATTTAATGAAATACAACCCCGGTTTCGATATGAACAGTCGCTTGGATTACTAGCCAGAACTTCTAACGCATTTTTAAGATTAAATAGATAACGTCCTCTATTTCACCCTCGTATCATTGCAGGATGATAGGAAATAAAGTGAAAATAATGATAAAACAAAAGAGAAAAATGTCACCCAAAAATCGTTTGAAAAAGATGGTGTCCCTCAAAACGAGCAGAAAAATTAATAGAAATATATATTGATATTAGTATGATAGAGTCCCACCTTTCTAAGGAAATAGCAAAAAATAGTTGCAATAAAACGGTCGTTTCCCCCGTTTAATACATTATATATTATATATTGAAGACACCGTGCCAAAAAACCCTTCCGTTTTCATTTAACAGGCTTCCTAATACTATTTAAAATCGATAAAACAATCTGGCCAAAAAGGAAAAAAAGCGCATAAGAAAATATGAACAGAATCGACGACTGGATAGAATCAAGACTGATGAACGCTAAAAAAAATAAGAGTGCGGTCAGCACGAAAGATTTGATCGCGGAAATCATCGGGATATTTAATCTGAAGATAAGCCGGCAGTCGATAAGGAACCTGATGGCAAAACCAACCCTTTCAGATTGAACTTGTTTCAGTCGATACGGGAAATAGTTCCTGTATGGCCGACATAAATGCATCAAGCTTTAATTCGGACCGATAGTAAATACTTTCCCTAAATCGAATCATACCCAGACGGTCAAGAGCGGATAAATATTCCGAGACCAGACGCCCTGCCTCCAAAACATAAGGCTGATTTTCATGCTGATCTCTTAATTTAAGCGCATATCTCCACTCTTTCTCGGTCGTCGTCGACAAAATAGTGTATAAATCCAAGGCATGATAGCGACCGAATTCCTTGTCTGCATCTTCAAGCCTATCCTTGAATGCAAAGAGCTTCATCATCAAAAAGGTGTATGGATGAGGCAAAAATACCTCGGCCTTCCGGGGCTCCCCTGAACTGAGTTTCCCCGACATTAATACGGGTAGCAAGCCTTCCTCCAAGGTCAAAGCTTCGTCTACGGGATGGGCGTGAATGCCGACAGATGGTTTGGGTCTGGCGCGACGGGCGTCCGTCCTCACCTGTGTCCCATGAAACCGGTCTTGCAGTCCGGTTAGGATATCTATCTTAACGCTGCCCGAAACAGCACCGCCGGGACCGGGTTTGACAAACTGGTATTTTTCAGCGCCGGGAACAACCTTATAGTTCAGTTTGGCAATGGCTTTTGCCATCGGTTTCAATTTCGCTGATTCAATGAGCAGCTCCGGTCGTAAAAACAAATCGAGGTCATTTGTAGAACGTGGCTCCGGCCACTCCTGCAAAAGCGTGCGAATACCACCTCTGCACGTAACCGATTTTGAGGTAGATACCGAAACCTCCGCCAATGATGAGTTTGATGTCTGTTTACTCTATCTCAAAGAGCAAATCAAGCAACGATGTTTGGAGGTCGGGTATGGTAATCATGAATGCACCGTCTAAAAATTGTTTATAATGTATGATTTTACCTGTTCGGCGGTCTCTTGGTCGCGCTTGTCTCCAGCCATCAACTCCAGGTATACCTGAACGGGAGATGCCCACCAGAAATTCTCCTCCTGCCGGCCATCAAAGTAAACCGTTTCATCTTCTGTTTCTATTAGTTCGAGGTTGGGGAAACGATCCGATTGACTTCCCGACAGCCTTTCCAGCAGCATATCCAGGCGAGGGCAATAAACGGATAAGATGTCCATCCGCTGCATCACGGCGTATCTGCCAGCCGACGAAATTCCCGCAGCCGCCAAGGGCAGTTTCAACGCCTGTGATTCTTTCCGCAGCAAGTCCCCTATCGTCCCAATCCCCTCCGGAATCTTCAGACGAATTCGCTCCTTGACGTTTGGCGGAAGATAGTTTTCGCTCAATTTTTGCAGAAGCTTGTCCGGTTGAAGAAGGCGAATAGCATCCTCGCGCGAGATGATCAGATCCTCTTGCAGCGTTTTCAACGCCTTTGAAACCGTAGAAAGGCTCATGGATTTCTTATCCCAGCGATTCACCAGCAGGTTCCGCCGGTTGATCTCTGCCCAGACCTCTTGAACGGTTTCGTATCTGGAGCGAAGGAGAAAGGTCCGTGCAACCATGGAGCTGTTTTTCCTATAAATATTTTTGATTGGTGCAGAAGAAGTGAAGCGGTTTTTTTCGCTGCTGCGGAATACGGAGAACATTTCCGGAACAACCACCACACCGTTGCCGCACAGATCGACGCCATTGATCTTACTCCGCTCAAGCTCCTGCAGTTGCCGTTCACTAAGGAAAGGCAAAAACAGCAGAGGCCGCCAGTTTTTCGGAAGCAACGATGCTTTCAACCTGTTGAGTCCATCCTGAAACGCCTTGGGCGTCGAAAGCGATTTGCATTCTACGGCGAATTTTGCTATTCGTTCGCCCCATGATACCTCAACCAGCGCATCAAAACGGGAGTCTCCCCCTGCTTGCAGCTCGCCCTTCAACAAACGAAAAGAGAGCGGGGGCAGCGAAACCTTCCCCATTCGGAGCTGTTCGATCATCTCTCTTTCAGTTGGTATTTTCCTAGTTTTTTCCATTTTCCTGTTCAAGAAAATAGCATTTTTTAGGAAAGTTTGCAAGCAATTTTTAAATGGTAAAAAGAAATATTCATTTCAATGAACACCCGCGTTTCAATCAATGACATAAATTTAGCGATTGTCGAGGTTGCCTCAGATACAAGAAAGATGTCGTTCCGCTATAGTCAACTATGCGGGACGCCATCTGACGCATTAGGTGCGGTAATCCTCCTGAGATAGGCGGATAAAGATCGGTAATCCCGACTTGTTGGGTCGGCTTGTCCCGTCGTAGCTCGAAGAGCGAAGTCGGAAGTTGAAAGCGAAGCCAAAAAGGTAAACAAAATGATGAAATAAACATCTGATGATAACTCTCATATATCCACTTGATTTCAACCGATTAATCGCAGGATAAGCCCCTGTATTTTTGTACTTTCAATATTTCTCATTGTTTTCTATATCCAGAGGTTGAGAATGAAGGTATTAAAAGAACACCATTGAGGCAAAAAGGCTTGTTTGAATAGGGCAGAATTAGGAGTTAAATGTATTGGGATTATTTTGATGCCAGCACGATATCTTAACAAAAAAGCCTTGAGACTTTTTGAAGAGGATGAGATAATTATATTTATCGCTATAATATTTCTAAATCATTAAAAGGTTATTATCATGGGTACTGAGAGACTTGTTCTTTACGATGGACCATGTACTTGCGGTAGTGGTACTGTCAAAAGATGAAAATATCATCCACTTAAAAGACATATTATATGTCTGACTAACTTACACAGCATATACAAGACCCGTGAACTGGAGAGTGAATCAGTTGTTGCATTTTTTGCACCAACTACCGCCGTCGGAAAGACTTATTTGGTTGAAGGCTTCAACCCCTATCTCATAATATCTATCGGATACCGGATTAATTCCAAACATCGCACTCACAGGCATCAATATTCCATCAATTTCTGAGCAAGGCGATGGAGCTCTGGATTGGCAAGGGCGGCGACCTTCTTTTTTACGGTGCGGGAAAAATATTCTTTTTCGGTTTTAGTTAACAATTCGCCTTTCAATTTCTTCTGGAACAATTCCTTTTGTTTTGGCGAAAATAATTGCGACAGTGCGTATTCAAGTGATAGCTCCTCATGCTTATTTTTTAGCTGCCTCGACTTTTCAGCATCTTTTTCAAAATAATTGTTGAACATCTGCTTTAGCCTGAATGAGTCAAGGCGTCTCTTGCCGAGACGAACCTCATTCCCGTGGGCTAAAAGATGTTTCAATTCTTTCGTTCGGGCTGACTCTTTCTGCGATAAGGTTTTTTTTAATTGGTTCGACCAGGCAAACGACAGATGGTAATACTGATACAGGGCCAATGATAATAACAGTAAAGACTTAAAATCTTCGAATTCTTCTTTTTTTGTAAAATGTGTTTGGACTTGTTCGTAATCAAAATGATAGTCCCTGGCGGCATTGGCCAGCAAGACGGCAAACCCCTCCCATAGTCGTGTGTCTTTGCTTTTAACGACCTCGGCCAAGGTTTTATTGGCGTCAACTTCCGGCAGGGCCTCCATCAAAGGAAATCCCAGCCGATTTAAGTTGTCCATTAATTTTTGATCAACCATAAAGCGCTTCTTTTCTAACTTGATTTAAAAAATACTCAAGATTTAGGATAATCCGATTTTCGGAGATGTCGTAACTTGCAAGCTCTTTAACATGCTGTTCAACACGCGTAAGATCGATGCTTTCTTTACGTGATCTCATCAACATCAGGCAATCTTCAAAATCAACCGCTGTCCCACGAAAAAGTTTGCTGGCGATCAGATCATAGGGATTTAAAATACCGATATAAAGTTGAGAAAACTCCTTAAACAGCGTATGGTTCCCCTTTTCCAAGGAAGATTCCAATAAGTCTATCGTATGAATACGTTGCCCCATAAACAAATCAAACACAAACAGGTTCCCACTTTTGTGCCAACCTGATCCTGTTTGATGTTTATAGCCTAAATCCTTTAAAGTTTTGATCAAATACCGGTACTCCGGTTCAATCGGGACTATAAAGTCAACGTCCTTAGTCGATGGTTTGATATCCATCAAAGTCAAAGCTGTTCCACCGCAGGCAATCAGATGGACTTTGCGTCTTAAAAACGCATTCCATTGTCCCAATAATTCTGTTAATGTCTGCTTGTTTAGTCTGTATTCCATTTGTTGTATGTTTAAATACAATTAAGTGTACATAAGAATACAATTATTTGTATTAATAAATACATCATTTGAGCTTTGTTGTCAAGACGTATTTTTTGGATCATAAAATCAATTAACCCATAGTTTTTTTTATGGGTTTCGAGTTCATTATTCAAGCGCCTTGTATTATCGGCATCAAACTGTGTTTATGGGGATTTTCTCAAATCAGCTAAAATGAGAAATTATTAACAACAAATTGTTGCAATAATTTTGAGAAAAGCCCGATTAAATGATGTTGCGAAAAGTTCACCAGACAACAAAAGTCGCCAAGTTTTGTAGTCTGGTGAAATGATAGGTTACACATTGCCCAAATGCTTAGTGGTCGCCTGTTTCCAAAGATTCCGAGCTTCCCGGCGTGCCAAAATACCAAAAGAATGTATATCTGACGAAGTGAGTTCAAACGGCTCACCCAAAACATATTCCGGAAACATCGCAAGGCGTGTGTCTGCGTATCCCATGTTATGGATTATGCAGTTCCTTAAACAAGAAGCTTCCACGAATTTCTCAATAACATCAGAGGACCAATCAAGTTGAAACTTATCGGTAAAGTATGTGATGATGTCCCGCATGTTTTTGTAGAACAAGTCGTGAAGCTCCTTTTTTACAATCGTTTTCAAGACTTCTTCATAAGTTCCTGCCTTAACTATCTCATCAAAGATTATCTTCTTATTTCTTGGAAGCATTCTAGGGCGTGCTACATAAATGCTTTCTGCCAAGTCGGATAAAAAAGCCTCAAAATATGAGAAACCTAGTACAAACGAAGAGTGATTAATCTCTTGCGATACACAGTGTAGGTGTTTGGGAGGTTTTCAGCATAGTCTGGAAACCATAGTCTTTCTTTCTCCTGAATCAGCGTGAACACATCTTTGCGCGAGATCCCAATGAAAGGACTAAGCGTGTCAAGCTGATCAATTAACCTATCGTATAGATTGCCCATCTACTTTCACAATTAGTATAGGATGTGTAAACGCGAAAAACGCGCCAACGTTTTTCCGCCGAATCTCCATCGACTTGTTAGGGCTTCCTGTAAAATCATAAGATTCTATAAATCTTATCCTTTTGGTATGTTATGATCCAAATTCCTTTATCAAATGGATTTCTTTCTAATTTAAGCGGGGCTTTAATTTGATCGATAACCATGTCCCAGTCCCATCCTATTGGTGATGCATCTCTGATTACGAGTGCAACATTATTTCCATAGTCTTTATTCAATTTAGGCTTTATTCTACTAACGATCATTGCTGTCACATTACCTTGTAAGCAACTCACTCTTTCCAATGGACTTGCCTCTCCCGTTTTTACTTCTGCAAGATGTTTCTTAAGTGATTCTAAACTTCTATGATTGGATCTGCCGAGATTTGCCTGTATATCTTTTGGCCTATCCTCGGTTAGTGTAATTTCAAAATTGAATTGTTTACCATCTAAATCTCTACAGCGTATATCTGGAGCATCTGAGTATTCAATAATTGCAAAAGAAGATCCCATTTCAGAGTTGTATAATTTTATAAATGCGTCAGCCGTTGCCTTTTCAATTGCTTCTTTTTCGTTCAAAATGATATCTCCGTAAATTAATTGGACCTAATGAATAAGAATTCTTGCAGCACGAAGCCGACGCAAAAAATCGAGTTGAACAGAACCGCTTCCGTCTTCGCAGTTAGTGTGGAATTTTATCTGATCAGGAATAGAATTTTTTGTCTGGATCGGGCAGTTTTCAAAGGGGAGTATAGACAGATTTGATTTAAAATTGCAAGAATAAGGGATATTGAACTATATAGTTTATATTTTCACTATAGTTTATATTTTCACTATACAAGGCGGGCAAGCCTCGTCTTTCGCTCAATCAAGGTAATAGAAAATATTAATAGAAAGGTATCGCCCTTGTATCTGGCCTATGAAATGCATGTCCGATTAAACCTGCTTTGATAAACTGGGCGGCAATCTCTGCAACCTTTCAACTTAGGTCTTTATTTTTTGCCCAAATTTTGCCCAAATTTTTAAAAAGGTGGGTAATAATGAGTAAAAATGGTGAAATCAGTGGAAGAGGTGATTGTTTATAATGGTTTGAACTAATTTACTTTTTGTCTTTCACTCTTGCGAACCCCCAGGAAAAGGAAAGTCCCAATGATTCGGCACCGCCAATTCGGACCCCGGCATGGAAGGCAGAAGCCATCCATTTTTTCATACCGGCCCTGGTGACCAGGTCGTTGTAGAACTTGTCGTCCACCCGTTTGCGTTCTGCATGGTTTCCGGGCTCTCCGTAGGCATAGCAAAGATCGTGGGGCAGGCAGCAGTCAAAGGTGATGCTTCGCCATTCGCAACCGGTGAACCGACCCAGAGACTCATTCGGCAGGCAGGAGCAGCCGTCGAATTCCCAATGTGTAAACGCTTCCGGACCGGCCTCTATTCTGGCGACCAGGTAGTCCAGGTTAAAATGCCTGCACAGTTCCAGAGCTCGTTCTGTGGTGATGATTTCGCCGATTTCAGGGAGTTTCATAATCTGACCGGGTGCATTACCAGTTTGCTAATTGCTATCCAAGACTTTTTGGTTTCGGGTGTCAGGTGTCAGCTAATTCGTTTCTTACTCCTGACACCTGATTGCAAGGCTTTCGCTCAAAAAATGAATAAGTTAAGGATTTCGATGACATCCATTGGATTATTGGTTAATTTGTTCCAATAGCTTCAATCCTTCTTCCTCAGCTATTTTTCTCCCCCGCATAACTGATTGGCTTATGGTCGGCTGGGCTAAATTTAGTTTTTTGGCCAGTTCCACGGTTGTCATCTTTAATTCCCGTGTCCCCCAGTAGCACAGCAAACCTCGTGCTTTCACGCTTTGCTTATATTTGCCACGAGTCAAAACATCTTTTCGCTCAATATTCAACAACTTTACCACATGCTTAACCAGCCAGTCGAAATCGTACCCCTGTGTCTTAAGCGTGTACTCGCGCTCCAGGCTTTCCCGTGCCTCTTTTAATACCGTTTCAACAAAATCCCCATCACCTAAGATACGCTCATCACCTTTCACTATAGAAGTACTTTTCCGCAATGCTTTTACTACTGACCAGCCACCTGCACTGCGAATTAAACCACCTCCTGCCAGATCGGGTCTTCGCCCTTCAGCAATTCCCTTTTTCATATACTCCCGATAACGCCGACGGGCTAATGAATCTTTGCTGTTAAATAAATTTAAGATATACCCCGTATCCTGCCAGTTATTCCTGCACTTGCCCATAATCACGCAATGACCGCAATATGGGTGCTTATCTAATTTCTTTAAATCTGATACGAGTCCGGCTCTTAGGGGATTTAAATGAATGTACCGTACCAGCTCTAATAAATACTGATCTTGCTGACACAAAATTGATTTATAACGATTTTGAAATAGCTGCCCATGACGTCGATGGTGACGGTTGAAACTGACCGCGTATCCGGTCAACAACCGCCGCATCACAGTGGCTATCGGTTCAACTCCCGTTCGCAACAACAAATGCAGGTAGTTCGGTATTAAAGCCCATGCAAAACAAAGGGTTTTGGTATCAGTCAAAATCATACCAAACCGGTCTAAAAAATTATCTCGGTCATCGTCATCATAGAATATCCGGCGACGTTCAATTCCCCTTACTATTACATGATGTAAGGCACCTGGAGCATCTATGCGGGCTTTTCTTGGCATAGGATTTCTATAGTTTAATCATATTCAGTTTTCAACCAATATTCCAATGGACGTTTCCAATATCCACACCAATAGCGAGGGTTCCTATAATAACACAATACAGCGCAAAATAGATGAGTTTCCCTCGCTTCACAATCTCAATCATCCACTGGCATGCCAGCAGTCCGCTGATGAAAGCAGCAACAAACCCCGCCAGGAGTGCAATTCCGCCGATGCCTCCATCAACCGGCGTTTGCAGAAAACCGTTTTTCATTAAATTGAGGACGTTCTCGCCAATAATGGGTACCAGGACCATCAGAAATGAAAATCGAGCCGCTTCGATGCGCTTGTTGCCGATGATGAGCCCTGTGGCAATGGTAGCGCCTGAACGGGATATGCCGGGCATCACGGCGAATGCCTGAGCAATGCCGATAATCAATGCATCACGGAAAGTAATGTCCCGGTCACCCGATTTTTTATAGTATGAAACTGCCAGTAAGGACGCCGTGATGAAAAGCATCAGCCCCACCAGCAACAACATGCTACCGGTATTGAAGACCTCTTCCACATAATCTTTGAAAAAGAATCCAACTATGGCAATGGGCAACATTGAAAGGACAATCTTAGCAACGTAACGGGTCTCTTCATTCCAGCGAAAACGAAACAATCCTGCCAGCAACGCTAAAATATCGCGCCGAAAAACCATCAGAATACTCAGAACGGTGGCCCCATGGACTATCACGGTAAACCTGAGGCTGTCCGGGGTGTCAATGCCCAGCAAATGTTTACCGATTTCGAGGTGTCCGCTGCTGCTTACAGGCAAAAATTCTGTGAGCCCTTGCACCAGACCCAAAATGAGTGCTTCAAACCAGTTCATCTATCAATTTATCATAGAAACGTATAAATCATTAAATCATTACGCCACAACCGCCCGTTGATAGAACTCAATCGTTGCTCGAAACTTAACCACTTCTCAGTAGATGGAAGCCACCAGAAGAATCTATACAGGCTTTTCTTGGCATAGGATTTCTATACTTTAATCATTTTTAGTTGTCAACCAATATTCCAATGGATGTCCCTTATATTCGCTCAGAAACCTTTTTGCTCAGATTAATTGGCTCTGTTTCTTTTTTCCTGCGAACTCGAATATTCAGCAGTTCGACCCCAACAGAAAACGCCATGGCGAAATAAATATATCCTTTCGGCACATGCACATCGAACCCTTCTGCTATCAAATTAAAACCAATTAACAAGAGAAACGATAGCGCAAGCATCTTAATGGTAGGGTTATTGTCTACAAAGAGACCTATCGGCTTTGCGGCAAATAACATCACGCCTACTGATAATAAAATCGCTATCACCATTATTGACAAATGCGCAACGAGCCCCACTGCCGTAATTACCGAATCAAGGGAAAAAACAATATCCAATACCGAGATTTGCGCTAATACCGAGAAAAGCTTGCTGTGTTTAGTAACTACTTCAGTTTGTTGAGTTATTTCTAGGCTGCTGTGTATTTCGTGTGTTGATTTGCCCAGAAGAAAAAGGCCGCCAAGTATCAAAATAATATCCCTGCCAGATATTTCATTATCAAAAACAGAAAACCACGGCCCAACCAAGCCCATTACCCATACGATACTAAAAAGCAAAGCTAACCTGGCTAACATGGCCAGGCCCAATCCTAATTGTCGAGCCTTATTTCTTTGCTCAACGGGTAGCCTGCCGACGAGAATCGATATGAATATGATATTGTCGATCCCCAGCACAATCTCAAGTGCGACCAGCACACCCAACGCGATCCACGATTCTGGATTCGTTGCCCACTCAAACATATACCCCACTTTCTCTATTTCCGACGTTGCGTTGGCACGCGCGTTTTTTTTCGCGTCTCTAACAGCAGCATGTTATTTGTTTAGTTTTTTAAATAATCCCTTTATCTCACAGATACCGTATATTTTTCCTATTACACCCATCGGGATACGGTTTATATCATAACTCGGTTTTGTAATCAATTATCGGATATGGATTTTCTGGAAATGACCAAAACCGGTTACCCGGTTAAAGTATTAAAGAAAAAGCTTGACATTATAGTTAAGAACCGTTAAATGGATTATTTAATTCAATACGCAGGGTATCATGAAAAATTTTATTGCCATTAACACTCTTATTAGCCTTATTATTCTCCTCGTCGTAGATGTACTCGTCTACTACGAGGTAAAGGGTTGATAATGGCTTGATTTTATAACAAAACAAAAAAACAAAATCCGTTATCAGCCCAAAAGGCCGATAACGGATTTTTTTTTAAGGAGATGTGTTCAATGAAAAGTGATCTGGCCAAAAAAGGTATTGAACGGGCGCCCCACCGCTCTTTATTTAAGGCAATCGGATATACGGATGATGAAATCAAAAAACCGCTGATCGGTATCGCTAATTCGGTCAACGCTATTATTCCCGGTCATATCAATTTGGACAAGATCGCAGAGGCCGTAAAAGCAGGCGTGTATATGGCAGGCGGAACGCCCATTGAATTCGGCGTGATCGGGGTTTGCGACGGCATTGCCATGAATCATGAAGGCATGAAATATTCCCTGGCAAGCCGGGAGTTAATCGCCGACTCCATCGAGGTTATGGCCACGGCCCATGCATTTGACGCCATGGTCATGGTGACCAATTGTGACAAGATCGTCCCGGGAATGCTCATGGCGGCGGTGCGACTCAACCTGCCGGCAATTATGATCAGCGGCGGTCCCATGCTGGCCGGGGAACATCCTGAAAACACATCCTTCGATAAAATCGACCTGATTACGGTCTTTGAGTCTGTGGGAGCGGTGCTTTCCGGAAACATGACCCAGGAAGAGTTAAATCGTATCGAAGATGCGGCCTGTCCCACCTGCGGATCATGTGCCGGCATGTTCACGGCCAACTCCATGAATTGCTTAACCGAGGCCATAGGCATGGGCCTGCCCGGCAACGGCACGATCCCGGCAGTGATGTCGGCCCGTATCCGCCTGGCCAAGGAAGCCGGCAAGCAAATTATGTATCTTTTGGAAAAAAATATCACGCCGTCACGGATCATGACCGATAAGGCGTTTAAAAATGCACTGGCCGTAGATATGGCCCTGGGATGTTCCACCAACACGGTGCTCCATCTTGCGGCCATCGCCCGGGAATCAAATGTAGCCATCGATCTTAATCAGATCAACGAAATCAGCAAAGTAACCCCGCATCTTTGCTCGCTCAGTCCGGGAGGAACGCATCATGTTCAAGACCTGAACCGGGCGGGCGGCATTCCTGCGGTGATGAATGAACTTTCCAGGGCCGGCCTGATCCACACCGCCTGCCTGACGGTCACCGGTAACACTGTGGAAGATAATATAAAAAATAAAGGCATACGGGATAATACGGTAATCCGTTCAACAGACACGCCATACCACCGTGAGGGAGGGCTTGCCATATTGTTCGGCAATCTTGCTCCTCAAGGATGCGTGGTCAAGCAGTCTGCTGTCCTGGATGAAATGATGTGCCATGAAGGACCGGCCAGGGTGTTTGATTCAGAGGAAGACGCAACCCGGGCCATCATGGACGGCAATATCAACAAAGGGGACGTTATCGTGGTTCGGTATGAAGGTCCCATGGGAGGCCCGGGAATGCGGGAAATGCTGACCCCCACTTCGGCCATCGCAGGCATGAAGTTGGATGCTCATGTGGCGTTGCTTACGGACGGCCGGTTTTCAGGAGGCACCAAAGGCGCCGCCATCGGGCACATTTCACCGGAAGCCATGCAAAAAGGGCCCATTGCGATTGTTCGGGAAGGAGATCGAATTGCCATTGATATTCCCGCGAAAAAATTAACACTCAAGGTTTCGGATCAAGAAATCAACGAGCGGTTATCAAAATGGTTCCGGCCACAACCCAGGATTACCCATGGGTATATGGCCCGGTATGCCCGCATGGTTTCATCTGCCAGTGAGGGGGCGGTGGTTAAATAGTGCATGAACGAAAAATCATAGTTTTCGTTCGGGAACTAAACAGGCAAAAAAAAATTGAAGTATTAATTAAAAAGGAAGGAAAAGGATCATGAAACTAACAGGCGCACAAATTATGATGAAGGTCCTAAAAGAAGAAGGTGTTGACACGATCTTTGGATATCCGGGCGGGGCCGTCATCGACATTTATGATGAACTTGAAAGAACGGATATCCGTCATATTCTGGTTCGCCAGGAGGCGTGTGCGGTTCATGCTGCTGACGGTTATGCCCGTGCCGGCGGCCGGGTGGGCGTATGTCTGGTAACATCCGGGCCCGGCGCAACCAACACCGTAACCGGTATTGCATCCTCCTATATGGATTCAATCCCTGTGGTAATATTTACCGGACAGGTCCCGACACATCTCATCGGAAATGATGCCTTTCAGGAAGTCGATACCGTGGGCATAACCCGACCCTGCACCAAACACAACTACCTGGTTAAACGTACCGAAGATCTTGCCAGGATTATCAAGGAAGCCTTTGTAATCGCCAGTTCCGGTCGCCCGGGACCTGTTTTGATAGATATTCCTAAAAATGTAAGCGCCAACGCCATCGATTACAAGGCACCCAAAAAAGTCGATCTCAAGTCTTACAAACCGACCTACAGCCCGAATGTAAAACAGCTGCAACGGGTGGTAGAAATGATTAAAAACTCTAAAAAACCGATTATTTTTGCAGGCGGCGGTGTTATACTTTCAAAAGCTTCCAAAGAGCTTACGGAACTTGCCCGCAAAACCCAAATTCCCGTAACGTGTTCTCTGATGGGCCTGGGTGGATTTCCGGGTACGGATCCTTTGTGGCTCGGCATGATCGGCATGCATGGCACCTATCGATCCAATATGTCCACCGGAGAATGCGATCTTATGATCGGCATCGGCGTCCGTTTTGACGACCGGGTTACCGGCAAGACAGATGTATTTGCACCCAATGCCAAGATTGTGCACATCGATATCGATCCCACATCCATACGAAAAAATATTCCGGTTACGGTACCGGTTGTGGGCGATTGCAAAATCACTCTTGCCCAACTCAACAAGTTGCTGGACAAAGAAGACCTGGGCGATCTCAAGAAAAAACGACAAAAATGGTTCGATCAGATTCAGCACTGGAAAAGCACATCACCCCAAACCTATAATCAGAAAGACGTGATTAAGCCCCAATATGTGGTGGACATGCTCTATCAACTCACAAAAGGTGATGCCATTATAACCACCGAAGTGGGTCAGAATCAGATGTGGGCCGCCCAGTATTATCATTTTGATAAACCCAACCACTTTATTACCTCGGGAGGCCTTGGGTGTATGGGATTCGGACTGCCGGCCGCCATCGGAGCGCAACTCGCCTGTCCGGATAAGCTTGTGGTCGATGTTGCCGGGGACGGCAGTATTCAGATGAACATCCAGGAAATGACCACGGCCATACAATGCGGTCTTCCGGTAAAAATTGTTATCTTAAATAACGGCTATCTGGGTATGGTCCGCCAATGGCAGCAGCTTTTTTTCAATAAACGCTATGCCGCCACCTGCCTTGAATGTGCTCCGGATTTCGTAAAGCTTGCCGAAGCATACGGTGCCGTGGGGTTAAGAGCAACAAAACCCGAAGAGGTTGAAGAGGTTTTGAAAAAAGGACTTTTTTCAAAAAAAACGGTAATAATGGATTTCGTGGTAGAAAAAGAAGAATGTGTTTATCCCATGGTTCCGGCAGGAGCTCCTGTCACGGAAATGCTTCTGGTATAGCCCAACCCGGATAAACCCGCCCGCCTGCCAAGCGGAGTGAGGCGCACGGGCCCGAACCAAAAATATTTGTCACAAAAGCACTAAGACCCGCCCGCCTCGCCTTAGGCGAAGCCCATGGCGGTCAGGCACAAAGGACATATTTATTTTTCTTTCTTAGTGAACTGGTGCCTTTGCGGCGAGAAAAAAAGGATGTTACCCATGACACAAGAAAAACATGTACTTTCGATTCTAGTAGATAACGAACCCGGTGTACTCTCCAGAATTGCAGGACTGTTCAGCGGCCGCGGATTTAACATTGAAAGCCTCTGCGTTGCCGAAACAACCGATCCCCTGGTATCGAGGATCACCCTGGTTACCACCGGAGAACCGCCGATCATTGAACAAATTGAAAAACAGCTTAACAAGCTCATTAATGTGATTAAAGTCCACGATCTCACCGGCAAGGAATTTGTACACAGGGAGATGGCCCTTATCAAAGTTATGGCAAAATCCGAGCACCGTGCCGAAATTTTGCGGATTGTGGATATCTTCAGGTGTAAAGTGGTTGATGTGAGCCTGGATCACTACACCATAGAAGTGACCGGTGATGAAGGAAAAATGAAAGCCATATTAAATATTTTAAAACCCATCGGTATCAAGGAAATTGCAAAAACAGGCATCATTGCACTCATCCGAGAGACCAGATAGACCCCTGCAGGGTATGACTTTGGTCTTGCGCATGTTTTATGATAGTTAGTGCCTGAAGAATCGCTGCAAGAGTTTGAAGTGAACTAAAGTTTAAAGTGAGCTAAAGCCCGCCCTGGTGCGACTTGTACATATATGGTGATATCGGCTATAACTCATTGAAAACCTGCATTTATATATATAGTGTTGGTGAT
>CAYPIW010000226.1:0-4779 GCA_964410925.1 uncultured Desulfobacteraceae bacterium
GTTCAAAGGTTCAGGGGTTCAAGGTTCCATTCTTATCCCCGGACTGCATTTGGGATGCGTATTTACGATAAAAGCGTCAGTTTCGTCAGGCCTGATCCATCATTTGAAGCTGAATTGGCAATTACTTGGGGAAAATGAACATTTGTAATGAGGACTTCGAATCTTCAATGCCTTCTTTGTCCTTAACCCTGAACGTTGAACCCTGAACCTGTGAACGGTTACAATTTAAGTTCGGGATTACAACGAATGTCCTGGATAAAAAGCCGTTGTTTAACGAGACAAAAAATGCTTTAAAGAAGTCCGACTGGAGAAATGGGCAAAAGGTCAACCAAAATGAAGGTAGCAATAATAGGTGCCGGCAGAAACAAAAGCGGCATTGGGCAATATATCGGGAAATATTTTCAAAAAAACGGGGCAACTGTTATATCGGTTTTGGGATCAACAGAAAAAACGGCCCGTAAGGCATCTTCTATTCTGACACAATATGGAATCCACGCTTCTTATTATACGGATTTTAACCGTATGATAAAAACAGAGCGACCCGATGCGGTTGTTATTGCCTGTCCGGCACGGGTTCACTATGAATATTTAATAAACTGTGTTACTGAGGGTGTGCATATATTTTGCGAAAAACCATTTATCTGGCAGGATAATGCTGATATAGGTATAACCTCATTATTAGAAAATATTTTTGAAACTGCCGAAAGCAACGATCTGAAAATCGCAATGAATTCTCAATGGCCTTTTTCATTACCATACTATGAAAAACTTTGCGGGCCAATTAATTATCAGAAAGTTGACACTTTTTTTATCAGGCTGTCTCCCGTGGTCGCCGGAAAACAGATGATTTTAGAATCTGTTCCGCACGCCTTGAGCATTCTGTATACGGTCCTTGGTGAAGGACAAATTGGCAAGTTGAGTATTCAAGGGGATCCGGAAACAATAAGAATTACATTTCAATATATTTTTACTGCCGGGTGTTGTGAGGCTATAATCGAGCTTGTCAGAACAGTTTTTCCACCGCGCAGTTTTTCGTACGGGTTCAATGGTAAGATTTTTCATCGGGTTTTGGATCTAAACACCTATGATATTTTTTTTAAGTATTCAGATAATATTCTGATGATAAAAGATCCGTTGGAGCTATCGGTGCAAAATTTTATTTCATCGGTAAGGGAAAAGCGGGAGCCGCTTATTGGAAGAGCACATATTATGAGCAATATGGCTCTGTTAAAAAAAAATTATGATGCTTGTAAAATAAGTTGAGAGATCACTATGAAGAAACTGGAACATAAAGAACATGATTTCAGTTCCAAACTCAGGCAATCCTCGGTCATAGAAAGCCTTAAGAAATATATTACCTGGCAGCGAAATGCCGGAATAACGAGTGCCGGCAATTTACTCCCCAATCTGGCGCCGATATCCATAAATCTGGATTTGACGTCCGCCTGTAATTTTTCATGTCCGCACTGCGTTGATTCGAAAATTATCAATACCGGAGAATACCTCACTATAGAAGATGTAACACGCAGTTTGGACACCTTAAAATCCCGCGGTCTGTTATCTGTTATCCTCCTGGGAGGGGGGGAACCCACCCTTCACAAAGATTTTGGGGAAATTGTCAATTATATAAAAAGGATAGGGCTGCAGCTGGGTATCGTAACCAACGGATCACGGCTGGGTCGCACTGCAAACGTTGCGGCTTCAATGGAAAAGCATGACTGGATAAGGGTGTCTTTGGATGCTGCGAGTCAAGAGACTTTTGAGAAACTTCACAGGCCTAAAACCCATGTGAGGTTAGATGACATACTCCATAGTGCCAGAGAAGTGAAAAGGTTTAATCCGAATATTTCCATGGGCTATTCATTTGTAATTATGTGGGAAGGATTATACTTAAACGGGCATGAACTTGGCCCGAATATCCATGAAATGACCGAGGCCGTGGGACTGGCCCGAATGTACGGCTTTGATTATATTTCTTTTAAACCCTGTTTGATACGACTTCCGGATTCTCAAAAGGAAACTCTTTTAGACAGCGTTGACAGAGAAAAGGAACAGCGCATTATAGAACAGATTAAAAACAATTTCCATGAGGCCAAACGAGCTGCAGATAATAAAATAAAGGTCCTTGAAAGTGTGAATTTGCGTGCAATGATGGATAATAAGGTGCATGAACTGAAACGGCAGCCCAAAATATGTCATTTGCAGTTTTTCAACACGGTGGTCACGCCCTCCGGGATTTTTCACTGTCCGGCGTTCAGAGGAGTTGAACAGGCCAAACTCGCAGAATTTAACGGATATGCGGGAGAAGAAAATTTCGATCAAACTTTACAAAACCTAACCCATTCTATTGCAGTCTTTAATGCTGAAACGGAGTGCAATGCTGTGGGATGCTTTTATCATCATGTCAACTGGTGGATTGAAAATTTTATACATTCGGATAAAAGCGTTGATGAACTGGAAGAAATAGAAGACGGCGACTTTTTTTTATAAACATGACTCATGAACTTTAAAAAAATATGCATTGTACATCTGAATCAGATTGGAGACCTGATTTTTTCCCTGCCCCTGTTAAAGGCCCTGAAAGAAAACTATCCGGATGCATCCATTCATTCTTTGGTTAAACCCTATCTGAAAGAACTGCTTATGGGTTCACCCTTCGTTGACAGGGTAATTCTTCGGCAAGGCGGATTGACAGCGCAATTTAAGCTGTTAAAAAACATACGGAGGAACCGCTATGATCTGGTGATATCTCTTGCCAGGTCTGAAGAGTGCATGATGCTCACCGCGTTAAGCAGAGCAAAAATCAAAGCCGGATTTTCTTATTTCCCGTGGGACTTGTGTCTTGATATAAAAGAAACCATCGAAGGCCATAACAGCTGGTATAATAACGCCAGGCTGTTAAAACGTCTGAATGTCACGGTTACAAAAACGGATTACGTTGGGCTTTTGAACGTGAATACGAGCCAAAGCGATCTGAGCCTGCCGAAGAAATTCGTCATCATTTCTTCCGGAACGTCTAAAAAAAGGAATACCAAGACCTGGCAAAAAGAAAAATTTGCAGAGTTAATGCTCTTGTTAAAAGAAAGATTTGGATTATCCGCCGTTCTTGTAGGGGGTATGGACAACCAGGAATACAACAGTGAGATAATAAGGATTTTAAAAAATAAAGACCGGGAAAAAGATATTGATATTCTGGATCTGACCGGTAAAATCGGTCTTGGCAGTCTTTGTTCGGTGATAAAAAAAGCAAGGTTATTTGCAGGTATCGATTCCGGTGTTATGCACATGGCGTCTTGTCTGGATATTCCTGTGGTGGGGCTTTTTGGTCCCACCGATCCGTTTTATGTGGGGCCGCAAAACAAGAGAAGTATTGTGGTGAGAGAGGAATCCATGGAATGCGTGCCCTGTTATTTAAAGGATTGCAAGCACAGGGATTGCATGAAAAAGCTGAGTGTATCTAAAGTATTCGATGCCTGCGAACAGCTATTATAAGTAAGTAGGTTAGATATTCGACATACTTCTTATAAATGGAAATGTTTCCGAAGCCTTTTCAAAAGTGCCTAAAGTTTGAAGTGATCTAAAATGCCTAAAGTTATGGTGCCGCTTTCGCGGCTTCATTTCAAAACTTTAGCTCACTTCACACTTTAGCTCACTTCAAACTTTATACTTTAGCTTTTTTTGGGCACTTTAAACTTAAAATGATGGAAAAACATATTCAACAATCCTTCAGGGAGCCGGACGGATTGCGAGGTAAATTTACAATTTTTATCGCACGTGTTTCCCGTAAGCGTATTGCAAGCATTGGCAAGGTGTTAGGGATGCTTATATACGGTATAGATGCGAGGCATCGACGAATTTTGAGGCGAAATTTAACATTTGTCTATCCGGAATGGTCGGCCGAGCAGGTTAAAAAGACATCCAAACGCATTTTCCAGAACCTGGGCATTACCATTCTGGAAATTTGTCAGATGTTCTGTTTTTCAGGCCATGATATTCTGGAAAGGGTTAACATAAGGGGTGAAGAGCATCTGCTGAATGCCCTGCACCACAATAAGGGAGTAATTTTAATTTCTGCCCATCTGGGAAACTGGGAAACTGTACCCTTGTTTTGGCCGTTGTATTTTAATGCGCCGATTACCGTTGTGGCCAGACAAATTCAAAGCAAAATACTTGATCGATGGATTCATGGGCTCAGGACCCGGTTCGGAAGCCGGGTTATTTACAAAGACGATGCCTTGCCAGAAATGACTCGAACCTTGCGTCAGGGTAAGATACTTGCGATATTGATCGATCAGGGGATCAAAAGCTCTCTGGGAGTAAAAATTAAATTTTTCAATAAATTCGTAACTGCAACACCGGCTGCAGCCCTATTGGCACTGCGATGCAAGAGCCCGGTATTGCCCGGTTTCTGCACCAGAAATGAGGATGGTACATTCACCATAAACCTGGAACCGCCCCTGGTTTTAAATAGAACCGGTGATCTGGCTGCGGATTTGAAAACCAATACTCAAATCATGACGGATGCTATCGAAAAAATGGTTCGGAAATATCCGGAGCAATGGTTTTGGGTTCACAAGCGGTGGAGAAAGTACTATCCACATCTTTACCCGGAAGATTTGGACAAACGGCGACGTCGCCGGGCTATAAGAAAACAAAGGAGACAGTCTGGAAGGATCTGAAAATCTCACGCGGTTATGAAGATCTGTTTGATGCGAAAAAATGAGTTGCCTGTATCGTCCGATGGTCTTTTTGGCTCAGGCAAATATCAAGGTCTTTTTT
>CAYPIW010000227.1:0-4059 GCA_964410925.1 uncultured Desulfobacteraceae bacterium
TACCGCCCGGTGTGATGTGCGGAAAATAGACTTCTTGGGATAGAGCAGCGACCAGTTTGTTGCGCTGTTCCGAAAGTGCGGCGGTGAGGCGACGTTGTGAGGACTCAAAGGGGGATAAGAGTAAAATCCGACCTGTTTTAATGCCCTCGCGCCATTCAGTTGGAATTCTCATCCTTTCAAGACTCCGCGCAGGACAGATGATGATCGGCTGACGTCCGCGCAATAATATCTGAAGGCATTCTTTTTCAATGGGTGAGTGAAACCCGCTGATAATGCATCGGCCCTGGTCGCGCCATTTTTGGGCCTGATCCATGGCTTGAAGGATGGCGTCGCCGGGACAGATTTTAGAGCAGAAAAGCGCGATTTTGGGGATATCGATCAGATCCGGGCTGCCGATTGCCCAAAGCCGGACAGGAGCATCTTTGCATAGCCGTTCGATCAGTAAATTCGGATACTGTCTGTTTTGGCGGTTAATGATGGCTATTGCTTGGCTTGGTTTCAACTCAGAATCCTCGTTGATTTTGTTTCTGAGAATGCCTGTGTCTATCCTGAGAGCGTACTAAAATTCACAGTGTCCTTTAAAAGATTCCCCCTAAAATTCAGATGGTTTTCCGAAAGGTTCGGATGATTATCGGATGATTAAATCCGCATTAAAAAACTCTAATGCCTTGGTAACGTCCAAAAGTGTTCGCATATGAAAAAAATTGATTAAATCACGATCTCTTTTTAAGGTTAAAGAGACCAATCAAAAACCAAAAGAGAGAGATCGTGATGAGCTGTGTCACGAACTACATTTAAGTTCTCCCGGCACCATTTATTGGTTACGAAGCCTTCGGTGTGCATCTGGTTAATGATGGGTTTTATCGTTGATGAATCAATGCAGCGACTATCGATTTGTTAAATTTCAAGACGACCCCGGTTGCTATTAATAAATACCTGTTATCTGCTTTCGACAGCTTCCGTAATTACTTTTAAACCTGATACAAATTCAAAATCTTTTGAGTTCCCCAACGGGCCTTTTCAGCCCTATAAAAAAGCTCGCCGACGGTAACAAACGAAATGGATAAAAGATTGCCCTGGAGATGTTTTGCATATGCTTGCGCTTCAGACTGTCCCCGCATCATATAGGATACGATATTGGTATCGATCAGAACCTTTGGCGCGGTCATGGTCTGGACTCCATAAGCATATTGCTCTTTCGGAGATTATTTACAACTTTTTCAAAACCATCATCCGGATCGCCATAGGAAGGATGAATGCGGCAGCGAGTTCCGTGCTCTTTAAAATCGGCCATCAGCAAGCGGCCTTCAACAGTGCGAATATTAAACATCGGTCCTTGAATTCTCTGCTGGACGCGATGATAACCGGGTATAGTGTATCGGCTTTTTAATGGCTGCGGCCTGTGATTCAACTTGAATTCCAACTCTGAAACCCCTTGTTCAAACATCAAACCAACACCCCGCCATGCCAAGAGTACCCCGGCATCAAATCCCGGCGGCAGGTCATCTTCCATGGTCTGTATGTGACTTAAACCCTCAATGGATTTTTCAATAATTTCAAGCCCAAAATCTAACCCTTCGATTGCCTGCTGCCCGGGCGAACGCTCCAGTCCTAACACCGTTTCTGGACTACCATGCGAGATTTTTACCAGATCCAATGCTGTCTCGTCTTTGATACTGCGCAGAACGGGCCCTTTACGCACGCTGCTAATCTCACCGAGCAGAACCCTTCCCACCCGGTTTAAAACCTTGTTTAACTCGGAGAGCAGCCGCAGCAGTTGAGAGACCGGAATTCGCCCGGCGCGAACAGCCTTGCCGCTCAAACGAATGATTAAAAAGTGTCTGGTTTCATCCACTACCACCATCACCTCCTATCCGAGATTATAATCATTCGGCTCAAAAAACGATCACTCTTTTCTTGAAACCATACCATAAAAAGCTATTTCGGAAAACCCGGCATTAATTTCAAGGCACTTTATTCTTCTTAGGATTTGGACAGTTCCATCTCTTCAGACTGCGGGGGACGCGATGCCGGCGCTGTTTCAAAAAGAAGCCTTCCAGTATCCAACTTCGGGGTTCTTTTAGACAGGTAAAGCATTTCAATTCCGACCACATGATTATCGGCATTATAGTCCACAATGATGCCAGGTGAAACCTCTTCCGATTCCACGGCATCCGATTCATCAAGGGTCAGATATAGAGCATCGGCTTCATTATCAATTTTTAATTTCATATCTTACCTCTGATCTTACGGTCAAAAAAAAGTGTTACCACTCGTATAGGTTTTTATGGGGATTGATTATAACACGAAGCACGCGATTTTCACACTCGGAAATTTCTGCCAGCCGGTGTTCCAGTGCAGGATCAGTTGTATCGGTCTCAATTCGCTGAGGGGATGCCAGCACCCGCTCCAGCCATTCCTTTTTAATCTTACGCCTGACCCGCGTATCCTCGGCATGACGGGTTAATTTAAAATTTATCATTCGGCCGCCTCCTCCGCGCCATCTGTTACCCGGCCCATGCAGTGTTTGATGTCATAGTTGATAATAAAATCCAGCTCCTCGTTGGTAAAGCCATAGTGTCTGGCAGGGACTTGGTCGATGAGGACTTCATTGCTTTATGGAAAAGGACCGCACGTCGTTCTTGATATAGTATTTTGCACCAAGTTGCGTTAAAAGTGTTTCCGGCTCGGAACCTAATCCCGTCAATAAAATCAAAAATTTGTCGGTTCCACCTATCAGGAGAACTTTTTACACCAGTGTCCCGATCTCCTGATTTCTTAAGAGCCCTTTTTCAGCCCCGAAAACATCGTTTTAAGGCCAAAAAACAGCCCTGTTTTTACTCCAATCCTCTGACTGATGTGCATTTAACTCGGTCCGACCCCAAAACCGCATGTCGTCCAAAACATCACAAGGCTTGTGATGTTTTTTCGGCTCGGTTCTCCTCCGATGCGATTCATCACAAACCTTGTGACGAATTTCCGGCGAGCGATCTGCATATGTCTGATAAAACAGTCTGAAATAGCGCAGGTTGGTAACGGAAAAGCCTTTCCCGTAACGTTCACCCAGTTTTTCGGAAAGATCCGCCAGAATTTGTTTCCCATAGGGCGCACGTTCATCACCGGCCTGGATTTCCTGCACGATTTCCTGTCCGATCAGCCAATAGGCGATAATCATTTCACTGTTAACCACCTGAACCACATTTGACCTGGCTCGATCCAGGATAGCTGCCACACGGTCGAAGAGGGCATTAGTTTTTAATACCGGCAGATGCTCTTCATTTTTGTTTTTCATTCATCATTCATCCTTCAGCATTCATAATTTGTTTTAGCCGCTCATATTCCTCCAGGCATTTGCGCCTGAACATGAACTCTCCGAGGGCTTTTTACTCTTTTTTTCAAAATTCCATTTACAAACGGCAAAAACACAGACCTTCTTATCGCCCGACATTCAGGGAGAACTATTTTCATCCGGCATTAAAAAACGGACTTATTGAAATGACCATCCCGGAGACCCCCGGCAGTAAGCAGGCGGACCCGTATTGACCTTCCGGGATGATTCCCTCAAAATCAATGTACTCCAATGGATGGTCATCCACCACGACTGCGAGTCTCTTACTATATGTGGTACAACCATAAATATGAGTATCAGACCTTCATTTTTCATATTGTATGGAAAAACTGTCAAGAATGAAGGTGACCCTGTAGTCTTTAGATGATGGTCGTTAATATGGAATCGCCAGAAGCAGAGGGCTTCATTTCTTTATGGAAAAGGATCGCAAGTCATTCTTTGACAGGTCTTCGGAATTTTATGAAGAATGAAGACCCCGATGCTCTATACAGATAAAGCAAATTTCCTCTTTGCTCTTCATCCTTTTATCACCTCCCATCGGCCCCCTTTTGCAGGACCGATGCGTCGAAGCTGGCCTTGTTGTTGCAGATTACGGATATTTCTTTCAATGGAACGTCCGGTTACACCGATCAAATCCGCCAATTCCGGTATGGTCAACTCCCCGTTCATTTCCAAGGCAGCAAGAATTTTTCCCGACGTTTTTCCCGACG
>CAYPIW010000228.1:0-4112 GCA_964410925.1 uncultured Desulfobacteraceae bacterium
GTTCAAAGGTTCAGGGGTTCAAGGTTCCATTCTTATCCCCGGACTGCATTTGGGATGCGTATTTACGATAAAAGCGTCAGTTTCGTCAGGCCTGATCCAACAATTGAAGCTAAATTGGCAATTACTTGGGAAAATGAACATTTGTAATGAGGACTTCGAATCTTCAATGCCTTCTTTGTCCTTAACCCTGAACCTGTGAACGGTTACATGCGTGTGGCCACCTCTTCAAGATCGGTGCTATCGAAGGATGCTCCAGCGTACTTTTGTTTTTAAAAGATTGGCCATTCGTTCCAGTGCAAACTTGTGAGTGCTTCCTGTTCCAAGACCGACGACCATACCGCTTTTCACAAACTCTACCGCGCGGCAGGCGGCTTTTTGTTTCATTTTAGTCAGTGTATCCATATTTATGAATTTGAATTTTATTGAGCAACCATGGCACAATATGCCGCACCGATAAGAGCTGCCTTATCGTTCAGAATGACCTTAACGGGTATCTTTTCAAGAAACCTCTTAAATCGTCCTTTATTTGTAAATGCGTTTATAAAGATATCTTCTTTTAGTTTAGATAAAATCTTCGGTGGGATTCCGCCTCCCAGGTAAACCCCGCCCGTGGTCATGCCGGTTAGGGCTAAATTACCGGCAACGGCACCGAAGATGGAGACAAACATATTCAATGCTTCAACACAGCCGTGATCTTTGCTTGCCAATGCCGCTTCAGCAATGGCCCTGGCCGGCTCTATTTCTTTTCGCTGTTGCGATAGCCATCCAGGTTCGTTGAAACGGTTCGACTCTTTCAACCAATTATAAATATTCACCAAGCCGGATCCGGAAAGCACTCTTTCTATACTCACATGTCCATAATGCCCATGAAGATAGTGCCATAGCTTCATTTCCGCTTCGTTATTGGGCGCAAAATCAGCATGACCTCCTTCCAAAGGTACCGGGAAGAATTGACCATTTCGGTAAATCAGCATTGCTTTACCCAAACCTGTTCCGGGAGCAATCAGTGCGAGATTCTGATTTTTTATGGATGCTGCCTGATTTAAAGGGTAAAATTCATCTTTTTTCAATAAAGGGATGGCCATTACGGTGGCAGTTAAATCGTTGACAAGTTTGACATGATGAAACTTAAACTGTTTTTTAATACGATCTTCTGAAATGCTCCAGGGGAGATTGGTGGTTTTCGATTTGCAGTTTATGACAGGCCCTGCAATCCCAAAACAGGCATGCGTGACAGTCACCGGATGCATTTCGAGAAATTGCCGGATAATGTGTTCCAGATCAGGTGCGTTTCGGCTTGAAAAGGTCTCAATCACTTCTGACACCGGGTGTTTTTTTCCTTGGAGAAAAAGTCCCAGGTTAGTTTTTGTTCCACCGATGTCGCCTGCCAAAACAAAGGGTTTATCCTTAGACGTTTTCATGATGGAGATCTCCTGTTAATAAAGCGGCTGCAACGCGATCCATCAGCCAGGTTACCTGACCGTTCAGGGGTCGGATTTTCTGTGCAGGCAATTGTTTGTTGCTATCCTCAAAAACCTTTTGAACAGTCCTTGATTTCTCTGTTCCTGTAATGATAAAAACAATGTGACGCGCCTGATTGAGCAAAGGGAGGGTCATGGTGATCCTGTTCGTATTTGGATTTCCTCCTTCGACGGCCACGACCAGTTCCTCCTTCTCATATAAGCTCTTTTGTCCCGGGAACAGCGAAGCAATGTGTCCGTCTACGCCCATACCCAAGAATATCAAATCAAAACGCGGAATACGAACATTTTCGAAAGAGAAAAAATCCTTCAATGTTTTCTGGTATTCTTTTGCAGACACCCGAGGGGATGGCTTACACGTGATCCAATGAACGTGTGTTTGAGGAATCGGAACTTCATCAATGAAGTCCCTTTTTGCCGTACCGTAATTACTTTCAGGGCTATCCTGAGGCACACATCGTTCATCCACCCAGAAGATGTGGCTTTCTTGCCATGGAATGTTTTGGATATAGGGTTTTGTTGCCAGAATTTTGTGCATACGTCTGGGGGTGGAGCCACCGGATATGGCCACTGTAAAAGGCCTTTTTTTGTCTATGGAACCCCCCGCGCTGGCAACAAAGATTTCTGCTGCCTGTTTTGCCAAAAAAGTCGGATCGTCCTTGATGATTATTTTTTGTCTAAAAGACATGTCAGTTACATGTTAGTTGTCAGTTTGTTTAAACAAACTTCATCCAATGGAAAAAGGGGTAAATTTTGAAAAATCTACCTGTAATGTTAAGAGATCCAGGTTATAATTTCTCGCCTTTAATCTTTTTTATGATCTTGGGTATAAAAAACGAAAAGATGAAGAGCCCTATGGAGAAAAAAACCTTAAGGGATATCAACTCTCCCCAGTTGCCGGATACCCATACATCTTTCAGGGTGCCGATAAAAAAGGTAAAGATAAACGTGCCGACGATGATCCCCAGCCCGGTTCCGGCAACATAGTCCCGTAATCGGACCTTGGTCAGTCCCATACCAAAGTTCATGGGCGTAAACGGAAAGTAAACCAGCCGAAGATACAGGACAGTTGCAAATCCGTTACGTTCGATCGCATCGTCATATTTTTTCAGTTTGTTTCCGATCAGTGAAGCGGCAAAATCTCTTCCCAGAGTCCGCCCGATAAAGAAGGCGCCACTGGCCCCAATCATCGCGCCGATCCATACATATAAAAATCCCCAGTAGGCCCCGAAGATGGCAGCCCCCAGGCCCGTCAGCAAAGTGCCGGGAAGAAAAAGGCAAACGCCCACTGCATAGATCGCCATGTATACCACCGGTGCCCATAACCCGGTGCCTTCAAGGAAACGGCCCAGCGCTTCGGCGGTAAGATAATTCTTGACCGGGGTAAAACGGATCAAGAAAATGGTTCCGATTATAAAGGCTGCGAAAATAATTGCTTTAAGCACTGCTTTCGATGTTTTTTGGGGTTGTTGTAAAACTTCTTCCATTTTCCTCCTCCTTTTCTCTATTAAATGCGACGTATCGCTGGAGGTCCCCAACTTCCGGATTCGTAAAATTGAAGCATTTTCGACCGGTTGTCGCAGGTTTCACATTCATTCAAAATAGGTGTCAAAAAGGACCAGCAATGTTCAATGCCATCCTGTCGCCAGAAAAGCATCTGATCACGTGACATGCAGTCAAGGAGAACTTTTTCATAAAGTTTATTGTCTTTTCTAAAGGCGGCTTCAGCAAGTTCCAACAGCCATGAACGAACCACGCTCTCCTGATTCCAGAGATGGGCAATATCGGTGTAGTTGAAAGAATCCGCATAATCGGATGCCTCCAGAATTTCAAACCCTTCACCATAAGCCTGCATCATCCCATATTCGATGCCGTTATGGACCATTTTAACAGAATGACCCGCTCCTGGTGGCCCGCAGTACAGGTATCCCTCTTCCGGGGTCAGGGTTTTAATTACAGGTTCTATGTTAACCCATTTGTCGTGTAAATCTCTAATGCCTTACAAGGAATAATCTTAATTTTTGTACTTTTCAGTCGATTTAAAAGAACAGGAATGAATCAATTAAGATTTGAAATATCGGATTTCAAGTCAAGGTTTGAACGGATATGTTTCTTAAGAAACAAATGTAATACAAATTGTTAAACAGTTTATACCGACGATGACTTCAAGGTTTGTCGTATCCGTTCGCGGACATCCGGAGGCAGATTAACAGTATCGTCCAGAGAGCGTTCATCCAGTCGGTGGCTGAGGCAGATTTTTCTTAAAAACAATACCTGTCGTCGGAATCGAGCACAATACCTGCACATCAGAAGATGCATCCGAATCAACATCCGCTCATAAAGCGGCAGGTGGTGGTCCATTGATTCGGATATTCTGCGAGATACTTCCCTACAATTAAACATCCAGTGAGACATTATCCGTTTTCTTCCTTTGATTTGTGAAACCAAAAAAGTTCAAGGCAGCGCCTTAGTACATGTATTCGTAAATACGGTTACGTATTCATGATGAAGTTTGAAGTGAGCTAAAGTTTTAAGTGAGCTAAAGCCCGCCCTGGTGCGACTTGTACATATATGTTGATATCGGCTATAACTCATTGAAAACCTGCATTTATATATATAGTGTTGGTGATC
>CAYPIW010000229.1:0-12746 GCA_964410925.1 uncultured Desulfobacteraceae bacterium
CGGCTTCCTTTGGAGCCTGTCTATATTTACGGGCCAGAGCTTCGGGTATATACACCTCCCCGAAACTCTGTTTTAGATCCTCTTTGTGCAGGGAGATAACCGCATCGATTTGTTTTTGCAACCGGCTGCGGATAGATTCGGGTAAATTAACTGCGCGATCCTTTTCCCCCTTGGCGTTTCGGACAAATAGTTTGCCCTGTCCAAAATCCACATCCTTAACCCGCAATCGCACGCATTCCATGAGTCGCAGACCGCAACCGTAAAGCAGTTGGGTCATCAATTTATGTTTGCCGTTCATAGGGGCCAGTATGTTGCTGACCTCTTCCTGCGTGAATACCGTGGGTAAATTTTTTCTGCGTTTTGACCGCGTGGGTGCAATACCGTTTCCCAAATCAATATCAAGAACCTTTTTGTACAAAAATATCAATGCATTCAATGCCTGTTTCCGGGCTGCGGCAGCAACATTCTTCTTTTCAGCCAGATAACTTAAAAACCGCTCAACTTCATTCTTACCCATATCTTTGGGATGGATTTTGCCGCCATAAAATTTTATATACTGCAATATCCAGGAACAGTAAGACTGCTCGGTCCGGTATGCATAATGGTAATATCGCAAAACCTAACGAACTTGATCCATCAAGTCATATTCCGGATTGGGTTTAAATTTTACCTTGCTTTCCATTATCTTATTATATTATACAGTTATAGTGGAAACTTAATGCTATATAAAAGAATTAAAAAATTCAAGAAAATTATTTGCCGTAATTTAAATTAATATTCAAATACGTGGAAATATTTTCCAGATATATGATCCTATATCCCGGAAAATTTTACGTCTATTAACACTGTTATAGCTCAGGAGAAATCCATATGGGAGAGCATCACAAGTACAAATATAGCGTCACTATTCACACAGAAGACTTAGCCGTGGTGAACTGCTTGCGTGCCCTAAGTCAGTATTCTCAAAGGACCGGAAATAATCGTATTACTTGGGGTAACACAAAGGATTCCAATTGGAAGGTAGCAGGCCATCGGGTGACATTTCGGTTCACATCTCCCGAATACACAGATGGCTATTTATACGAAGTTAAACGCCTTTTACCTTCAGAGCTTTGGAAAGAATCTGGGCGTAGCGATAATGATCCTGCCAAACCTGCAAAATAAAGTAAACTTGGCTATAACATCGCAGTCCAGTGGACAGCCAGGACCGAGCCGTTTTCAACGGTTGAGGTAGGCCGAATTTTCAAGTTGTTGCATGGGTCAGTGGAAGCGTTGGCTGCCACTGACCGCAGCGTTGGCGATAAGACATGAGATGAACAACTTCATTCAACAATACAGTCCAATTACACAGGCGCTCATTGCCACACTTTTTACATGGGGCGTTACTGCGGCAGGAGCGGCCCTCGTTTTCTTCACGAGGAATATAAACCCTAAACTCATGGATTCCATGCTCGGATTTGCTGCTGGCGTCATGATTGCGGCAAGTTTCTGGTCACTGCTTGCACCTGGAATAGAAATGGCCCAACAGATGGGTCAAATTCCATGGGTGACAGCGATAATCGGTTTTATGGGTGGAGGGATTTTGATGAGAATAGCTGACCGAATACTACCACATCTTCATCTTGGGATGGATATTGAGCAAAGTGAGGGACTAAAGACATCTTGGCAGCGAAGTACACTATTGGTGCTGGCAATCACATTGCATAACATCCCTGAAGGTCTTGCGGTTGGAGTTGCTTTCGGGGCGGTGGCAGCCAATCTTTCTTCTGTTACGCTTGGCGGCGCCGTTGCGCTGGCAATTGGAATTGGTCTCCAGAATTTTCCAGAAGGAGCTGCGGTATCGCTACCATTGAGGAGAGAAGGAATGGGGCGGACGAAGAGCTTCCTCATGGGGCAGGCCTCCGGTCTGGTTGAACCCATTGCTGGGGTGCTCGGAGCAGCATTTGTTCTTCATATGCGGGGACTCCTGCCCTATGCACTTTGCTTTGCCTCTGGGGCAATGATTTTTGTGGTCGTGGAAGAACTGATCCCGGAATCTCAGCGGAACGAGAAGAATATCGATACGGTAACTATGGCAACCATGGCCGGTTTTGGGGTGATGATGATCCTTGATGTGGCGCTGGGTTGATGGATTTGAGCCGTGAAACTAATCCCAGAACCGCCAAAAAGACGCTCCGGCGGACACGGACAAACCGTACCGCCACCGGATTTTTCGCCATTGGCCTTGATAGGCTCCGCTTGCGCTCCGCCTATCAAGGCCAATGGAGCCGATTGCGATTCTCAGTTTTGGCGTAAGCAAGCTCCCGCCCAAACCTGCGAGTCTGGCGGCTCATCCGGCGGCGTTCGGCGTAAGAACACAGGAACATGATTCGCCTGGGAGCATTACCGATTTGTTAAAATGGTTTTCACCCATTAACTTATTCATTTTTTGAGCGAAAGTCCTGCAATCAGGTGTCAGGTGGGATGGTGAAAATCGCCATGTATACAGATGGAATTTTAATCCAATTTTTGTTCCATATCCTAAGGTTTCAGGTGTCAGGTGTCAGGAATGATGAACAGAGGCGCTGAAACCTGACACCTGAAACCTGATACCAGGTATACGGGAAGAATAAATATGGGATATTTTTTAAAGCCATACTATGGGCAATTTTAATCACCCCACCTGGCACCTAATATCTGGCATAGGACTAAAGTTCCATCTGTATATACGACGATTTTCACCACCCAAGTTTAAACCCATAGATCCCGCCATCCATTAAAAAAAACTTGATAAAAAAAATCGGGCAAGTTATAAGCGGCATTTTCGTTACCCAAAGATCCATTCATGGTTAACCATATACAGTTGGGTGGAAATCAAGACCGTTGGTAAACGCTGATGCCTTTCTATTGACAAACCGTGGCTCCGAAGCTTTTTTCAGGTGTCAGGTGTCAGGAGTAAGAAACGAATTAGCTGATACCTGAAACCTGACACCTGAAACCAAATAGCCATGGCAATCTTAGCAAGCAACAGTCTTGATTTACACCCTATGCAGTTGGATCGTACTCCATGACCCGGATGACTGCAATCATATTCATTTTGGTGTTGGCCGGAAACGCCACTTTGATGGCGCAGGAAAATAATGTTCCATACTACGAACTCGATCCGGTGGTGGTTACCGGAAGCCGGATTCCCTGCCATCTTTCGGAGTCCCCTTATTCGGTTTCGGTGATCACGCGGGAAGAGATCGCCATTTTGCCCGCGGACAATATTTCAGATATCCTCGAGCATGTAAACGGTGTGGATGTTCGCCAACGCGGTGCTCACGGAGTTCAGGCCGATGTGGGAATCCGCGGAGGGTCCTATGAGCAGACCCTGATCATGGTTGACGGCGTTACGGTCAATGATCCACAAACGGGTCATCACAATATGGATCTTCCCGTTACCTTGAATGATATCGAACGCATTGAAATCGTTAAAGGACCGGCGGCAAGAACTTACGGACCCAATGCAGTGGGAGGGGTGGTAAATATCATAACGCGTGACGTGGACGGCAACTCGTTTGAAGGCCATGGTGCATATGGTGAATATGGCTATTATGATTTGGGGGCTCAGGCGGCGTTGAGTCTGAACAACGTATCCGACCGGCTGTCGGCAAGCCGTCGGTATTCCTCGGGCTACCTTGGGGGTAAAGATACCGATTTTGACATAAAGACAATAAATTATAAAGGTATGTTAAAAACCGGATCCAACACGTACCGGCTGGGAATGGGGTTCACAGACAAAGATTTCGGGGCCTATAAATTTTACAGCGACATATTTCCGGATCAGAGGGAAAAAACGGAAACCTTTCTGCTGTACGGAAATGCCGAGCTTAAAATGGCAGATGTAAAAGTAACCCCCCGGATTCACTGGCGGCACCATAAGGATGAATTTAAAATTAATATTAACGGGGTGATGAACGCAAACGACCACCGGACCGATGTTTTTGGCGCACAGGTAGACACCCTTGTTACTTCCGGGATGGGAACGACAGCAATCGGCGGACAGGCAGAACTTGAAGATATGGAAAGTTCCAGTATGGGGGATCACGATCGCGGTCGACAGGCTGTTTTTCTTGAACACCGGTTTTATCCTTGTGACCGGCTGAGCATTGGGATGGGCGCTTCCGCGGTTCACTACAGCTCCTGGGGCTGGGAATACTGGCCGGGTGCGGACATGAGCATCGAATTGAGAGACGGACTCAGCTGGTTTACCTCTTTTGAGAAATCTTTCCGGGTTCCTACGTATACGGAACTCTACTATGTTACTCCGGCAAATCAGGGGAATCCCGATCTTAAACCTGAAGAAACATGGACCGGGGAGACCGGGCTGCGCTGGCTGACCGATGGAATCACTGCCGATCTCAGCCTGTTTTATCGTGATTCAGAAAATGTTATTGATTGGTCGAGACGGCCCGGAGAAACCGTTTGGCAGGCAACAAATATTGCAACCGTCCGGACAACAGGAGGGGAGGTGGGGGGTACTTTTTATCCGCAATCTTTTTTCAACACCCAATGGCTCTCATCTGCAGGTATCGCCTATACTTATCTTGACTCGGACCGCAATACACGGGGGATGGAATCAAAATATGCTTTGGATTATCTCAGGCATCAGATCAACGGGTCTGTGGTGTTTACCTGGCGTTCCTCATTGAAGCAAGTCATCAAGGCAAGGTATGAAAAACGAATGCTGGGTGATACCTATACGGTTGTCGACACTCGCCTGACCTATACCCTGTCAAATTACGAGATTTTTCTTGAGGCCACAAATCTGTTTAATGAAAATTATATTGAGTCCGGTTTTACCCCCATGCCCGGCCGCTGGATCATCGGAGGTATTAAGTTTAACTGGAAGTAAAGGTTTGAAAAGGGCAAAACATATTTTTAAGGTTTCAGGTGTCAGCCCCGCCGATGGGTGCGAGCACCCAGTTTAATCGAAAAAGAAACTTCGGAAGGCCTAGTTTCATACAAGGTTTCAGGTGTCAGGTTTCAGGTGTCAGGGAGAAACAAGGGGGGCAACAGCAATTATATGGATGTGGAGCATCTTGAAGTCTATATAATTTAGAAATTATAGGTCGTTAAAAAGAATGCATTTGTATCTTGAATGGCCTCCTTACCCCTGCCACCTGCCACCTGACACCTGAAACCTGACACCTGAAACCAAAATATTTATTATCAACTCCTCGCATTAAAGCTGAGCTTGGCTATAAATCTTTTATTTGAGTTCGAATCGTATGGGAATCCTGACCCACATCTCAATTTTTTCTTGACCTCTCATTCCCGGCTCGAAGATCCAGTGCTTTACGGAAGATTTTGCGGCCCTGTCCAGAGTCGGGTACCCGCTGGAAGATAACACTCGCAAATCCACGACATTTCCGGTTGAACTTATCAGAACTTCAAGGATCACATGGCCCTGATATCCTCTTCTTCTGGCCAGTGCGGGATATTCGGGAGGCGGATTTGACCGGTAAAGAGGTCTTGCCTCACGTATGATCTGGTTTCCAGAGGAAGGTTCGTCCTGTGTGTCAGTGTCATTAGAAACCGATTCTTTTTGTGTCTGTTCAGACAGATCAAAAGTGTTGAGCATCTCAACGGTTTTTTGAGGAATGGCTTTTAATGAGTCCTTTTCCGTTTTTTGGATAACCTCTTTAATGACTTTTTTGGGTTTGGGTTCAGAAAACTGTCGCGACTTTTTTTTTGTTTTGATTTGCGGCTTTTTAACAGCAGTTTTGGACGTGGTCACAGCGGGTTGCCTGGGGGCAAGGCTTATGTTCATTACTCTGAGTTTCGGCATTTCAATGGATATTCTCTCAGGGCCATCGAAACTCAAGCCCATAAGACATCCGTGTATACCCAGAGCGAGTATGGCCGCTAGTGTTATTCGTTTCACTGTTCAACATCGGCCTGGAGAGAAATGCGATGGATATCCGCCATCCTGATCTGGTCCAGCACCCGGAAAAGACGCTGGTAGGAAAGGCTGCGCTCCGCAAAAAGCAATACGCCCGGTTCTTTACCTTCCCGGGTTTTCCTCTTCAAAACCGCCGCCAGATCGTTAAAATCAATTTGTTCTTTGTCAACATACAGGGTTCCGTCCGATTTTATCGTCACGGAAAGTACCAATGATTTATCGATATCTGCGGATGAGGACGTGGGCAGCAAAATAGGCAGGCCGTGATGCACCGCCATGGAAAGCATGGCATAGATGAAAAATACCAGAAGCAAAAATACGATATCAATCAGTGGAAGCATTTCAATGCGCACTTTTTTCCCTGTCTGAAAATCAACTTTCATTTTTGGTCCCTTTTTGTTTTTCGTTACGGTTGACCAGTTTTTCATAGACGATTTCGAGACTTGTTGCGTATTTTTCGATGGCAAGCGCGGACTTTTCAACCCGTGAATTAAAATAATTGTAGGGAAAGACCGAAAGAATCGCAATTCCCAGGCCGGTGGCTGTGGTGATCAAGGCCTGTGCGATACCCTCGGTAACCACCTGCGGATGTTCGATGCCCGCCGATCCCAGCGCTTCAAAGGAAAGAATGATCCCGATGACTGTTCCGAAAATACCCAGAAGCGGCGCCACGGTGATCATGGTGTCTATAACCCCCATATACTTGCGCATCCGTTTGATCTGTTCGGCGGCGGCCGATTCCATGGCTTTAACCATGGAAAATTCCCGATGAAGTATCCCGGTGATAAGAATTTTAATAATATAATCTTTGGAAGCCCTGGTCTTTATTCTTACCGATTCCCAGTCTCCTTCCCGGCACAGTTCCAGAACTTCATCCAAAAGCGCTTTGTTCCGGTTCATATCTATGTCGATCCAGAAAAAAATACGCTCGATAATTACGGTCAATACGATGACGGAACAGGCCAGAAGCGGATACATGACCGGTCCTCCGCTGATAAAGATGTCTATCATGTTTTCTTCCTTTAATTTGGGAGCATTACCGATTTGTTAAAATGGTTCTCACGCATTAACTTATTTATTTTTGAGCGAAAACCTTGCAATCAGGTTTCAGGTGTCAGGTGTCAGGTGTCAGGAATCGCCAGACCTGAAACCTGAACACTGACACCTGAAAGCTACATGTCCCCTGACACCTGAAACCAAAAAGTCTTGGAAAGCTATTAACAAACTGGTAACGCACCCTTTAATTTTGTGCAGCGTTACGATCTGCTCAAACTGACACCGTTCAAGACGGCATTCAACGCCATCTTCAGCACGATTGGCAGATCCTCCAAAAAAACAAGTTCCTTCATCTGTTCAATTTTCTTTCCCGCGATATCCTCTGCGATTAAACGGCACCACAGCTCATAGGTTGAAAGATCTTTAATCAATCCTTTTTCATAATTATCGCTTAATACAAAAGCAGATTCAATAAAGCCGGAATATCGGGGATCAAGAAGAATTTGTTCAACCGATCCCAACAGGCCGCATTTTTTCGGAATACATTCACGCACCATGCCGGATATCAGGCTGTATATACTGATGTTTCGTTCCTGAAGACGCTGGAAGATATTGCGGGAAGCGGTAAGGTTGTTTTGCTTGTAAACGGCTTCCCGAACACCCTGGTATACCGCCGTTGCAATAAGTTCTCCCAATTTTGAATGACCACCGGCATTATCGATTTTAATGCCGGTTCCCTGGACAACGATAATATTATCCGTTCCGGTTCCGGTGGCTTGATGTAACAAAGAAGAATGGCTGCTTCTGATATCCAGATCCATTAATGCTGCGGTTTTAGCCTCTGTAACGCTGATAATTGCCCGGGTCATCGCCCTTGAGGTGAGTTTCATGTTGGGTAACAGAATGATATTTATGGTTCCGGGTTCATAAAACACCCCTTCATCCCTTGACATTCTGACCGCATTTGACGTCACTCCTGCCGTCACTAAAGCGCACACCTCCAGGTCTCTGAATTTTTCACGCCTGATGACCAGGTTGTCCATGTCCGCACCGGTAAAAAGAAAACTGGCCGTGTCCTCTGATTTGCTGATTACCTGATATACCTGTTTTCTTATATTGCTCAGGCTGGACTTGTGGTTTATTCCCCAGCACGGTGGGGAGGAGTAATGATTGCCCACAGATAGTATGCCCTTACGCTCTCCCTCGAGGGTAGAGACTAAAGACATGGGTTCTTTGAAATTGATAATTAGAGTTTTGTTTAAAAAATCATGGATGTGGCTCAAGGAAATGCGTGTGTCTATTATGTAGTCAAGATCCAGATCCAGACTTCGGGATGTGAATACTTTTTCTTCGAGAACATGATTTCCTTGTTTTGAAAACTCTTCCGTGTAAATTCTTGACGCGAGCCAGGAGACAAAATAGCCGGTATGGGTGGCGGCCCTGCAGGTAAGATCACAGGGGAAATAAAAAATGTTTCCATTTTTTATGGCATCCACATCTTTCCAGCCCGGGCGATTAAAAAATTTTTTAGCGGTTTTCCTGTCATCACCACACCCGTAAATCACCTGAGGGTTAAATTTCATCCACTCTTGTTTGGTGATCATCACGATATCTCCGTTTTTAGCGAGTACCGGCGGGATACCGCCTGCGGCTTTGATCATTTCGTTTTGAAAAGAATCATCCCCGGGCGCCATGACCGGGTCACCCCCCATGAGTCGCACTACTCTTTTCCTTTTTGAATGGGGTATTCTGTCCACTTTATCGGAAATAATCCGGAGCTGTGTTTTTATTTCATCGACCAATTCGGCGGCTTGTTTTTCTTTATTAAAAATTTTCCCCAGCAAACGGATAGTGTTATAGCTGCCGGCGATGGAATCTGTTTCAAGGGTGATGAGATAACATTTTCCATGGCCGAATTTTTCCATTACTTTTTTATGCAGAGGGGAAAGAAAAATAATATCCGGCTGCACGGCTTCAATCGCATTGAGAGACGGTGAGAAAAAACCGCCGACGATCTGTTTGGAACCGGGTTCACCAGGACAATTGTCGTGATATGTTACGGCCTTGACCGTATCACCGGCACCGACCTTGAACAGTATTTCGGTAACGGACGGGACCAGAGATACAACTTTTTCCGGCCTTTTAGAAATTGTAGTCGTTTTTCCGCCGGAATCAACAAATGTTACCGGACAGGAAAGGGCAGGGGAATTCGTCCAACAGGTGATAAATAAAATAACAAACAGTAATTCGGCAGAGTTGGCGAGGGATCGTTTTTTAATTTTCATTTAACATACCTTTCTAATAATCATACCTCATACCCATGAAGAAAATCCTTCCCGGCATGGGATACCCCTGAATGTATTCATAATCCTTGTCGAAAAGGTTTTGGATTTCTCCTCTTAAGGTAATACTTCCGTATTTATTGAGATTAAAAATCTTTTTACTGATGGTCAGGTTTGCGACCGTGAAACCGCCTTTTGTTATGGTTTCATAAGTGCCGTTTTCGTAATCTGTTATATCCTGTTCTCCCGTATAGGCAAGGTTAAGATTTGCAGAAAGACCGCTGAAGTCGGATACGGTGATGCCGTATGATATATTATACTCGGATGTGTATGGAAGGTCTTCATGGGTTTCCTCATCTTCATATGTGGAAAGATAGGTAACACTCACATATGGCCTGACCTGATAATCCCATGAAAACAGGGAACCTATATCAAATGAGAGACTGCCTTCAATCCCTTCTATTTCAGCTTCTCCAAGATTTCTGTATGATGTGTCACCATTGGGTTTGGTGTAGCTTTCAATCTTGTCATCGAAATCGGTGTAAAAATAGGTAAGGGATAAATTAAAAGAATTCATGGAAAAGTCCAGACCCCCTTCATAGGTATCGCTTTTTTCCGGATCCAGATCAGGGTTGCCCACGTAATGTGTATAGAACATCATCATATCGCTGGCCAACTGTTGTGCTGTGGGCATCCTGAATGCTCTTCCATAGTTTGCCCTCAGCTTTAAGTGATCTGTGAGCAGATAGGCAATACCCGCCCTGGGACAGGTATGGTTGTCTCTCTCTGTTCCGCCTTCACCTGCTTTTACCTCCACCTTATAATCATCATACCTCACGCCTCCGGAAAGGATGAGCCGTTCGTCAAAAAGTTTGGTCTTGGCGAGGAGGAACCCGGCGAAATCGTTATATTCGGTCTTCTTTGGACTATATTTATTATCTTCGGTTTCATAATTCACCCAATCAAAACCTGCGGTAACCAGAAAATAATCATGGTGAAAAGAAAACTGCGTCTGTGTTCCCTTGAAATCAACAGTTAGCTTTTCCGGGATACCATCATCCCAGAAGCTGGGATTGCTCGCAACGGGAAAAAACCACTCATCCTCGTCTTCACCATCAAAATATCTGACTTTCCAGGAAAAGAGTTCGTTCCGGCTTTTACCGTCATAAACAAAATCAACGGATTTATTTTCTTTATCACTATAATCATCAAGATCAGTCTGGCTGAAATATTCCGGATTACCCACATCATCAGCGTCAAAATGAGTGTAAATAACACTGATGCGATTTTCAGGCAAGAACTCATACCCCAGATTCAAGCTGGCGCTGTCTTTATAATCATATTCCGTGTTATTATATTTATCACTGTCCGCGGTGTCATAATCATCTTTGGAATCTCTTGTAAAAGCGCCTGAGAAATCAAAAGCCTTATATTTTCCTGAAACTCCCACACTTGATTCCTGATAATTATAGCTTCCCAAACCTCCTTCGACAAAGGCGGTGGGTTTTTCCTTTCCCCGTTTGGTGATCACGTTTACGACTCCGCCCATCGCGGCCGAACCGTATTGTACGGAGCCCGGCCCCCTTATTATTTCTATTCTTTCGATATTTTTCGTCATAATTTTTGACGCGTTTCCGGTTCCGCTTCTTCGGCCGTCAATCAGGATCAGCACCTTGCCTGCAAGATCGATCCCGGTCGCATCGGTTCGGAAACCACGGATACCCACACCGGTTGAGGTCCCCGGATATTTTTGAATATGTCCGATACCCTTTTCGGCAAGCAGATCACCGAGATCTGTGGCTGAAGAAATCTTTATTTCTTGTTCATCAATAATGGTTACATTGGATGTAATTTCCTTTTTCTTTTCCTCCACCCTGCCTGCCGTAACCACGACTTCTTCCATGGTTGATACGGTTTCTTTGTTTTTTTGTGCATCTTCCGCCCGACTCAATCCCGGAACCCATAAAGCCAGGCAAACCGCCAGACAACCTAACCATTTTTTCATGTTTTTTCTCCTTCCTAAAGATAGTTAGGGTCCGGAGCCAAAAAAAACCCCGGACCGAATTAAATCGATCCGGGGATTTCCCTTTTTTATCCTCAAGATCCAAGCAAGGCACCTCCCGTCCACGAAGGCTGAGACCATTGAACGTTTTTCAAAGGTCTCAGGTTATGCCTTATGTTCAGACAGGTCTTCTGACTTTCGGATCATCCTAATAACCGCGCCTTCCCATCCGGTTGCATCAGATAGTGGCATGCTGTGGTGTTCGTCCCCGATTACAGCGGCGGGCCCGTCCCCGATTTTAACGGGGTTCCCTATTAAGCTCAACATCGAGCGTCTGAACAAAACAGAAAGTACTTAAACCAAACAAAGGGGCTGCGTCAAGAAAAATGTTTATTTCAGCTTAGAAAACCACGTCCTCTGGGCGTGGTCAGAGTTCTTTGGCCCTGCCTGAAAAATCGCTGAAAAAGTTTGAAGTGAACTAAAGTTTAAACAAAATACAAGTGACTAAAGTGACTAAAGTTGAAAGTGCCTAAAGTTAAGGTGCCGCCTTCAGCGGCTTCATTTTAAAACTTTAGATCACTTTACACTTCACACTTTAGCTCACTATCCACTTCACATTTTAGATCACTTTAAACACTTTTAACTTTTATCGCTAACCCCGGCTTGTTCAAAAGTGAGCACTTCATTAAATACATGAACCGCGCCGTCTATTATAGACATGGCCAGGGCGCCGCCGGTTCCTTCTCCGAGACGCATTCCGAGATCCAGAATCGGTTCGATCCCAAGGTATTTTAACAGTAACCCGTGGCCGGTTTCTTCGGAACGGTGCCCGGCAAAAATATATTCTGTCACAAGGGGGCACAATGTATGAGCGATCAGAGCTCCTGCGGTTGAAATAAAGCCGTCGATGACCACGGGACGGCTGTGAAATGCCCCGGCCAGAACACATCCCGCAATACCCCCGATTTCAAACCCGCCCACCTTGGACAGCACATCCAGACCGTCACGGGGATCCGGGTGGTTTACCCGAATTCCCCGAATTACGGCTTCCCGTTTTTTTATGAGGCTGTTATCATCTATTCCGGTCCCCCGTCCCACCAGTTGCTCCGGGGTTTTGCCGGTAATCACGGCGCCGATGGCTGCCGAAGGGGTTGTGTTGCCGATTCCCATATCGCCGGTACCCAGAATCTCTATTCCGTTTCGAAATAAATCCGAGGCCAGTTGGAATCCGATTAAAATTGCCTGTTCAGCCATTTGACGGGTCATGGCGGGCTCTTTCGCCAGATTGGCGGTACCATGGGAGAGTTTGCGCTTCAACAGGTTATGTCCCCCCTCAATTGAATCAGGATCCAAATCCTGAATAATTCCCATATCGACAACCTGAACGTCCGCTCCAATATGTCGGGATATGGCGTTAATACCGGCTCCGCCAACTAAAAATGTCTGTACCATTGCGCCGGTGACCTCCTGCGGGTAAGCACTCACGCCTTCTTCGACAACCCCGTGATCTCCTGCCATTACCAGAACGGCTTTGCGATCT
>CAYPIW010000230.1:0-15801 GCA_964410925.1 uncultured Desulfobacteraceae bacterium
TCTTATCTAAGAAGATTTGTCAAGCCTGGAACTGGGTCCAGCCCAATGGGGCTTTACGTGACATGATATGCAGGGGGTTTTTACTTCGGCTTGAATCAGACGGAAATCTATACCCATGTTATGAGCAAAGATATGGATTCGGTCAAGAGTCCTTTGGATGCGCTGAATTAAAAAAATGAGGTGAAAAATGGAACCCGTATTGCTGGATAAGGACGGCCCCGTGACGTATCTTACGTTAAATCGGCCTGATAAACGGAATGCACTCTCTTTGGAATTGATGACAGCGATGCTGGATAAGCTGAAAATTATACAAGAGGATCAGGATGCCCGTGTGGTTGTCATCAGGGGAAACGGCCCGGCGTTTTGTGCGGGGCATGATCTTAAGGAAATGGTCGGAGCAGACTTGGGTATCCCCCATTTTTACAGGATTTTTTCAGTATGCGCAGAAATGATGCAAATGCTTTTCAAACTGCCGCAGCCGGTTATTGCCCAGATTCACGGCATCGCAACGGCAGCGGGATGCCAGCTGGTCGCTGCCTGCGACCTTGCCATTGCCGAAACCGGGGCTCAGTTTGCCACGCCGGGGGTAAAGATAGGTCTTTTCTGTTCCACGCCTTCAGTTCCCCTGGTCCGGATTGTGGGACGGAGAAGGGCTTTGGAAATGCTCTTGACGGGTCGTTTTATTTCAGCCGAGGAAGCGGAACGGTTCGGACTTATAAACAGAATCGTTGCTCCGGACAAGCTTGTGGAACAGACCGGAAACTGGGCCCTGGAAATCGCTCAATACAGCCGGTATACGCTCGCTTATGGGAAGCGAACTTTTTATAACCAAGCGGACCTGGATACCCCGTCAGCTTACAATTATGCCACCCATGCAATTGTCATGAACTGCCTGGCTGAAGATGCACAGGAAGGTATGTCGGCTTTTCTGGAAAAAAGGAAACCCGAGTGGAAAAACCGTTAGAATACTTCATATCAAATACCAAATATCAAAAAAATCCCAATGACCAAAATTCGAATATCCAAACAATGTCTCGTGCTGGAAGGTTTTTGTCACGCGCCGCGCAGGCGCCGCGTGTTGAATATTGTAATTTGAGATTAATTTGATATTTGGTGCCTGGAATTTGTGATTTTAGATACAAAATTCCAAGGCAAAGCGATCTATCTCTGACCAGGTCCATAAGACTATGTTTTCAATGTAAAAACAAACAAAGGGAACAAGGTGCTCCCTGTTCCCTTTCGAAAATGAAATATATAACAACGGTTAGCGTTTTGAAAACTGGAATCGTGCCCGTGCACCCTTCTGGCCGTATTTCTTTCTTTCCTTGACTCTGGCATCACGCCGAATGAAGCCGGCTCTTTTCAACGCTTTCCTAAGCTCAGGGTTCGCCGATATCAGCGCCTTGGTAATTCCATGCCGAATGGCACCGGCTTGTCCTGAAAAACCTCCACCAGTAACATTGGCTTTTACATCAAATGATCCAAGAGTATTTGTTAAAACCAGCGGCTGTTTTATAATTGTTTTTACCACCTCAACCTTGAAATAATCATCCATGGGGCTATCATTAATGGTAATTTCGCCGTTCCCCGGCATTATCCAGGTTCTCGCAATGGCGGTCTTTCGTTTCCCTGTAGCATAATACACGTTTTCTTTTTCCATACAATTCCCCGATAATTAATGAAAATTAACTTGCGCTTCTAAAAATCAAGAGTCTCAGGTTGCTGAGCCTCATGAGGATGCTGATTCCCTGAATAAACCTTCAACTTTTTGAAAAGCTTTCTTCCCAATCTGTTCTTCGGCAGCATTCCCTTGACCGCATAACGGATAAGATCTTCAGGCCTTTTTTCCAAAAGTTTCTGAGCGGTAATCGTCTTGAGACCCCCAATGTACCCACTGTGCCGATAATATTCTTTCTGTTGCCATTTTCTTCCGGTCATGACAACCTTATCCGCATTAACAACCACCACCCAGTCACCGGTATCCACGTGAGGGGTGAAAAGAGGGTTGTGTTTTCCCCTCAGGCGGGCAGCTATGGTACTGGCAAGTCTCCCCAGAACCTTATCTTGAGCATCAACAATACACCATTTGCCCTGGTTGTCGGTATTTTTTGCACTGTATGTATATTTTTTCACTATGATTTTCTCCCTTGGACATATAAACTATTACCCATAAATAAAAATTGCATCTATGTCAAGAAAAAATGTATCGGCAAATTGACATATACAATTATTTTTAATATAAATTAAGTATCAGTCAATATGTAATGGAGATGTTTCCATGGAGCATTTGGAAATCGAAGTAAAATTTTATTTGCCGGATATGGACGACATACGTGACCGGATTCTTGAACTTGGTGCGGTGTCCATGGGAAGGGTTTTTGAAACAAATTTACGCTTTGACGATGCCGATAATAGTCTGATTGAAAAAAAATCTCTTCTGCGACTCCGCCGGGATACAAAAACAGTCCTTACTTTCAAATCCGAGCCTTTTTTTAAAAACGATCAATTCAAGATATTAAAGGAACTGGAAGTTGAAGTCAGCGATTTTGCCACCATGAAACATATTCTGGAATCGTTGGGGTTCCGGGAAGAACAGGTGTATGAAAAATGGCGTGAAACTTTTATATTAAACAGTGCCAACTTCTGCCTGGATACCATGCCCTATGGCGACTTTCTCGAAATCGAGGGTCAAATGGAAGATATTAAGGAATTAGCATATCGAATCGGCCTTAAGTGGCAAAAAAGGATTCTTCTTAATTATCTTGCAATATTTGACGTCATCAAGCAGAAGTCAAACTTGCCGTTTTATGATGTCACATTCAGCAATTTTATAAATATCAGGTTCGATATCGGGGAATATCTTGATCTTATCGAAGCTAATCATCATTAGCTCATAGAAAAAATTTTAATATTATCTGTGTAGATCAGTGAAAATCTGTGTCCTATTTAACTTAAATAAAACCATGATTTCTGTTTTGACATTAAACCTGCGTTTTGGATTGGCAAACGACGGACCCAATAGCTGGCAATACCGCAAAAAGGTTTTCCCTTACCTTTTTGAAAAATATCGCCCGGATTTTATCGGTTTTCAGGAAGCGAATGATTTCCAGACAAATTTTCTGAATGAGATGCTGACGGAATACGATTTTATCGGCAAACGCAGCCCTTCACCGTCCTTCTGGCAAGATATTATTGTCTTTTATAAAAAAACCTGGACCTGCGTTTATCGAGAACATTTCTTTTTGAGTCCAACACCCAATATACCGAGCCGTTTCCGGAAAAGCCTCTGGCCGAGACAATGCACCATGGGTATGTTCAAAAACGGAAACAACATGATCATATGTGTTAATACTCATCTTGACTTTGATCCTTCAGTCCAGACTAAAAGTGCCAAACTGATTATGGATCGACTACAGCGTTTTCCCAGTGACGTACCGGTAATTATGGTTGGAGACTTTAATACCACTCCCTTTAGCCCCTGCTATAAGATTTTTACGGGCCATGGTCAAAAAACAGAGACACAGAAGTGTTATTTTAAAAACGCGTTTAAAAAACCCTACCCGGGGACCCATCATGGATTTACAGGGAATATAAACGGAGATTATATAGATTGGATTCTCTATCGCGGAAAAATAGTCAAACAAGATTGCAGGGTCATCAAAAATAGGATTGACGGTCTTTATCCCTCAGACCATTTCCCGGTTTATGCCACATTCAAGGTAATTGGCTAACTATTCGTAACGTGCTTGATAATTTATAGTTTTGTATTAACATAACTGTATGAGTAAAAAAAATTGAATCGCCCTGTTGCGGACAACTATTTTATGCATTCCGAATTCACATATCCGGTCACCAAACTGATGGTAAATCAACGGAAGCGGAGGTTGCGGTCTGCATATATAACCGGTTCAAGGCGGACCAGAGGAGTGAATCATTTCCAGTAACCCTGTATTCCTGATAAGGAGGAATAATTGATGGCCAGTATTCTTATTATAGACGATGACGCCCAAATATTAAAGATGCTCCGTCAAATTTTAGAACGGGAAAGTTATGATGTAACGGAGGCCTCTAACGGCAAGCAGGGGTTAAGGCTCTATCGGGAAAATCCCACCGACCTGGTCATCACGGATATAATCATGCCTGAAAAGGAAGGTATTGAAATAATCATTGAACTAAAGAGAGATTATCCTGATGTTAAAATAATTGCAATCTCCGGGGGCGGCCGAATCAACCCCGAGGATTATTTAGATATTTCCAAAAAATTAGGAGCACATCGAATATTCACCAAACCTGTGGAACGGAAAGAGCTTTTAAATGCGGTTCGGGAACTTTTAGGATAACTGTAGAAGTACAATTTATGGATGACTCAGTCGTTTTATCAGATATGAATTGCCATTTTCTGTAAGCTCCATGGAAATATTGCCGCTGTTTTCCCGCCATGTTCCCTCATTGAAACGGTAGCGGATGAAATATTTTCCTTGAATCCTAATGGTTCCTGTACCGGCCTGTAAAGAATAATCAATCAACTCAATCCAGTAGTTAAATGATTCGATCTCCTCCATTTTTTTTCGATATTTGGGCAGCATTTCCTGAAAAGGAGTGTTGTTTTCAGTGGCATCCGGTGTAAAAAAAGAAGCAAATTTATCAAGATCTTTACTGGCATAAGTCTGGCAATAGAGGTTCAAAAAGGATTCCAACCGGTCTTTCCGGTCCTGTTGAGAAAGTATTTCTCCTCCGGAAGCCAAAGTTTTTTTATCTTCTTCTTGTTCGACAGATGGCGTTATCTCCCCAAAAGCGCCGGCAGGTTCTGTTTTACCTTCAGCTTCAGACGCTTTCTCCTATTCAGCAGGGCTTTTTGTCTTATTATAAATAATAATTGCCTTGTCTTTATATTGCGTTAAACGATTAAGCGCCCTTTGTGCGTCGTCTCTGTCTTTGAAAGAACCCATCCTTATTTTGTACCATATTGTTTCTCCGGAAGACATTTCAGTGACATAATATGCTGGATATCCGTCATTTTTCAGTTGTGTTATGGTTTTGTCCGCAAAGTTTTTGTTCTTAAGGGATTCGAGTTGAATAGACCACGCCCCCGTTGAATCGGGCTTTTTATCTAAAATAATCGAGTTGTCTTTTTGAGGTGTTTTTATTTTTCGGGTCTCGTCTTTTTCCTTTTTTATGAACGTATAAGTTCCGGTCACCGTTGAACTGGGAGGCTGGCCGGACTTATAAGCCCTTGCTTTAATTGTTGTTGTTTCTGTAACAAGAATTGGAGATGAAAAAACCGGGGAGGCGTCTGTGGGCTCAGAGTTGTCTGTAGTATAGTGAATCGTTGTTTCTTCGGCTGAAGCGCTGATTCCAACCGAAATAGGATCCATGAAAACATCTGCCGCAGGAGGTGAAAATACCGGTGCAGGAAGAACCGGAGCATAAGTAACGCCTATGGAGTCACTGGCCAGTTTTCCGTTCTGATCCTCTGCAACAATGGTAATCGCATTCACACCTGCCGTTAAGGATACTTTGAACCTCCAATTTTTTAGAGTGCCTGTATTTTTAGCTCCTTTATTACATGTCACATTTTTTAGTCCAATACCATTTACCCCCATAGCCTGTCCGGAAACAATGATCAAGGATTCAGATGTTGTGGACTCCGCCACCGTTGCGGGATGCTGAATTTTTAGAACAGGCTTGGTACTATCCTGGACGGTGTATGCATAAGCACCGGTTTCGCTTCCATACCCTTGAACATCACGCGCCGTAACTTTGTAGTAAACAGTTCCCGTTTTCTGTGCCGGAATTGTCCCCGTATAATCAAGACCCGTGGAAGACATGGGAATTAAATCCCAAGAATTTCCTTCAGTTATTGAATAGAGCAAAAAAGCAGACTGAACACCCGATATGTCCGTAATACCCGCATGTATCGTAACCGGATCCCTTGAACGGGGCCTTGCTGACGACAGGTAGGGTTCTTTAATCACCGGCCTGTCATACACAAACAGGGTCACCCCGTTAACGAGGTCGGACGAATTGCCTGCCTTATCCACGGCATAAAAATCAACGGGATGTAATCCTTCGCCCGCTTTGGACGACTCCCACGAATTTCCAAACATCCCGTCCCCGCTCTTTTTATCAGAGTGTTCGCCATCATCATACAGCTGAATCGTTTCTAACGTATTACCGTCCGGAAGCCGAATACTGGCCGTCACTTTTGTAGTGTCGACACCTGAATCTTCATCATAAACACCAACAGACAATTTAAATTTTCTCCCTTTTAAACCCATGACTGTATCAACATAGGGCTGAATGAGTACCGGAGGTATGGAATCGGCTATTCGCGTAACGAACATGGTATAAGACGCTTTATTGTTCATCCGGTTTTGAGCTTGGACCAAAATTTTGTTCTGGCCCTCGAGCAAAGAAACCGTTTGAGTAAAAAAACCCTGGGACGAAGGGGACAATGAGGACGGCACGCCATCATTGACCGAGAGAGTAGCTGACCGGATACCCTGAGGATCTGAAATCTTTCCGTCGATTTTTACGGAATCGGATATATAGGAACTACCGCTTTGAGGAGTAGAAATCTGAATTTTCGGACCGTTGAAATTAAAATCGTCAAACACGTATATTTGTCCGCCGGCTGCCAGCATAGTGCCGTCAGGCCTCCAACGAACATGGTGCACCGGATCTTTATTATAATATTCGATTCCATAAGTATCCGTATTGCAGACAATCAAGCCATTATCGTGGCCCACAGCCAACCGGGAAGAATCCCTGTTGTAATCCAGGGAATTGACACCACCCAGTCCGGGAAGATCAAAACCGCTTTTGCTCCAGTTTATAGTGTCAAAGGTATAAATCATACCCGTGCCGCCGATAACGGATCCCACTGAAATATATTTTCCATCGTGGCTCCATGCAAGGCACTTAAGTTTTCCCGTAGAAATGGACTCCACCTTCACCGTTTTTATGGGAGAAGTATTTTCCGTATCCCATATTCTCAATTCTCCATACGTATCTACCGCGGCGAATTGAGACTCGTTAACCGGGTTAAACCTAAGTTCCTGAATTTCAGCGTTATGACTGTAGGTCGTCTTGAGTTTGCCTGATGTGGACCATTTTTGTATAATATTTTGTTCCCGGATGGTATAAATGTGGGTATCCTGCCAGGCCAGAGATTTATCCGCTGATTTTGTGTCGCCATCCAATGAGATATCCCATACCTTATCTACACTTCCTCCGGGAACTCTAAGGATAGCAAGTTTGTCTTTGTCTATAAAAACACCGGTTACCAGTTTTTCGCCGTCCGGGGAAAAGCAAAACGAATGATACCTGCCCGAACGTCTTTTTTTCGACCAGGTCTCAGTCCAACCCGATACCCGGTATATGGACAATCCGGAGCCGTCTTCGTGCCTGACCGTAAAATATCCGTTTGAGGACCATTCGCACCATTCTGTAGCTTTCCCCAGCTTTTTCCACGCCAGAAACCGGATTCCGTCATACCCTCCGTATACGAAAGTTCCGGACCCCGAAATACCCGTCGGAATATGGGTTATCGTAATACTTATCTCTTTTGATTCTGATGATCCTACGGTAAAAACGCCGCCGGCTTCACCCCTATCATTAGTCTTGTGATCAGGTCCTTTTGTCCAGACACACTCGTTAGACGGTTTTAAACGCCACTTAACGGCTTGGTTGGATGCGGGTTTTTTATCAGTAAGATTTTTCACATAAGACGTTACCTTAAAAGAATTATTGCCGGCCCGCTGAAATTCAAATGTTATACCCACGGCCGATGAGGTGCAGGTTATGGGAATTGAATCAGAAAGACCGTAAGGAGAACGAACGGTAATAACAGCATTGCCGCTGGAATTAGGGGTAAAAATAATCTTTGCCTGCCCCTTGGCATCGGTAATCGCTTTGCCGTTCGACGGTGTAAAAAATCCCGGGAAGCCGGTACGAAACAGAATTGTTTTGCCGGGCAACGGCCTTTCTTTATTGTTTTTTAAGGATAATGAAATGGTAGTATAATTGTTCTGTCCAATAGCAACGGTTTTGGGTTCGGCCTCCGCAGCAAAACGAATGATGGACGATCTATCCACCCTGAAGGAACCGTTCAGAGCCTCCTGCCATTTTCCTTTTGCATCTGCCGCTTTAAGTTCATAATAATGTGCCCCGACGTTCAAGTCCGCAAGGCTGTAGTAGGAAAAAATTTTTGCCGCCAATCGGTCTGCCGACGGCACTGTAAATTGATGCAGTTCTGTACCGTCAACGAAAAAATTTACCGAGGTATACCCGTTGCTGTCAACTCCTGAAAATACGGCCACAAAATTGTATCTGTCATCAAGCGTCCCGGACGATGGAATTACCTGGCATATGGCCTGCGTTTTTAGAGAATCTTTTGAAAAACTATAGTTCTTTATTATGATATCCGGTGCGTCTTGGGTTAAGGCGATAACTTCGCTAATGTTTTGATTGCTTTTAGGATTGTGTACATTGATGTTATAAATACCTGGCTGAGTGCGCCATAAGGAATATACCCCGTTAATATCGGTAGTCACTGTTAGATGTCCATCCATGGTCGTCACGACAGCATCGGAAATCGGGGTTCCGTCCGTCTCTTTTACCAAGCCATACAGTGTTTTTGTGCCCGGAAAGAATTTTTGCACAATTCTGGATTTATCAAATAGTGTTAGATCCCGAACACCCGGGTTGGCAATATCATCCATCCCTCCCAGAAAAATCAACCCATCCTGACTTTCCTGAAAACAGTGCACTTGATTTTTGCACATAATTGAAGCATTGTTTTTGCTGCATTCAGTCGATTGAGCGCAGTCCGGTGTGCCCTGGTCAGGATACCCGCAAAAACCAAGGGCGTGGCCGATCTCATGCGCAGCCATTCTAACCACATCTCTTTGAGCCTTGCCGAAATCAATTTTGTCTTTATCCAATACAAAGAACCAGGGCTCTGCTTTGTCCTGCTCCTCCTTTATATGAAAAAAAATCCTTGCTCTGTGATCGTTATCAGCATCAGCAGGATTGCCCAATTCAGGATACTGGCAATTTGTGTTGCAATTTTCAAATATGGTGAAACTATATGCCTCCGGAAGATATTCGGAAAATAGACCCATATCACCATGTTCGTCCAGACATACCTTCCCGTTATGTGTCACGACTTTGGGACCTTGTTTGGACCATCCTTCAAAAATTATATCCGCTTCTTTTGGGGTGCTTGCAGGAGCAAATACCATATTTCCGCCGGTTGCGTTTTCCCATATCCTACAGGCCATATCCACGGCTTCTTTTGCCATAACCAGATCAGGATCTTTATCTGCACCCAAGGGGTTTTCTCCATGATAAAAACCATCTGAAAAAAAATACTTAAATTCAACAATGTCGTTTGCCATAGTAAAACCGGCATTAATAAAAATAATCGTCAAAACGATCAATAACACGCGGGCTGTTTTTGACATGAGTATCCTCATATATGAATTATGCGAAAAATATTCGAATTGGGCAGGGTAAAGACCTAAGGGTTCACGAAAAAATAAGTGAGCATTTCGGCTTTTGAAATATCCGTTCTATTGACTATAGATAAGCCGCTTTACCAGATATGAATCACCATGTTCTATAAGCTCCATGGAAATATCGCCGCTGTTTTCCCGCCATGTTCCTTCATGCAAAAGAAAGCGGGTAAAATATTTTCCCTGAATCATTATTGTTCCTGTATCGGCCTGCAAAGAATAAGCTATCAACTCAATCCGGTAGTTAAACGATTGGATATTTTCCAAGTTTTTTCGATAGTTAGGGAGCATGTCCAGAAAAGGAGAGTTGTTTTCAGTCGCATCGGGTGTAAATAAGGTGGCAAATTTATCCAGATCTTTACTGGCATATGTCTGGCAATAGATATTTAAAAAGGATTCCAACCGGTCTTTACGGTCTTGTTCAGCAAGTATTTTTCCTCCGTGGGCCAGCATCTCTTTATCTTCTTCTTGTTCTGTAAATGGCGTACTCTTCTCAACAGCGGCCTTCTCGGCGGCAGCTTTCTCAACAGCGGCCTTCTCGGCGGCAGCTTTCTCGGCAGCGGCCTTCTCGGCGGCAGCTTTCTCAGCAGCGGCCGAGTCAGGGAATATGGGGTTCAGATCTTTCTGTTTGCCGGTGTTATCCATTGGCACTCGGTTATGATACACGGGCTGTGTTTCTTTTTTAGCCGGTTCTTTTTGGGGCAAGTATATGGATTCACCATCTTTTTTGCTGATCTGATAATAGAAAAAACCGCCAATGATGAGGACAATCGCCAATCCGGCAATATATAAGGGGGCCATCCTGGCAAGTTGCCGCCAGGGTTTTCGCTCAACCCCCGGTTTTGTTTCTTCAACAGCTTTGTGCCTTTTATCTTTACTTTCCTTATCTGGTATGTGGGGTTTTGCCAACGATATCTCTAAGATTTCAAGGGGGATGGCTTTTACCTCTTTTATATAGTCGCCCAGCATTTTAATTTCGTTTATGACGCTGGTTCTTTGATGAAAACTCAGCTTATTTCGACGTGTTTCGAGTTCTTCGATCATTGTCTCCGCATATGCCAACCCTTTTTTGATCTGGTCTGCTTCGTCCAGATCAGCATCAGGCATGCCGATCAATTCGACGATTTGATCTTGAGAGTACCCGATAAGCACACAATGAAAAATTAGATTTAACCGTGCACGATCATAACGGCTGTAAATGCGACGGTTCAATTTAGTGACCTTGGGCGTTATAAGCCCTTTTTCTTCGCAAAACCGGATATGACGTTTGCTAACGTCAAACTCTTTGGCAAGTTCAGCTATTGCAAAATATCTTTTTGCATCTTCCATTCTCACCACCAATATATTTAAGTTCTATTAACTGAAAGCCCTTAATTGCCCGGAGTTTGATTTGGATGTATCTGGCTTGTAATTAAATAAAATTTACCATAAAACAAATAAGTTTGCATGTCAAAATAAAATGAGCTATACAATTTTCGATTTCGAAACCGTCAAGATCCGTATTCTGTGCAACGTGAAATTTTATGCTTATGAAGTCTGTCTTTATCATTCTAATATTGTTTATTTCTTCTTTTTTCTGGGCATGCGGACCCAGGTCCATGCCTCTGGCCGAACCTGTAGAATTTAATCCGGGAGACATTTTTTTTCAAACGGACGAAAACATGTTTCAACGAAAAGAATATAGTAATGCCCTTCAAATTTATGACAAATATCTTTCACGTTTTCCTGATGGGTGTCGGGCTGCCCAAGCTTTAATGAAAAAAGCAATGATCCATACGGCGTTAGGGGAATATGACAAATCCCGTACAATCTGTCGCCGCGTGATTGCTGAATATCCTTCCAGCCCCGTTGTTTCGGATGCCAGAGTCGAAATTCTTGTAACCTTCTTTAACCAGGGCAAATACACCCAAGTCATCAGCCATGCGCCGCACGTTCTGAAGCAGAGTCTTTTTAAGGATCACATTCTCAGAACATATACTCTTGTCGGTGATTCGTATATGGCCATGGGTTCTCCGACCAACGCCTTAAATTATTATCTTATGGCATATACAAAAACCAAAACGCATGAAAATGAACACATAATCTTTAAAATAGAATCTGCCGCCAGGGAGGTTGACCCGGCAAATATAATTTCCCTTTTTATGCGCCATAAAGATGAGCTGCCCGTAGAGAATCTCATTTACCGGATGGGATTTGCCAAGGCGGAGCGTAAAAAATACGAGGATACGGTTATCCTGTTATCAGAGTTTATCAAAAAATTTCCTGAAAACGAAAATGTGCCATCGGCAATAAAAATAATCCAGGACATCAATGAAAAATTTACCTTTAAACATAATATATTAGGATGTTTACTCCCGCTTAGCGGTCCTTACACAAGTTACGGCAACAAAATATTGAGGTGTATTGAAATGGCCCTGGATCGGTTTAGTTCCCAGAACCGTCGTTCTTTAATAAAATTGATTGTAAAAGATACAGAATCTGATCCTGAAAAATCTGCTCTGGCTGTAAATGAATTGTCCGAAGAACGGGTTGGGGCCATTCTCGGTCCTGTAACCACCCATGAGTCTGCGGCGTTGCTTGCCCAGGAAAAAAGGATACCAATAATTACTCTGGGCCAGAAGGAAAATATTGCAACGCTGGGAGACTATGTTTTCAGGAATTTCATTACCCCTGAAATGCAGGTCCGGGCAATCGTATCTTATGCGACTCAAGTTCTTGAAATAAATCGTTTCGCTATTCTTTATCCTGATGACAAATATGGTACGACCTTTATGGGTCTGTTCCGAAATGAAGTTGAAGCTTATGGAGGAGAAGTTATCAGGGCTGAACTTTATCACCCCGGCCAAACAGATTTCGCCGAATGCATAAAAAAACTTGCGGAACCCCAAACCGAGCTTCCGGAACCATCCGAAGAAAAAACTGAAAATTCAGTTCCTGAAGCTGCTCTTGATTTTGAGGCGGTCTTTATTCCTGAGGGCCCCACCACATCAGGACTCTTGATACCCCAGCTTGCTTTTTACGATGTTGTGGGGGTACATCTTTTCGGAACCAACCTGTGGCATTCCGACCGTTTAATCGAAATGGCGAAACAATTTATCCAGGGCGCTATAATGGCGGATGGTTTTTTTGCTGAAAGTAATTCACAAAAAGTAAAAGATTTCGTGGACCTGTTTTTGGAAACTTTCAATGAAAAACCCGGATTTATTGAAGCCGTGGCTTATGATACGGCGATGATTTTGTTTGACCTGGTCAGCCGAAATGATATTCAATCCAGAAGTGAAATAAAAAATGAAATAATAAATCTTCAAGACTTTCAGGGGATAACAGGGGCAACTTCCTTTGATCATACCGGCAACGCCCATAAAAAACTTTATCTATTACAAATTCAAGGTGATAAATTTATAGAGCTGGAGAACCATTTATGAAAGATAAAAGAGGTCTTTATTATTATCCTTTTCCTCAAAACAAACGGGTTCGCATGTATGTGCGGAAGCAAGAGGATATCATTGAATTCCGGCTATGGAATCAAGACGATCCTAGGCTCTGGAAGGAGCACGGGTGGTTACCTTACGACGCCATATTACAAGCCACGGATATGCATAAAGGAGAAAATTTTAAACCCAGGCAGACCTATGACATCAACATTGCGAACGCATTGATAAAAGATCAGTTGTAATATTAAGGACCTTGGAAAAAACATCTCATCACAACTTATCCAGCAACTCACAAAGCAGCCTGACGCCAAAGCCTGTGCCGCCGGGACCGCAGTATGCAGATTCTTTTTTGGCGTAAGCCGGGCCTGCGATATCGATATGGGCCCAGCGGGTATCTTTAATAAATTCCGAAAGGAACAAGGCAGCGGTAATGGCGCCACCATATCGGGTGTTGCCCACATTATTCAGGTCAGCAAAATCGCTTTTAAAAAGTTCTTTATAGTCTTCAGTCAGAGGCAGCCGCCAGCAGCGTTCATGGGTCTTTTGGCCGGACAAAATAATATCTTTTGCCAATTGATCATCAAAAGAAAAAGTTCCGGCGATCTTTTCGCCTAGAGCCACCACACAGGCTCCGGTCAGCGTGGCTATGTCAATCAGGGTCTGGGGTTTATATTTCTCAATTCCATAAGAGATGGCATCAATCAATATCAGCCTGCCCTCAGCATCGGTATTCCCTATTTCCACGGTTTTTCCGTCATAGGTTTTGATAATATCTCCCGGGCGGGAAGCATTTCCTGACGGCATATTTTCAACAATAGGAAGGATGCCGATAACTCTAAATCCGGAGTTAAGCTTTGCTGCGGTGATCAGTGTAGCGGCAACTGCAGCCGCACCGGACATATCCAGTTTCATTTCTTCCATACCTGACGAAGCCTTCAGATTGATACCGCCCGAGTCGAACGTTACGCCTTTTCCCACAAGTGCAACTGTTTTTTTAGACCCCTTTGGATTATGTTCCAGAATTACCATTCTTGGCTTGCTCCGGCTTCCGGCCGTAACTGCCATTATTGCGCCCAATTTTTTCTGTTTCAACTCTTTTTCACCCAGCATTGTTACCTTGAGACTCTCTTTTTTGGCCATCGCAACAATGGACCTGGCGAAACGCTCGGGTCTTTTGTCGTTAGACGGCGTATTGACCCACTCTCTTGCAAGAATAGTTCCCTGGCAAATGGTGTGAACTCGTGACGACAATCTGCCATACTTTCTAACTTCATCAGGTTTGACAAGAAAATCCATCTGTTTCACCGGAGTATGCTTTTTTTCTTTTTTGTATTTATCAAAAATATGATTTCCCAAATAAGCGCCTTCCAGCATTGCCTCAAGTAAAGATGTCATTTCCATATTGATTTTTTCTGCCACAGGAACAGCTATCAAAACATTGGAAAGTTTTTTCTTGATCAATGCTTTTACTGCGCTGCCGGTCGCGGCACGCATTGCCTCCGCGTCAATTTTTTCAAGTTTTCCGAGCCCTATAAAGATCACCCTTTCAGCTTTAACCTCGGTCAGGTCGTAAAAGGTAACCTCATCATTTTTACTACCTTTGAACTCCTTTATTTTCTGTGCTTTTCTTATAAGAGACATTATAATTTCGTCGTCAAAAACAGTTTTATTCTCACAAACGGGAATAACCAGTAATGCCACTTTTTCTTTTTTAAGATCAACCGATTTTAAATGTATCATGCTTCTCCTTTCAGACAGATCCGGTTTTTTACTGTAAATTTTTCGATTTGATATTATATAGTTAAAGCTTGCTGTCAATGAGAATATCTGTTTAATATGATTATCACATCAATCGTGCAGTCTATTTTATGCTTGAAAAATCAATGAGATAATTTAGCAACGAATTGTTCTGGATAACTCCTGTGCGGCTCGGGCTTATGGGTGCTTAAGCACAAGTTTCGGTCGGTTGGAAAAAGATACACGCCGTCGCGAGGCGTTCTCCCTGTATTGGGATTCAAATGTGTTTGCCCTGACGATGGATTGTCTTGACATTATAACCGGTTGTTTGTATCTATTAAACATAAATTTTATTTTATAACCGCTTTATCAAAGGTCTCAAAAATAATGGAGGTACAACATGGCAGGAATCAACAAAGTCATCCTGATCGGCAATCTTGGAAGAGATCCTGAAGTTCGATATACACCGGACGGAACTGCCGTCGCCAATTTCAGCATCGCAACGTCTGATGAATGGACGGATAAAGCAACGAACGAAAAGAAAGAGCGCACCGAATGGCATCGCATTGTTGCCTGGCGCAGACTGGGTGAAATATGCGGCGAATACCTGTCAAAGGGGAGGCAGGTTTACATAGAAGGCAAGTTGCAGACCCGGTCCTGGGAAAAAGACGGCGTCACCCGATACACCACCGAAATTATTGCATCTGATGTGCAATTTCTCGGGACCAGAGATTCCGCCGATACATACAGACCCCCTACTCCGGAATCCTCGGCTCCGTCACCTCCGGACAAACAGGATGACGATATCCCTTTTTAGTTTTTAAACGCTGATTTTTTATGTTGGTACCTCAACAAATCAAATGAGTTGCCTTGTTAAACACTGATTCGCATTGAACCTGCGATCAGGATTTCCCCCGTACAGGCACGCGGGTAAACCATAAAAGCCGGGGTTGCTCTTCACAGCCAGCCCCGCTTTGGGTGTCATTCAAAAAAACTTCCGCAAGCAAAGATTGATGAACTTGCAAAAAGTCGTCACTCCGGTGAAAACCGGAGGCCAGCCCGTAGGGCTTACAGGCCGGCTTCCGGCTCGTAGAGCCTACAGCTCGGAGAGA
>CAYPIW010000231.1:0-9489 GCA_964410925.1 uncultured Desulfobacteraceae bacterium
CGCTTTGTCTTTATTATAAATGGTAGAATACATTATTCGATGTTCAACGTTCGATGTTGGATGTTCGATGTTCATCTTTTATATGCCCTCAAGATGTGGATTCTTCATTAAAATATGTTGAATCTGAATTTACGCCAGGTCAGTAGCCCTGAAGTCAGTTTGACTCGACCAGGGTATGATGTTTTTTAATGCCTCAAAATCCTCAATGATATAATCCGCACCTGACTGCAACAGATCCTGTTTCAGCTTGTCCTTGTCAGACGATGATATAAGAATTCCGATACCGACAAATCCTGTTCTGGATCTTGAGGCTGCTGCCATATCATCCGGCATATCCCCAATGTAGTAGAATCCGGAGACTTTATGTTTTTGGGTCTCGGCAATGGCATCCAGCATAAAAGGATTGGGTTTACTGAGAGAAACTCTTTTTTTTTCATTCTTGTATATTTTTTGTTCTTCTTTAATACAGTCGTCAAGCGTGTAAGTAATTTTGAAAAATTTCCTCAAATCGAATAAATCCAAAGGATAGTCTGCCTCGACTTTGGGCCGTCCTGTGGCGATGGCCAGAATATTCGTTTTTGAGAGGTTTTCAAGAATGGATCTGTCGAGCATAAGTTTTTCTCTGTTAATAAACCCTTTTTCGCGGTACATTCTTGTCGGAATTTTGTAAGTGGCTTCGAACATCTCTTTTCCAAGATATATCTCCTGAAAAATTTGCTTGATGATATTTCCGCTCCCCACATCGCCGGTGAAAACGCTGGCAATAAATTCATTCTTTTGTTTGCCGTTTTTCTTCAATAGAGAGGTTAGCGGGCTTTTTTCGGAGTTTAAAAACTGTGACAGGGCCGTAACATCGCAACCGCTGATCACTTTATTATGCCGTTTCCAGGGATCCGGGGCTGGATCGTATGCTGGAGTTTTTACCAAAGTGAATAACAGGGTTAACACCAAAAATGTTAAGTCCCAATCATTATTCAGACCTCCGCTCTGTTTTACTCTGGCAAGATCCCTTAAGGAAAACAGTGGATCGGGCAAATCTTTCCATGATCCTGCTCCTTTTAAAAACAATCTGGCGGTTTGCCTTACCGTGTCCCGATATGAGCGTGAGACATCAATAATGACGCCATCCATGTCAAAAACGATTAATGATTTAGATTTCATATAGAAAATTTCCATCTTGTGTCCTTCCAGAAATGGTAGATTTTGATTTCCGGCAAGGCTCAAGCGAGTTTTCAACCGCCCCAGTACGATCTGCCGGACCTACGGGGCAGGCAGGCATAGCGTGCGATTTCGAGGATTGAAAACGAGCGAGAACGCCGCCGGGGACCGAGAGACGGCGTTTATGGATGGACATTAACTCGAATTCTATACAATAAATATATGCTTTATTGCAATTTATTTTCGAAAGGAAGTGCTTATTTATTTTTCGTGTGGACGTCTGGAGATTGAAGAGCATGTTTAAAGAGAGGCTTTTTACTTCTTAAATGAGTCAAAAAAATGACTAACCTGCCAAAAAATGACAGGTCAAATGCCAGATATTGTCAATGAATGAGTTGCACTTCATTTTAGCTATTCAGCCAACTAAAATAACTGTCTGATATATAAATAAATACAAAAATTTAAAAAATTTTATTAAAAAAATATATTCTTGCATAGTTTTTGCAGCAATAAATTTTCAAAAAAGGTTTCTCGGGTGTGCGTGCATCTTTTCTACCGGGAGTCTTCAAGAATAAATATCAAAAAGATGATGCACTCCGGTGTTAATAACGGCACTTCGGGAAGCCCGTTTTTTTCGGATGGACCTTGTAGAATTGACAACCTTTCTCCACAACCTTTTCGTAGGGCGATTCAATCGAATCGCCCTTTTTGTTAGATGCCTCCTGACACGTGCCTCCTCGTATGAAACTAATCCTTCCGAAGTTTCTTTTTAGATCAAACCGGGTGTTTTGTCACCCAGCGGCGGGGCTGACACCTGACACCATATAGCCATATCAATATTAACAACCAACAGTCTTGATTCACACTCCTCCGGGCACATTCTGAGAAAAAATGCCTTGAACAATTTTATCGGAAAGATAAAAATGAGTTTATGGATGATCACCAGTTTTGCTGGCTGCTTAATGGATTCGGATTTTCCTGGTCAGGATACCGAAAAGTCCACAAAGGGTTCAAAAAACGGATAAAAAGACACATGAACGACCTGGGGTGGCCGAAACATCTCGGCTTATCTAACGGAACTGGACGAGAATGATGAAGATAGGCGGGCAAAAAAATAGAGGGCAGATCGTAACGCCCTCAGTTTTTATCTAATAATATGGTTAAAAGATTTCGTCAATAAAGGAATCAACAAGCTTACCGGCAACAGCATTGTTGTCAATTGTGTATTTTCCGGATTCAATCTTTTTTTTAAGTTCAGAGACCTTATTCTCTCTGATGTCCGGTTCGGATGAAATAATCTTCTTTATAAGCTGAGTTTCTTTTAAGGTCTGAGAAAAGGTAACAATCGTATCCTGTCCGGTGCGGCGGAATTGGCGTTCCTCGGCCTGCTGGAGAGTTTGCTTTGGCGAAGCTGTTCTCCATAAACGCGCAGAACATTATTGACATGATAAGCTGATAATATCATATTTTGTGCCTCAATATTCTTATCGGGAGTTGGCTGCAAAATCTTTAGAAAAAAGTCGATGGTCGTTGAATTTTTATCCATTTTCCCGTGTGTATCGGATAAGCGATTCCATTTTTTCAGTTGCAGTACCTGTGTCAATAGAAACTTCAGCCATACGGATTCCTTCCTGGAGGGTTTCTGCCTGTTCTGCCGCAACAAGGGCTGCAGCGGAATTAATCAGAACAACATCCCGTTTCGGTCCTTTTTCACCCTTCAATATGTTACGGGTTATGTTGGCGTTTTCTTCAGGATTTCCACCTAGAAGCTCTTTTGAATCCCACAGGTTGCCAAAAAATCGTTCGGGGGAAATCTCATAAGTTCGAATGAGACCATCTTTTAGCTCCGAGATGCGGGTGGGAGCGCAAACAGAAATTTCATCCAGTCCGTCATGCCCATGAACGACGAAGGCTCTTTTTGTGCCCAGAAGATGTAAGGCGTGTGCGAACATTTCGGTGAGTTCGGGTGCGTATACCCCGAGAAGCTGGCAATTGGCTCCGGCGGGATTTGTGAGCGGGCCCAGCATATTAAAAATACTGCGCAGTCCCAATTCTTTTCTTGCTCTGGTCGCATGTCGCATGGCGCCATGATAAAGCGGGGCAAAAAGAAAACCAATGCCGATTTCCTGAACGGCCTCTTCCACGATTTCCGGATCCGTATCCAGCTTTACTCCAAGCACTTCCAAAAGATCCGCACTGCCGCATTGACTGGATACCGAACGATTTCCATGTTTGGCCACCGTCACCCCGCAACCGGCCACAACAAAAGCCGTGGTTGTGGAAATATTGAATGTCTGTGATGCATCTCCACCGGTTCCGCAGGTGTCTACAATGATGGCGCTTGGCGCTTGAATACGGTGTGCTTTACGGCGCATGGCTCGAGCTGCTCCGGCGAGTTCTTCAAAAGTTTCTCCTTTGGTTGCCAGTGCCGCCATCATGGCGCCGATTTGTATATCGGTAACCTTTCCTGAGAATATATCTGTAAATATATCAGACATTTGAATTTCACTGAGGTCGATTCGACGTATGATTTTTTTAAGATTTTCCCTAAACATGATGGTTTTTTCTCCTTTTACTACTGAGGCGGCGAATAGCTCCGGGTTTGGTTAATAAAATTCCTGAGAAGCCGTTTGCCCACCCGTGTCATAATAGATTCCGGGTGAAATTGAATTCCTTCCGTGGGATGGGTTAGATGTCTGATTCCCATAATTTCCCCGTCTTCTGATTCCGAGCTTATTTGCAGACAGTCAGGAAAACTTTCCCGTGAAACGGCCAGTGAGTGATACCGCATCGCCTCAAAAGGTTTGCGAATTCCCTGATACAGTGTTTTTCCGTCAGAGTGTATCATGGATGTTTTTCCGTGCATGAGCTTTTTGGCGGAAACCACTTTCCCGCCAAAACAAGCTCCAATGGCTTGATGGCCCAGGCATACACCGAGGATCGGGATCTTCCCGGAAAAGTGTTTCACTACCGGAAGAGATATCCCCGCATTCTCAGGTCTGCCAGGACCGGGTGATATAACAATTCCAGTTGGTTTCCATGAAACAAGGTCTGAAATGGAAGCCACGTCATTTCGGATCACTTTGACACAAGTGCCAATTTGCTCCAGATATTGTACCAGGTTGTAAGTAAATGAATCATAATTGTCTATCATTATGATCATGGGTTATCCCCCTTTATTTTTCATATGATTTCTGAACCAGTTGCAGTGCTTTTTGCATGGCCATGGCTTTGTTGACGGTTTCTATGCGTTCCCGTTCCGGATCGGAATCGGCAACGATTCCCGCACCTGCTTGAACGGTCAGTATCTCATTTTCGATACTGGCCGTGCGGATGGTAATGGCCATGTCCATATTTCCGTGGAACGAAATATATCCTACTGCACCGCCATAAGGGCCCCGGGGTCTGTTTTCAAGTTCGGCAATAATCTCCATGGCCCTGATTTTGGGAGCTCCTGATAACGTTCCGGCAGGGAAGGTGGCTTGAAGCAGATCCCATGCATCATATTCTGATTTCAGATCGCAAGATATGTTGGATACAAGATGCATGACATGGGAATAGCGTTCCACGACCATTAAATCTGTTACCTGTACGGTTCCCACCTCAGCCACACGTCCCAGGTCATTACGTCCCAGATCCACCAGCATAAGGTGTTCCGCCCGTTCTTTTTCATCTGCAAGAAGCTCGCTGGCCAGAGACCGGTCCTGTTGCTCGTTTTTGCCTCTGGGGCGGGTACCGGCAATGGGGCGGAGGGTGGCAACGCCGTTTTCGAGCCGCACCATAGTTTCCGGGGAAGACCCCACGAGAGTCATTTCATCCAGACTGAGGTAATACAGATAGGGAGAGGGATTAATGAATCGCTGCGCCCGGTAAAGCGCCCAGAGATCCGGTGGGGGGTTGCAGAAAAAAGGCATGGAAATAACAGTCTGTATGATATCACCCGCCCGAATATATTCTTTTATCTGCTTAACCAGATAGCGGAAAGTTCGGGCTTCCATAGATTCTTTGAGTGTAAATTGGGTATGGATCGGAATGTCATTTTTTTCTGGAAAAGGTCGTTCCATTTCCCGCAAAAGTGACTCGGTGCGGCGTTTTGCAGAATGAAACGTCTGATCCGAATCGTCCGGGTTGTCAATAAAAGAGATGACAACCCCAAGTAATGTATGGCGGATATTATCAAAAACAAGCAGTTCATCGGGTATAATGAAATGAGCAATGGGCTTATTTTCCGGCAGCAGGTTGGGGATTGATTCAAAAAAGGAAACCATTTCATAAGTTAAATATCCTACCATTCCCCCCCAGAATCTGGGGAGTTCGGGCACATGAGCGGGTCGATACTTGTTCATCCATGTTTTCAGAACGCTGAGGGGGTCCCCGTGGTGAGTCATCTGCTGGCAGGCGCCATTTTCCCGAATTTCCACAAATTGGCGAAACACCCGTATATGCGTTCGGGCGGACACTCCGAGAAAACTGTACCTTCCCCAGCGTTCTCCCCCCTCGACGCTTTCGAAGAGAAACGCAGCCCCGTTATTTTTATAAATTTTTTTTAAAAGAGAGACCGGTGTGTTTGTATCTGCAAGGATTTCCACACAGACCGGAATGACGTTGCTTTGTTTTGCCAGACGGCGATATCGGTCTATGTCAGGGAATTCATTAATCAGCATATAGGGTTCCTTCCTGAAACGTTCCGCAAATCAAAAAAAAGCCGTGAAAATTTCCACGGCCCGGTTGAAATTAAAAAAAGGACCGTGGGGTTGAGCTGCCCGGGTCCTTTGATATGTTACGAATTATATGTCAGTTGATCAAGTTCCTGTGGCAGACTCATGGATTTGAGTTTGCCAGCACCAGTTTCGGTCGAAGTCTGCTGTTTGATTGTAACGATTAAATTTTTTCATGTTTTTCACCAGATTGACTTAAATCCTATATATTATTATGAGGGATTGTCAAGGGGTTTTATTAGAATTTGCACGAAAAACGCATTTGATTTCAGGTGTCAGGTTTCAGATGTCAGGAGACCTGCAGCACTGAGGGAACGATTCATCATTTACGCCATACACTGCCGTTTCCTCAGCTAACTGCCAGAGGCGTTCTTGCTCTGGGACTTCCCGCTACAATGTTTTCTCCAAAAAATCCCGTCAAAAAAACTTGACAAGACAAAGATGAAATCTTTAAGTATGAAATAAAAATTTTGAGGACCGTGGGCACATGGAAGCTCACGGTTTTATTGAATATGATTATAGAAATACTTGCTACTGGAGATGAAATAAGAACGGGTGCGGCCGTTGACAGCAATTCGGCACATATCGCGCAAGCTTTGCAACAGGCGGGTTTGGAAGCCACACGTCACACGTGCGTGGGTGATGATATGGATATGATGGTTTCCATCCTGAAAGAAATCGGCAGCAGGGCGGATGTTGCGGTTGTAACCGGGGGACTGGGTCCCACAAGCGATGATATTACTGCGGCAGCGGCCGCCAGGGCAAAAGGGGTTGAACTGGTTCTGAACCGGTCGGCACTTGGTGGGCTCGAAAATTTTTTCAAAATGCGCAAGCGTGCCATGAGCCTTTCAAATAAAAAACAGGCCATGCTTCCTACAGGGGCCGAATCTTTAGATAATCCTGTTGGGTCTGCGCCCGGATTTGTTTTAAACATAAATCGGTGCTCGTTTTTCTTTGTTCCCGGAGTACCTTTTGAAATGAAACGGATGCTTTCCGATGAAGTCCTGCCGCGCATACAGAAACTCGGTGGCGGTACGGGTGAATTAAGCCTGGTTAAGACCCTGTCCACATTCGGCTTGCCCGAGTCGTTAATCGGGGAACTTTTGACCGGGTTATCCGCCGAATTTCCTGAGATAACGACGGGTTTCCGCTCAAAGTTTCCGGAAAATCAGGTCAAACTTTATATCAGGGGCAAGGATACTCAGGCTCTTCGTAAGATTTTGGAAAAGGCGTCCCAATGGGTTCTCAGGAAGTTGGGGAAAAATATTTTTTCAATGGATGGGACTTCAATGCAAGCAATTGTGGGCACGCTTCTTACCGCAAAACAAGCCACCCTTGCGGTTGCCGAAAGTTGTACCGGCGGGTTGATATCCCACCTGCTGACCAATGTACCGGGTAGTTCAGGCTATTTTCTCTTTTCAGGGGTTACCTATTCAAATCAAGCCAAAACAAAGGTGCTGGGAGTATCTTCCGAAGTATTACAGCAATACGGGGCTGTGCATGAAGAGACCGTAAAAAAAATGGCCCAGGGAGTTCGACAGGTTGCCGGAGCAACTTACGGACTGGCAACCAGCGGTATTGCAGGACCGGAGGGAGGAACTGACGAAAAACCCGTGGGTACGGTTTGCATCGGTCTTGCGACTCCGCATGAGCTCAAAGGATTTGAGTTTGTTTTCCCGTTTAATACACGGCTGATGAATAAAAGGATTTTTGCCATGAAAGCCCTTGACCTGCTGCGGAGGGAACTCCAGAGTTAGATGGGGGGTAACTCAAGACTGTTGTTTGCTAAGATCGCCATGGCTATTTGGTTTCAGGTGTCAGGTTTCAGGTGTCAGGAAGCATGTTCAGTCAAAACTTTTTATAAGCCTCAAGGTCCTCCACGTCCATATAATTGCTATGGGTCACCTGGTTTCCCCTTTAACCCTGACACCCGACACCTGAAACCTGACACCTTAAAAAAGGGCTTCGGAGCCAAGGTTTGTCAATAGACAAGGATTGGCGTTTATCAACGGTCTTGATTTACACCCGCTTAGATGGTACCGTCAAAACAGCTTTTGAACCACAACGCGGACTTCCGGACAAAATTTTCCTGGTGTGTTTTATCGCTCATGCGGTGATCCCCATGTTTTTGTATGATTAATTTTTTCGGATCACCGGCTTTTTCATATATTTCCTGGGCATCTGACGGGGGAATGAGGTCATCGGAATCTCCGTGAAATATTAGAATATGGTGAGTTGACGGAAGTTTGTCTGAAATATCGGAATCAAGATATTTTTTATAAAACGGTGGGGTCAGTTTGTTTGAAAGCTCTGATTTTTCCAGTTTCTTGATGATGGAACTGCTTCGAACCGGCGCGGCACTGGTGACGATTGAACCTGCATGAGATGCGGCAAATACGGATAAGCAGACCGCACCCCCCATGCTGCTTCCGAAAAGTCCTATCCGGTTGCCGGTATCCTTTCTGTTTTGAATTGTCTTTATTGCGCTGATCATGTCATTGCATCGCGCTTCAAGAGTGGTGACATCCTGGAAAATTCCATCACTTTTCCCACACCCTCTATGGTCGAATCTGAAAAATGCGATGCCACAGGCATTGCATCGTTTTGCAAGAGCGATCTGTTTTGGAGAACTGCCGCTGCTGAAAAGACCGTGCGAACCGACAACCACCGGAGGGTGTTCCGCGGCCGGAAGGTGCAGCGTCCCTTTGAGAGTAAACCCGTTTGATGAAAACGAAAGATCTATTGTTTTGCTATTCATTGCTGTCAACTTGTATAATATTTTTAGTTATTTATAAAAAGTGCCCGTAAGTGTCTATAGTGCTTAAATAACACAAAAACGGATAAAAACGGGATAAAATCAGGTATAAATGTAAATTAAATGCAATATATCAAAAAGAATCCTTGACAATTATTTTTAATTAGATTAGATTACAAAGTAGGCTATATATAATCAGCTTGCCGAGAGGGTAAAATGAAGGAATCTCAAGACCTTAACAAGTGGATGGCGGTAAACGTTTTTCAGGCCAAAGACATTCAAAAAATTGTCGATATCCCAAAACATCGTTACGAGTATATCAGCTCTAAAATCGGCATTAAACCCGAATACCTCGAGGTCGAGGGGACCGGCAGGAGTCATTTGTACTCATTTAAGAATGTTCTTGAGTTCGCTTTCGTTCATCACGCAAATAAGCTTGGTTTGACACCAAAAGCTGTAAATGAAATGATGAGATTCATATCGAATAATATACTATTAAAATCGACGGGAATCTTTAACCCTGGAAATAAAACTGACGTTTCAATTCATTATTCAGAAGAAAATAACAGAAAGATCTTCAGAATATCCGGGGCAACATTCGACTGCAAAGTTTATGATGGACTTACGGATCTGGAAACCCTCAAAAATATACCAGGATATATTACAATCAATCTTGGCTTGATAAAGGATCGAATCTTGAAACAACTTGAGTAATTTTTTTTCTTATTAATAGCCTATTAAATAGGCAATCATTTATTTATAAGAGGTGTAAAAATGGAAAATGACAAGATTTTGACTCGTAAAGACCTATCCGGTATTCTTAAAATACCGGTCAGGACGCTGGACTATTTAGTGGCG
>CAYPIW010000232.1:0-10731 GCA_964410925.1 uncultured Desulfobacteraceae bacterium
TCAAGGTCGTCTTGCCATGGTCGATATGGCCTATCGTACCTACATTTACATGCGGCTTGGTCCTCTCAAACTTTTCCTTCCCCATCTTTTTGTCCTCCCCTGGATTTTTTGATGATTATCTTTTTCGTATCAATTTTGACGTATTCATAGAAAGTTTTTTGCGAGCAACTTTGAGCGGTTAAAAAAAATTATCCCATCAGACAGATTCCGCTCCCTGAAAAAATAATGGAGCCCACGACCGGGGTTGAACCGGTGAACCTCTTCCTTACCAAGGAAGCGCTCTACCGACTGAGCTACGTGGGCGGCCTTTATGAGCCTGTATTTGTTCTCTCCGAGTCAAAGGACGGCTTGTCGGGGTTACAGCCGCCAATTGGCGTTCTGGAGCGGGAGACGAGATTCGAACTCGCGACATCCAGCTTGGAAGGCTGAAGCTCTACCAACTGAGCTACTCCCGCACTTGTTACGCTGATAATTGCCCCATAAAAAAACCATTTTTAAGAGATATCAATCCCCCTCAAAAAGCGCAGTAAGAGTCATGCAGGAAGCCATGTAGTAATTATCGATCCCGATATATAAACCGAAATCTCCTACATACGACTTACTTTGAGGTTGGTGGTGGGGGGAGGATTTGAACCTCCGAAGGCTTCGCCGACAGATTTACAGTCTGTTCCCTTTGACCACTCGGGAACCCCACCCGAAAGGTATTCTCACACCTGGAGCCAGAGACAGGAGTTGAACCCGCGACATCCTCATTACAAGTGAGGCGCTCTACCAACTGAGCTACTCTGGCAACTCGTCTTCAATCTTCTCATTTTCCGTAACACGTCAATACGACATAAAAAGCGATTTCTCGATAAATCCCCACTTATACTTAGACCCATAACAAATATCAACCCCTATTTTAGCTTATTAATAGCAAATATAAAGAAATATCATGATTTTTTCTGTTATTTATTTAAAATATCGCCTTTTATTATTGTTTTAAACATTATTTGTCCTGATGCAAATAAGAATTCGGGTCGCATGTTATATATATTTTTGACGCGCTTTGTCAAAAACAAAGTGAATATTGACATTTCATAGCATAGCAGCCATACATCTGAAACCAATATCACATCATATCTTATTGATATTACTTTATTTATAGCCCAGCCTTTTTTTTGCCTCTTTTGGCATATGATTTGCGTCATTACGTATTCGCAAAGATATGGCATCCCTTTGGCTCATTGAAACAACTCGATTCACAACCAATAACAGTATTTTAAAACCAAAAAATACACTGACAAATTACAAAATGAATCTGAAAATGTAGCGATCGATGCCGATTTACAGAGCTTTTTAGATTTTTGCAATAACATAAAGCCTTGACAAGGGTAATTATTTTTGTGTAATCGAAGAGTAAGCCATGAGAAAAGAAAATTGATACATCTCACGCATTGTTTCCGTTATCATCAAATCGAGCAATTTAAAGGAATCTGATATGATAAATTTTCGAATTGTTTTTCTGCCGGCCTTTCTGTTGTTTCTCTTATGCGGATGCATACAAAACCTGCACAACATTCCGGCTTCACAAAACGCGGAGTGTTTGCGGACCCGGACCGGTTCTGCCGATTCTAATGAATCTATTAATAAAAATGAATCTATTAATAAAAAGGCCAATTCTAAAGAGCAAAAACCGCCACCGGTTAATAATCTCGCTACCAAAAACACTATCCAAGCCCAAAGATTAATATATACCGAAAAAAACAAAAATAAGATAGCCGAAAATTCTCTCCCCGAAAAAAATATACAATCCATGTTTGACGAAGCCCTGGATTTTTGCGAAGCATCTCAGGATTTCTGGCAGAAAGGAGAGCTTGACAACGCCCTTGAAGCACTGGATCATGCCTACTCTTTAATCCTCAAGATCGATACCAATGACACCGCCGAGCTTATACAGCAAAAAGAAGATTTGCGGTATTTGATCTCCAAACGCATTCTTGAAATTTATGCATCCCGTAATATTGTTGTAAACGGTAACCATAACGCCATTCCCATGGTGATAAACAAGCATATTCAGAATGAAATTGACCTCTTTACCCAAAAAAGCGAAAAAAGATTCTTCATTGAGGCATACAAGCGTTCCGGAACATATCGACCCCAAATTGTTTCCGCCCTTAAAAAAGCGGGCCTTCCGGTTGAGTTGTCATGGCTTCCGCTTATTGAAAGTGGATTCAAGGTCAATGCACTTTCAAAAGCCAGGGCCTTGGGCCTCTGGCAATTTATCCCCTCAACAGGATACAAATTCGGCCTCAACCGCAACCAGTACATCGATGGGCGGCTCGATCCGGTGAAATCTACCAAAGCGGCCATTGAATATTTAACAGAATTGCATCAGATATTCGGCGATTGGACAACCGTATTGGCTGCATACAATTGCGGAGAAGGACAGGTACTCAGAGTCATAAGGACTCAGAATATAAATTACCTTGACAATTTCTGGGATCTATACGAACGTCTTCCCCTGGAAACCGCAAGATACGTTCCCAGATTTATGGCGACCCTTCACATCGTTAAAAACCTGGAAAAATACGGACTCGATTCCGTGCTCGTGGACGAACCGTTAGAATATGAAACCATCACCGTATCAAAGCAGGTCCATCTTAGCAATATTGCCAAAACCATCGGAGTAACTGAACAAACACTCATAAACCTTAATCCCGAACTTCGCTACAGGATACTTCCTCAGGATACGTATCCTCTCAGGGTACCACCGGATAAAAGCCAAATTGTTTTGGCAAGGATGGATGAAATACCGGTTTCTCATCCTCCCCAACGGTCTTATGTATATCACCGGATCAGACCCGGCGAAAGTCTTTCCACCATTTCCAGACGATATCGTTGCAGTATGACAAGCATTATGCGCGCAAACAATATGCGCAAATCAAGTCTAATTGTTGCAGGTAAAACACTTAAAATACCCCGCGGGGGCACAATTGTATACAGATCCGAGAAATACAGCGAAATCAAGTATAAAAACACATCAAGACATGTTGTAAAACGTGGGGATTCACTTTGGATTATTGCCAAACGATATGGTACAACAACCAAAAAGATTCAGGAACTCAACAATCTGTCCACAGCGAATCTTCATGTCGGGCAGGTTTTAAAGGTTCGCGAGCGCAAGGATGATAAACCCTCGGGTGAATACTTAAAAACATATCTGGTTAAACCCGGCGACAGTCCTTTTCAAATCGCTCAGTTACATAAAATGCCCCTTGAACGACTCATGAGAATTAACCGGTTAACGCCCAGAAATAAGATTTATCCGGGACAAAGGCTGTATGTAGAGTAAATTGACAATAAAAACAATTATAAAACAGATCCCTTTGGGGCCGTTTCAGGTAATGACTTATTTGGTGGCATGCCCGAAGACCTTTGAAACGGTTATTATTGATCCGGCCGGAGAAGAAGACAAAATTCTGGCCTTGATTCAAACACACGGCTTTAAGGTCAAATATATCCTGAACACCCATGGCCATTCCGATCATGTTTTGGGAAACCCGAAACTCAAAGAGGTCTTTAACGTCCCTGTTTGTATGCATGAGGCCGATGACCGTTTTTTTTCGGACCCGGCGGTTCGTGAGAAATCCTCAAAAGAGCTGGGACTTCCGCCCCCTGATCCCGCGGATATAAGACTCAAAGATGACGATATCGTTGAAGTTGGAACACTCAACATCAAGGTAATCCACACTCCGGGCCATACTCCGGGCTCTGTTTGCTATCTGGTTGACGGAAACCTTTTTTGCGGCGATACCCTTTTTGTCGGTGCGGTCGGGAGGACCGATTTGATTGGCGGATCTCTTGAAATGCTTCTCGAATCTCTGGAAAAAAGACTTATTGTACTGCCCGGAGAGACCATTGTCTGGCCGGGTCACGACTATGGGGACACCCTCACCTCCACCATCGGTCGAGAAATGGAAGAAAATCCTTATATTACCGATTTTATTCTAACATAGTCGAGTAAAATCCTGGGCCAGGATCAGGCTTTCAATGTAAAAATAAAGTTTCAGGAGGTAACCATGGCGACGTGGGCGGATTTGAAAAGCCGGGCAGAGAAACGGTTGGGTGAATTGGGAGCATGGGCTTACGATGAGTGGAAAATGCTGAATGACACCTTCTTTGATGGAAAAAACAAACCCGGACCCATTGTCTGGGGATCAACACCACAGGATAGAAGTCTGGGCTATTATCGTGTGAGCGAAAATTTGATATATTTACATAAAAATTTGATGCGGCCGGTTTATCCTACAGCTGCTTTTAACTGGGGAATACGCCATTTAAATAAAAGAGTTGCCAGTGATGTCCTCCTGCACGAGATGATTCATCAAAAGGTTAACCAGACCGGCGGATGGGTGGGGCAAACCAGTCATAACAACGAGAGGTTTGTTGAAGAAGTCAATAGAATTGCCGGAGTCCTTGGAATGGATATTAAGGCCAGGGTCATAAAACAAACAACCACTCGGAACAGTCCAACATGGAACATTGAACCCGGATATCTTACCCTTGAGAAATTGTCCGATTTCCCATATTCATCCAGAACTTATAGCTACTATTACAACCAAGAGTCATGAATCCAACTTTTTACGAATTCATCATGAGTTAATGAACTTCAAAATCCAAGTCATCGGGCAGATTTATGATATCTTTCCATTCGTTATGTTCTTCCTTTTTTTCGACCGTCTCCTCCCGATCACTTTCCGGCGACTCCTGTCTGTTTTTAACGATGTCTTTACACATGGTTAAGTGTCTCTTTTATTTTACCTTTAATCCGGGTTTAACAACACCCCGTGGACCTTTTGGACCGTCGACGATATGGGCAATTTTATACCCTTTTTTCGCAAGTGTGTAAACTTCTCTCAAAGCTTTTTTCCTCCGCGTGAAGAGGAACCCCTCACCGGATGCCATCCAAGCCGGTTAACAATTCTGGAAACTAATTATCTGTTCCACCTCTCTTTACCTTGATCACAACTTCGTCTTTACCGATCATGCCAAGTTCCTGCCGGGCCAGACTCTTAATATATTCGGGATCCGTTTTTAATCTTTCTATTTCGCGACATAATAAAAGGTTCTGCTGGATCAGTTCAGCATTTTTTGTTAACAGACCGTCTCTTTCCGCTTTCAATCGGTTTAAATCGGCAAAACCATTCTTACCGAACAGAATAAACATTGACAACAAAAACATAACTACTATTGCAGCAGCAAGCAGAATGTTTTTCTTTGAAATCACTTTTTATCTTTCCCCTTCCCGGCTAATGCCAGAACATATTTTAGTTCCGTGCTCTTAAGTAATAAGGAAAAAGAACCATAGAGAACAAAACCGGTCACGATGCTTCCCGTGAGTCCGAAAAAAAGGCCGGATAATGTCCCGTCTTCAGAGGGAATAATCAATACCGCAGTGGCCCAGACAACAATCCCCATCATCCCTGAGCAAACTATTGTTTTACAGGCGGACTCGGTAATACTCTTCAAACCCAGCGCACCGAGTTTTGTCCTCAAAGCCCAAACAAGAAGTCCCAGGTTCAACATCGATGCAAGGGACGTTGAGAGCGCAAGCCCACCGTGTCCCATGGAGCCCATAAGAATGACCCCGAGTATGATATTTGCGCAAACCGATACGATCGCCATGCGTACCGGGGTTTTTGTATCCTGCAACGCATAAAACGTTGAAACAACGATCCGTACCGCTGAAAACGCCCACAGGCCTATACTATAATACAAAAGCGCATATGCAGTCAAACGAGTGGCTTCCGAATCAAATTCTCCTCTTTTAAACAACAGCGCAACAATGGGTTCCCTTAAAACCATCAGTCCGACCATTGAAGGGATGGTAATAAAAAAAACCATTTTCATGGCGTATGAAAAGGTATCTCTGACCGCCTGTAAATCTTTTTCCGCCGCCTGCCGGGAAAGCGTCGGCAGAACCGCAGTGGCCATCGCTATTGCAAATATTCCCAGCGGAAACTGTACCAGGCGGTCCGCATAATAAAGATACGAAATACTCCCCTGGGCCAGTACTGACGCGAGCAGGGTCCCCACCAGAATATTAATTTGATAAACAGCAGAACCGAATATGGTGGGGACCATGAGCAAACCGACCTTTTTTAGACCGGGATGGTACATATTTGCTTTTCGCCAGAAATAACATCCCTTTTTTATAAGAAACGGCACCTGGAGTGCGAGTTGCAATCCCCCTCCGATCAGCACTCCGATGGCAATCCCGGTTATCGGATCCGCCATGCGGGGTGCGATTAAGAATACCGAGGCTATCATTGAAATATTCAATAAAACCGGTGCCAGGGCCGGTGCGGCGAAATGACCAAGCGCATTAAGAATTCCCATGCAAAGAGCGACAAGTCCGATGAAAAAAATATACGGAAACATGATACGGGTTAAAAAAACCGTAAGTGAATATTTCTCCGGTGACGTGACAAATCCGGGCGCAATAACCCGGATGATCAACGGAGACAGCAAAATACCCGCAACAGTAATGGCAACAAGCACCACCGAAAGGAGCCTTATGGCGGACTTTGCCATTTCAAAGGCATGCTTTTCTCCTCGTTGCCTGAGGTATTCGGTAAAAACGGGAATAAATGCAACGCTTAGAGAACCTTCGGCAAAAAGCCTTCTTAAAAGGTTGGGAATTCTGAACGCAACAAAAAAAGCATCCGAAACCATCCCGGCACCAAAAAACCAGGCAATTACAACGTCTCTGATAAAACCGAAAATACGGCTCAACAAAGTTGCTGACCCGACAACACCCGCAGCTTTTGTCACACGGTGGTTTTCAGTGATTCGCTGATCTGTTGATGGTTTCATTAGTAATTTAACATATGGTATTTTTTATAATTTATTGGAATAAACAGTTTTTCAACAAAATCAGTTATGGAGTTATGGATAGACACCGGTTAAAATAAGGCTTGACATATCTTAAATGAATATATATTTACTATATTTTTTATTTATAATTTTAACTTAAAAGGAGCTTATAACGTTGGCGAATCATAAATCTGCAATCAAACGTGCGTGCCAGAATGAAAAAAGGCGCCTGCGCAACAAATCTACGAAAACAAGGATAAAGAACATCGTCAAAGGTGTACGATTCACTGCCGGCAAAAATTCCAAAGAAGCAGCGCTGGCTGAACTCAATAGCGCAAAATCCATCATCGATAATGCAGCAAAAAAGGGTGTCATCCACAGGAAAACCGCATCTCGAAAAATTTCCCGCCTTTCCAGACTTGTAAACACCATCCCGGCGTGATTCGGATTAAGGGTATTGGATTCTTTTAAAAATCTGCGGTCAACATGTTGAAAATATCTTCCGCAAGCCTTTTGGAAAGCGTTTGAATCGCAGCTCGTTTGTTACGTTCTGTAGACGGTTTTCCGGACATTACCGTATAAGCCTCGTCATCGGAAACGCCTTTTGCAGACCATATGACCCGGCCGGATTTATTTTTTAATTGCAGATCGACGGTAAGCACAACCCGTCTTTCATTGGAAGTATACTCCCCCCGGTGCGAAATCGTTCTTTCACTTACGGATCGAATAACACCGGTAAGAATTGAATCGGCCTTCTCCCTGCCGGTAACAGCCACTTGCTCATGCCGGTCAAATTCATATATGACATCATTGGTAACGATAGTTTCCACTCCGGTTTCTGCGGTGCGGTTCTGAAACATCTCTATACTAACCGATGTTATACCGGATGGAAGACTTCCCCCACCGGAAAACTGGTAGCCGCAAGCCGAAAAAAGCAACCCCGACAAAATGATCGCCCAGGCATATTTTTTTTTAACAAACAACGACTTTTCTGCAATTAATTTCATCGGTTACACCACGATATTCACAAGCTTGTTCTTGACCATAATAATTTTCCTAATGGGTTTATTAGTTATAAATTTTTGAACCCGCTCGTCCGAAAGGGCCAATTCTTTGATGGTATGTTCGTCTGCATTCACATCAACATGAAACCTGCTTCTTAATTTCCCGTTTACCTGAATCACAATCAAAAGCTCATCCTTGAGCAAAGCGCCTTCCCTGTATGACGGCCATGACGCCCATAGAACGCTGGACTCAAATCCTAATGTCTCCCAAAGCTCCTCGGCAAAATGTGGAACAATGGGCGATAAAAGGAGCGTAACGGATTCCATGGCAAATCGCATAACCCTGGTATGTTGAATGTCACTTTTCACAGGGTCGATTCCGTACATGGTATTCACAAGCTCCATGATTGCACTGATTGCCGTATTAAAATGGAACCGATCTTCTATATCTTTGGTAACCTTATATATGGTTGCATGGGTTTTTTTGAATATGTCACGGGTTCCGCCTTCCAGAAGATCGGGATTCCCGTCAAACGGCGTTGCATTCTTGATTAAATCGATCCACTCCCATGCAAGGCGCCAGACACGATTTAGAAAGCGATATCCTCCTTCAACCCCCTGATCGCTCCATTCAAGATCCCTTGCCGGCGGAGCTGCAAAAAGACAAAAGAGTCTTGTGGTATCCGCACCGTATTTTTCAAGAAGAATGTTAGGATCGATAACGTTTTTTTTGGACTTGGACATTTTTTCAACCCGGCCAAGGGTAACCGTTTTGCCACATTTTTTACAATGCGGCTCTGCGCCACTGTTTTCCACCTCTTCGGGAAAAAGAAAACCGTGTTCCGGACAGGATACCGTCTCTTTACAGACCATTCCCTGTGTCAAAAGCCGGGTAAAAGGTTCCTTGTAGTTTACCAGTCCAAAGTCATGTAACACACGGGTATAATACCTTGAATAGAGCAGATGTAAAATAGCATGCTCAACGCCGCCGATATATTGATCCACGGGCATCCAGTAATCCACGGCTGTTTTGTCGAACATGCCCGTGCCACAATTCGGACTGCAGTATCTTTCATAATACCATGAAGATTCCACGAAGGTGTCCATTGTATCGGTTTCTCTTCTGGCCTCGGGGCTTCCGCAAACCGGACAGGTTGTCCTTGCAAAATAATCAAGCGCCCCAAGCGGCGACTTTCCCCCGTCCAGAAGATCGACATCCTCCGGGAGCAGAATGGGAAGATCCTGCTCCGGAACAGGAACAATACCGCACGTTTTGCAATAAATTATGGGAATCGGTGCACCCCAGTATCGCTGTCTTGAAATACCCCAGTCTCTTAACCTGAAACTTGTGGTCTTTTTGCCAATTCCTTCCTGCTCCAGAAAAGAAGCGATTTCGTCAAGGGCCTTAACGTTATCCATTCCATCAAACCGGCCGGAATTGACCATCACCCCTTCACCGGTGTATGCTTCGGTCATGGCAGCGGAAGCCAGATCCTTATCATGCGGTTTCACGACCACAACGATATCCAGATTGTACTTTAAAGCAAAGTCGAAATCCCGCTGGTCATGAGCCGGAACGGACATAACCGCTCCCGTACCATATTCCATGAGTGCAAAGTTCGCTGTATAAACCGGCATGCGCAAACCGCTCAGGGGATTAATGCAATAGGTGCCGGTAAATACACCCTCTTTCTCATAGCTCTCCACCGCCCTGCTGGATCGGTCCTGCAGGGATATACGTTCGACAAATTCGCGAATTTTGTCTTCCTGAACCGTCCCTTTGGACAAACGGAACACCAGCGGGTGCTCCGGAGCGAGACACATGAAAGTTGCCCCGTAAACCGTATCCTGACGGGTGGTAAAAACCGGTATCTGCTCATCCGTATTCTCTATGGGAAACCGAATTTCCGCACCCACACTCTTTCCAATCCAGTTCTTCTGCATGGTGATAACCTTTTCAGGCCATCCGGGAAGTTTGTCGCAATATGCCAGTAAATCTTCCGCATAATCTGTAATACGGAAGAACCATTGCCAGAGTTTTTTCTGCCGAACCGTCTGACCACAGCGCCAGCACATACCGGCTTCCACCTGCTCGTTGGCCAGAACCGTCTGGCAGTGTTCACACCAGTTCAAAAAAGATTCCTTGCGATAGACCATCCCCTTTTCGTACATTTTTAAAAAAAGCCACTGTTCCCACCGGTAATATTCAGGCGTGCAGGTGGTGATTTCCCTGTCCCAGTCATAGGACAAACCCATTCGCTTTAACTGAGATCGCATGGTATCAATATTTTCATAAGTCCATTTGGCGGGATGGGTGTCGTTCGCAATGGCAGCATTTTCCGCCGGCATGCCGAATGCGTCCCATCCCATGGGATGAAGAACATTGAATCCCCGCATTCTTTTGTACCTTGCAACCACATCACCGATGGTATAATTCCTCACATGTCCCATGTGTATATTTCCGGAGGGATAGGGAAACATTTCGAGAAGATAATATTTCTCCTTACCACGGTCCTCTTTGACCTTAAAAAGCTTGGATGTTTTCCAGAAATTTTGCCACTTGGATTCTATGGTTTTAGGATCGTATCTTTCCTCCATTGTATATAGACTACCTCTCTTGTATGGTTTAGACGCTTATTGCAACAGATTTATTTCCGCTTAGAAAACCACGTCCTCTGGGCGTGGTCAGAGTTCTTTGGCTCTGCCCGAAAAATCGCTGAAAAAGTTTGAAGTGAACTAAAGTTTGAAGTGAGCTAAAGCCCGCCCTGGTGCGACTTGTACATATATGGTGATATCGGCTATAACTCATTGAAAACCTGCATTTATATATATAGTGTTGGTGATCGGTCTGGGCCAGGGTTAAGGAATT
>CAYPIW010000233.1:0-10662 GCA_964410925.1 uncultured Desulfobacteraceae bacterium
CTCCTTGTAAAGAATCCTGGTCCATAAAACCAGGCTTTGGTTCTCCCCATAGGGATCTTTTGGAAATATTGAAATTCCAAATAGCAAATATCAAAAAAAATCCAATGACCAAAACTCAAAAATCCAAACTCTCTCGTCCCGGAAGGTTTTGGTCATTGAGTATTGAGATTTGTGTTTTATTTGTAATTTGTTGCTTGGGATTTGTGATTTTAGACACAAAACTCCAAGGCATACACCTATCCCTGATCTTCGTACTGCGGGACAGGCATGGCCCAAATCATCATGTTGTTCATATAAAAATAAAAAGGGCAACAAAAAATTTGCGCCCTTCATTTAAAAAGGGCTGAGGCTTGAATGCCTGCAGCCCTGATTTGTTTTTTTTGAGGAATCCGGCTATCCGCTCCCCTTCAGGACCACAGGCTGCCCGGCAGTGGCAGCGCTGGTCGCTCGACATGCATTGATAATCCTGAAAATAGAGGCTGACATCATCGATTTCCTTTCATCTTTCGGACTTTATAACATATCTATCGGCACGTGTCACGAAAAAATTTAGCCTAAATTGAAAAATTATTTCCGAATGCGTTTTCAGGGAGCAAAACTTGATGCATTCGTAAAAAGTCAAAAAATACCGTTTTCCGTCATTCCGGCGAAAGCCGGAATCCAGTCTTTTCAATAAGTTGCAGAGCATCTGGACTCCTCCCGGACTTGATCCGGGATCTACCGGAGTGACGACTTTTTACGAAACTGTCAATTTTAATACGTCAAAAACGGTCTGGTAAAAATAAGCAAGCCATGCCCAGTTAAATTTTTACCCCGCCTGTCCAGTTAAATCTGTTCGTTCTATTTAACCGGGATGAAATCTGTTTTTTCTGTTTAACCGGGGTCTTCCGTCCTCCATCCCCGTCGTCCTTGTTCTGATCTTCTTATCTTCTCAACTTCTGATCTTCTGCCTTCCCGTCCCCGGTCTTCCATTTTTTGCCGCTTTCTTTTCACCTACAAATTCCATCTTGACAATTATTATTTCTTACAATAGTATTATTTTGTAAGATTTATTGCAAACAAAAAAGAGGAGAAAAGCCATGCGAACGGTTATTACTTCTAAATATCAGACCACCATACCGAAAGCCATTCGTGAAGACCTCGGGTTATGCATCAACGATATAATTGAATGGAAGGTTGAAAATGGTAGAATCGTGGGTCTTCCCATGCAAAAGAACTTTCTTGACTTTAAAAACACTGTTAAAACGGAGGGTGGGAGTATAGAGAACGACATCAAATTATCAAGGAAACGGCGTGCAGAGAGATACCAGTGAAAAGACTTACTGTTGTAATAGATACCAACGCCCTTATATCATTTGTGACGGATAGAAACAAAAGCCAGCAGGACAAAATAGCCGAACTTTTTGAAAACGCGGCAGGACTGCGTATGTTGATTTTATGTCCGCAGAATGTACTAACCGAATTTATATATGTGCTTGAAAAGGTATATGATATCCCGAAATCGGTAATAAAACAAATGGTCAGTGATTTCGTTTCCATGCCCGGAATAGAAATTATCCATGAAGTAAACCTGAGAATCCTTTTTTCATACTGGCCTGATAAGATTCCGGACTACGGCGATGCTATTGTTACATCCGTCTGCAGAGATAGAAAGGGGGCCATTGTCGCAACATTTGACCATAAATTCTGTGCGGCCTTAAAAAGAATAGGCTTTTCTGTATATCCTTTCTAATTTTGCGTGCATCAACCTCTCTGTTGGATGAGTTCTTTATGCTTAATATGTAGAATCTCTTCTCAATATTTTGAATTTTTGCCTTCAACTTTCTATCACCCTTTCCAATCGAAAACAGGAGTGTCTTGATCGAAAAAATTGACAAAAAGCTTTGGTCGGCAATTTTTACTCTACGTGACAATGCTATACGAATCATACCCCTAAGACGTTCCCGAAAAAAGGAGACCAAACTTATAAACCAATGGACGTACCCAACTTTCCGTTAAATCGGTAATAGTGTAATAGTGCCGGCTCTTGTCATCCTATGTAAAAAACCACATAATATGAAATTAATCTCATAGTTTTTGTGAAATAAATGTAACAATTTCTTTCCTGGAGCCAGATTGCTATTATTTAACCTGTTAATATTGTTATGATTAAAATTTATTATAATATTTTAATGTTTGAGCACGGTTTTTGCTTTATTAATTATCGAGAAAATGCTAAACCTCGGGTGACCGGGGGACGGAAAGCCACGGATCTTGAAAAAAGATGGCCGGGTTGCCTTGCGAATGAAGGTAATTCGGCTTTTTTGGTTTTAATAAAAAAAACAACTAAACATTTTTTAGTTCAAAGGAATGATTACATGAAAAAATTGTTAGTGTGTTTATGCGTTGTGTTTATGATTTTAGGGGCTGTGGGTTGTAAAAGCAGTTCAAGCCATAGTGGTACTGGTAATTCTGTAACATCTGTAACCACTCAGCCTGCAGATGGAGATGAAGTAGGAAGTACCACCACCGCCCATGTCCCCGAACCCGCCACCATGGTTCTGTTAGGTTCCGGGCTTATCATTCTGGCAGGATTCGGGAGGAAAAAGTTTAAAAAGTAAAGACATATAAATCATTAAAACATAAAAAAGGCAGCCCATTGATTTGGTGCTGCCTTTTTTATTGCGTACTAAATTTTTCTCGTTAAGTTAAGAATGAATACCTGTCTCCTTCTTTTCCCCTTTCTTGTTATGTTTTTGAAGAAAGAAAATCAATTGTGTAAGATTCCATTCCTCCAGGGTGTATTCGGGCATAGCAGGCAAGTGCATCTGCTATTCGTGAAAATTGATCACCGGGTATGGTATTCGGAATTATCAACAAGCCATAATGCGGTAAATGTTCGTTAAAAAACTGCACGGTTAAGCGAATAAAATCATCTCTATTTCTGGTGAGAAGACATCTCCTATTGCGTGCTGCAAATTTAAGTTGTTCTGCATCAGATGCTTGGAGCATTCCCACCTCATGAGCACTTATGCAATCAATATTCTGCTTCCTAAGTAATTCTGCTATCTTCGGACTTAGATCTTCATCTAAGTAATATTTCACTGAGAATTCCTGTTCAAATGAGGATAATTTTCGATGATCGTATCTTTGGACCACGATGCATTTTGTTCGATCTGCTGGTCGATCTCTTCACGATATACAGCATAATAGCCTAAAGCAGCCCTCAATTGTTGCTCGGTTAACCAATGGTAAGCTTTCTGAAGACGTTTAAAATTTTGTTTTACGCCGATATACGTTGTGATGATTTCCCAAACCTCAAGACCGGTTCCTGCAACTCTGGCCTTTCGTCCCGTCACGCCATCCGTAAAAACAATACCAGGGCAGCGACGCATCTTTATGGCTTCCGTAAGGAGATCTTTTGTAATGGAAGAAAAAGCCCGGCCGGATTCTTTGGCTATCTGTTCTATTTCTTTAACGGTCTTTTGAGGTATCCTCAAACTTTTTTGAATGGCACGCATACAGCCTCCCAATCTTCAAATAATAATTGAACTCTATTGTACTCTATTGAATGACAGTGTATTTCAAAAAACAAGAATTGTCAAGTTAGAGCTTTAAAATACGGCCTGCGCTAACTGCCCAACGATAAATTCAAAATCACATTCATCGGCGCCAAATTCGCTCAATCTGTCTTCAACAAACAAAAAAGCCGGTGAACCTTATTTCAAGGTAACCCGGCTTCTTTGTCTCAAGCCAACTATATGGAAAATTTCAACCGCTATGTATATTTCCCTTCCAAACTTTCTTCCGGAAAGTTAAGAAAGATCATGATAATCTTGTAAATCCTGCTTGCCCCGCTAAATTTGACAAACAGCGAAGCGGATTTAGCTTGGGTCTAATTATTATATTATAATCTTTGGTGTCTTCGTGGCTTTGTGGCAGAACTATCCCAAAAATTATATTTCCTCACCAGGTATATACTCATCAAGCACCGGCGCAACATCTCTTACAAAATCCTGAAGCCGGTTTTCAGCATCTTCTATCGATTCATCCTCGTACACATCCGTAATCAGCCGCACCAGGGCACCGTCGGTCCGCTGCCGGGTAAGGGCATCCCAGAAATTGTATATTTTTAGCTGATAGGCATTGTTGAGTATCCGTCCCCGAACCGGAAACCAGTAATACGTAACTTGTCTGTTTTGACCCGACTGCATCACGGCCCGGTTGACTTCATAGGTTCCGTTATCCCCGGATACACCGGTTATTTTCACTGTTCCGGATTGATCAAAGCTCCAGCCGCTGCCCGGAAGGCAGGTGGCCGGAGAATGAATCGACTCCCCTTTTCTCTGGCTCTCGTAATAGGCTACATAAAAATTGATGCTTTTACCGGATGGGTTCCGGTAGTCTGCAATCACGTATTCACTCAAATCGAGCGCGTCAATAAATTTTTGGGCCATGGGTTGACGACTGTCAGCGGACCATTCGCTTATTTTTAAGGGGAATTGGTCCAGATTTTTTTTAGCGGGAATCTTTTCCCGAAAATCAACGGTCTGTGAAATTGCGAGAGTCGCCCCCAACAGGATTACGGCAACAATAAAGACCGGCTGAAAAACCGTCTTCCTTTCAGGTCCCCTGGCGCTTTTCCGGCCTGGATTGATTTCAAAAGATGATGATTCAGCTTCACTGGGTTCAGAAGAGGACTCTGACTGGACCGGCGGCAGCTTTTCTAAAATTTTCATCCCGATCAGCAGCACCGGAATGCAAATGGCAAATATCAGCAATCCCGAAAACCCGTGAAAAAACCCTTCTGCCACGTCAGCGCCAAAGTATCTATATAAAATGGCCGTCATGGCAATCCGCATGCTGTTGGTCACAATAGCCAGCGGTATGGATAAAAACAACAGCACCGCCCGCTTCCAGAGATGATCCTTGAAAAAATATACCAGCAGCAGACACAACACCACCAGGGAAATCAGAGAATGCAGACCGCTGCAGGCATCCACCACCTGCAATTGAGCAAAGCCCAGGTCAATAATGTTCCCTTCGCGATGCACCGGCAGTCCGCAAACCTGGATCATGGCCACACCCAGTTTGGAAGAAATCAGCCGCAACTGCAACATGATCCGGGTATTGATAAATTGAGGTACTGGAAACAGGGTCAGAATGAAAAACAATGCAAAACCGATTGTTTTCACCTTTTTCCATCCCAAATGCAATAAACATATTCCTATCATTATGAGCCAGGAAGAGACATACATCGTAAAATACTCTCCTCCCAGCTCTCCAAGCCAAAAGAAAACAATACCCACACTGAATGGCAGCAGGCCCATCCAAGATGGTTCCGAAGGAGTAGAGGCCAGCTCGTCGCGTTTAAGCCATATCAAAAAGAACACCACCGGAAGAATCAACCAGCAGTAACTATAGGCCTCCCTTTCCCAGTCACGTGTTATCAATGTGGTAAAAGCTGAATAGTAAATACCCAAAAACAACAACCCGTACAGAGTACATTTTATCCAGCTCACCGGCTTTATTTGTGTTAATTCTCTCAGTTAACCTTTTCCTTTTTTAAAGATCAGCCATTAAGGCAAGAAGATCGGAAGTCAGAGATCAGAAAAAATGAAAATATGTTTTAAACAGACCTTTTTGAAATATTGTATCCCTGGTGACTTTGTGCCCTGGTGACAAAAAAATCTTGAAGATCTCGTAAATCCTGCTTGCCCCGTTAAATTTTTAGTAGAAAACAAGCAAAGTTTATCCCGTGAAACCTATTTGTCTTTTTTGTTTAACTGGGTCGAATTTAACTTGGGGTCTAATTTTTTTTAAGCAGTATTTCCCAAATCCTCTCCGCCGCCCTCCCATCCCATTTGGGCGGAACCTTGAATTGATCCCTGGGCCTGGCGATCGCTTCCTCGAACGCTTTCAAAATCGACGCTTTTTGGGTGCCGGCCAGGATGTTTGTCCCCAATTTGATGGTGATGGGCCGTTCCGTGTTTTCCCTGATGGTCACACAGGGAACACCCAATGCCGTGGTTTCCTCCTGCAAGCCCCCGCTGTCCGTCAACACAACCCTTGCATCTTTCCACAAAAACAAAGATTCTTTAAAACTCAGAGGTGAAAAACGGAAAATGTTGTCCGAAAGATGGAGGTTGAATTCTTCCATCATCTTTTTTGTTCTGGGATGCACGGGAAAGAGAATCGGCATCCTGTTCGCGATGGCGTTCAATGCCTCGGCGATCTCGCAAAACACCGGCCGTGTGTCCACATTTGAAGGCCGATGGAGCGTCAGAAAAGCATAATCTTCTAATTTTTCCTTGATCTCAGACGCCGGAAAACGTCCGGGCACATCCCCGTCAAGTTTACCGGCCTGATAAAAAAGATTGTCGATCATGACATTTCCTGCAAAGTGAATACGATCTTCGGACTTTCCTTCTCGAATCAAATTATCTGTTCCGCTTTCTTCGGTCACAAAAAAATAGTCGGATATGGCATCCGTCACCATCCGGTTGATCTCTTCGGGCATGGTCAAATCAAAACTCCTGAGTCCCGCCTCCACATGGGCGACGTCAACTCCAAGCTTTTTCGCTACCACACTGCACGCCAGCGTGGAATTTACGTCACCCACCACGATGATCAGATCCGGCTTCTCCTTCTGACAGAGTTCCTCGAAACCCACCATAATCTTTGCCGTCTGAACCGCATGGGTGCCCGATCCGGCGTTCAGGAAAAAATCGGGCTTTGGAAGCTCGAGATCCTCGAAAAAGGCTTCCGACATGTCATAGTCATAGTGCTGGCCGGTGTGCACGATCCTGCACTCAACTTGATGATGCTTCAGCGCCGCTCTGTATATCGGTGCTATTTTCATAAAATTGGGACGCGCACCGGCTATCAAAAAAACCTTCAACATAAAAATGCCTTTAAAGTTAATTCACTACTATGATAATTGGTCTCCGACCTTTAAGGCCTGAGCCCCAGAGGGAATGCTGGAATATTGGAATAATGGGCCTTAAATTGGCATTCGATCTTTAACACAGTGTGAAGGTTAACTATTTCATACTTTTTTACCCCTTTTATTTCCCTTCCCCAATGGCCGATAATACTCTCTCAACGAAATCGACGTCTACATACATACCCACATCCTTGAGTTTGTATACCCAGGGCCTTGCAGCATCAATTATACCCGAATTCTTGGCCCTCAAAATGATTCCAAGCGATCCGGTCATCTGCAAACCATGAGCATAGACACAACGGCGCGCCATCCTGTCATCGAGCACAGCCCATCGTTCACCTTGCAAACTGATGCTGATAACTTGAGATTCTCCTTGTCCAAGATCCCAACGTTCAACACTGGATGGTATCTCGATGTCAGGGTATTTATACTGTTTTGCCCAAGCTATCGATTGTTTGGCAGTATTATCTTTATGTACACCTTTCCGAATTTCTTCAATAACTGTTGCCGGAACAATCACGCTTGGCGCAAGATGCTCAAGCAAATCAAGTCTGCCGATACGACCGTACAAAATGATTGGCGAAGCATTGATAACCCAGGCATCAGTCACACTGAATTTCCTCCATCAGCTCTCTAAAATTCACCTGATCAACCGGAATTTGCCGGCGCGCTAACTCATTAATAAATTCCGACCGACTGATCCCGGCGATTTCCGCACCTTTCTCCTGTGAGATACGTTGCTGGGCGTACCATTGAGTTGCTGCTTCTATACGCATCTCCTGAACAAATTCTGCCGGTGCCCTGCGCAAGGCAGAAAACACTGTTTCAGGTAGATCGATTGTCATTATTGTCATCTTTCCCTCCATTATGGATGTTCGCACCCTACCCTGTCAAATCAAACGGATGGAATTCTTTTTTGCAACATTCTTCAGGGAAATGTCCATGGTAATCAGATACCCATTATCTATCCCTGTCTTCCCGGATAAGCTTTACCGGACTTTCAAGCTTGATGCATTCGTAAAAAGTCGTCACTCCGGTGAAAACCGGAGTCCATATGGTCTGCAACTGCCTGAAAAGACAGGATTCCGGCTTTCGCCGGAATGACGTAAAACGGTATTTTTTGACTTTTTACGAGACCATCAAGCTTAGAAATATCGAAAGCAACTCGCCTCGACAGGATTCGATAAACGAGAATTCGGCGACGTTCTTTGTGATCATCATCAATGCCAAGTCCTTTTTTTAGTGTAACAACAGCCTGTTGTGAAAGGCTTCGGTGGTCTTTTTGGGCATTGTTTTTAATGTTGTTATATATTTGTTCGGGTAAATCTCTTATTTGTATTGAAGGCATAACGCACCTCGTTTTTATTTTTTATTCTTACTAATGCATTTTTCACCAAAATGCAAGCACTGCTTCCACTTCAAGCAGTTGTAACCCTTGAACCTGGAACTCTGAATCTAAGCAGTTAAGGTCTATTGGTTTCTTTAATTGTAACATAGACATGTCCACTTTTGATGACCCAATTGAAGAAATGAAGGAATATGAATGAACTGCATACTCGACACGCATGTTTTGATCTTTCTTGGATGCGGTTATGACAACAGCGTCCATAAAGCCCCTCGGCTTCACAATGCCCCGCCATCTTCTTGGCCGCCTTTCTGATATTGATGCTGTCTCCGGTCTGTAAGCCGTAAAAAAAATCAAGTTCACCGAGTTAAATAATGCTCCGCATTAAAATCTTATTTCATGGAATGAGATTTTATTTAACCTGGTAAATCCGGTTAATCCTGTCAAACAATATGTATAGAACACGGATTTGACAGATTTGACGGATTTTCACGGATAATAATTATGGAAACGGTAATTCCAAAAAGGAAGCAAAAATGGAGATGTTAAATCCTTTTTTCCGGGATAGCCATCAGAGCTATTTTCTCTTTGGTCCCAGAGGAACCGGCAAATCGACTTGGGTTAAACAACATTTAAAGTCCGCTCTATATATTGATCTCCTGGCACCGGAAGTTTTCCGCTCATATTCAGCCAAACCGGAGAGGTTGCGAAACATCGCCGAGGCGCAAAATTCCGTTAGCACAATTGTCATTGATGAAATTCAAAAAGTACCCCAGCTTTTAGATGTCATACACCAAATGATGGAGCAGCGTCCGGAATGGCGTTTTGTTTTGACAGGGTCCAGTGCAAGAAAGCTGAAACGGTCAGGGGTTGATTTACTTGCCGGCCGTGCTGTATTGAAATCAATGCACCCGTTTATGGCCGCAGAGCTGGAAGATAAATTTTCCATGGATGAAGCTTTGACCATCGGAATGGTTCCTTTGACAATAAATTCAGAACGTCCTGATGAGACGCTAAATGCCTATACCGCCCTCTACATAAGAGAAGAAGTTCAGATGGAAGGGCTTGTCCGAAACATAGGGGCATTTAACAGGTTTTTGGAGTCCGCCAGTTTTTCCCATGGGGCTGTTCTGAATATTTCGGATGTGGCTCGAGACTGCCAGATAGGCCGTAAAACCGTGGAAGGATATTTTTCAATTCTTGAAGATTTGCTTTTAGCATTTCGTATACCTGTCTTTAGGAAACAAGCCAAGCGAAATCTAACGTTCCATCCTAAATTCTATCTTTTCGATGCCGGTATTTTCAGATCCATCCGTCCTTCCGGCCCGCTGGATTCACCCCAGGAAGTCGATGGTGCGGCCCTGGAAGGGCTTATTGCCCAACATCTTCGGGCCTGGATTTCTTATAGCGGGGATTTATGTAATTTATATTTTTGGCGAACCAAGTCAGGGAATGAAGTAGACTTTGTCCTGTACGGAAAAGACACCTTTTACGCAATAGAGGTTAAAAGCTCGGCAAAAATACATCCTAAATCAGTAAGTGGATTAATAGCCCTTATAGAAGATTATCCTGAAGCGCAAACCTGCCTTTTATATAGAGGAACAGAGCGTATCAAAATCAAAAACGTTTTATGCATGCCTTGTGAAGAATTCTTATTGAACCTCTATCCTAAAAGACCGATTCGATTGTAACAACAGAAAAAAATATTTTAACGGGTATGGTTTTGCAAAACTACTTTTCTCTGCCTTCCGTCCTCCGCTTGCCCAGTTAAATTTTTCGTAGAAAAGGAGCGGAGCGAATTTAACCGGGGTCCTCTGTCCTCCTACCCTGCCCTTCGCTCGTTTACCCAAAACAGCCTTAATCTGGAATGGGTAAAAGTCTGTATGCGTCTGATTCCCAGTTTCTTATCTTCTTAACTTCTTATCTTCTTAACTTCTGCTCTTCCGTCCTCCGCTTGCCCTGTTAAATTTTTACCCAGTTAAACCTATTTTTTTCTGTTTAACCGGGGTTTCGAAGAAAAGGAGCGAAGTTTAACCCGCCTGTCCTGCTTGCCCAATGGAATGTTTTTGAAGTTCTTATTCCATCGGGGTTAAATCTATCTGTTCCATTTAACCGGGATGAAACCTATGTATCTTTTTTGTTTAACTGGGTCGAATTTAACCGGGGTCCTCTGTCCTCCATCATAAGAAATATAGGATGTCCTGCACTTCCTTCCTGATATTGGAGGTAATTACATCTTTTAAGTAAATATTTGATCAAAAAACCTATCCTTATCCAGGTGTTTTTGCCATTCTCTATGCCTTTTAACACTTTCTATTCTTTTCTTTCTTGGCATATTAATAAAACGGTTAGCTTCAATAGGCCCCAATTCCATAATCAGTGCCTTTATCGC
>CAYPIW010000234.1:0-5125 GCA_964410925.1 uncultured Desulfobacteraceae bacterium
AAGTACGCCTCATGATTACAAAATTTGCACGCCTTGAATTTGAACTTTTTACGAAACCGTCTAAATCGGACTTTTTACGGGTTCTTCATATTCGACGGGTTCGTAAAAACTAAAAAAAAGAAATTTAATTAGAGCTTTAATTGTTAGGCTTTAAATACTTGTTAAAATAAGCATAAATGGTTTTATAAAACCCGAATCATAACACTTAAAACATGATAAACCTGATTTTGTAAACACAGATAAATCATGTGTGGAACAATTTAAATTGACCACCAAATGGGGGTCGATAAGGAGGAGATTATGAGCATATCTCCGGACAAGGATAAAGCCGTGGAAGCCGCCATGGTACAGATAGAGCGACAATTCGGCAAAGGATCTATAATGAAACTGGGAGGTAGCCCTATTGTCAATGTGCCGGTGATATCAACCGGCTCCCTTGCTCTTGATAAAGCACTGGGGATCGGGGGGCTTCCCAGAGGAAGGGTCATCGAGATTTTCGGTCCGGAATCGTCCGGGAAAACCACCCTTGCGCTTAACGCGGTTTCCGAGGCCCAGAAACAGGGCGGTATTGTGGCATTTATTGATGCAGAGCATGCCCTGGATATTTCGTATGCAAAGAAACTCGGAGTGGATTGTGACGAACTCCTGGTGGCCCAACCCGATACCGGGGAACAGGCCCTGGAAATTGCGGATATGCTGGTCAGAAGCGGTGCAATCGATATTGTTGTGATTGACTCGGTTGCCGCACTGGTTCCAAGGGCGGAAATAGAAGGAGAGATGGGAGATTCCCACATGGGACTTCAGGCCAGGCTGATGTCCCAGGCACTGAGAAAGCTGACGGGCACTATCAGTAAAACAATGACGGCGGTTATTTTTATTAACCAGATCCGTATGAAAATCGGCGTGGTATTCGGCAACCCTGAAACCACGACCGGAGGAAACGCACTGAAGTTCTATTCTTCAGTCAGGCTCGATATCCGGAGGGTTGGAGCGATCAAGGACGGACAGGACGTTATAGGGAACCGGACCCGGGTTCGCGTGGTTAAGAACAAGATGGCCCCGCCCTTTACTGAAGCTGAATTCGACATCATATACGGTCAGGGCATATCGCAGACCGGCGATCTTATCGATACCGGCGTGGGCGCAGGAGTTATCGATAAAAGCGGCTCCTGGTATTCATATGACGGGGAGCGGATCGGACAGGGACGTCACAACGTAAAAGATTTTTTGGAAAACAATCCGGACATTTACAATTCAGTGTTAATAAAAGTTAAAGAGGCTTTGGGCTTTTCAAAAACCAGGCACCAAGAAGTTAAGGATGATTCATCATCAAAGAATCCGAACGTCTAAACGGAGCGATTTATGACAGGAAACGAAATCCGCAGGAAATTTCTTGATTATTTTGAAAAACATAATCATCGGATTGTAAGAAGCTCATCTCTTGTTCCTTCCGATGACCCTACTTTACTATTTGTCAATGCAGGTATGGTCCAGTTTAAGCGGGCCTTTCTCGGAGAGGAAAAGAGAGGCTATGTAAAGGCGGCAACCTCCCAGAAATGCGTGCGGGCCGGAGGCAAGCATAACGACCTGGAAAATGTCGGATATACCGCAAGGCACCATACATTTTTCGAGATGCTGGGAAATTTTTCATTTGGGGATTATTTCAAGGAAAAAGCCATAGATTTTGGATGGGATTTGTTGACCAGCGGGTATGGACTGCCCGAAGACAAACTATGGGTTTCGATTTATCTTGATGATGATGAAGCCCATGACCTCTGGAACAGAAATATCGGTGTGCCGGAAAACCGGATTTTGCGGTTCGGCGAAAAGGACAACTTCTGGGCCATGGGGGATACGGGTCCGTGCGGTCCCTGCAGTGAAATTCATATTGATCGGGGAGAGAAATTTGGCTGCGGCAAACCGGATTGCGATGTGGGATGTGATTGTGATCGTTTTTTAGAGATATGGAATCTGGTTTTCATGCAGTTCGACCGCGATGTTTCCGGAAGGCTGTCCCCCCTTCCAAAACCGAGCATTGATACCGGGCTTGGGCTGGAAAGGCTGATTTCCATCATACAGAATGTGCCGACAAATTATGATATCGATCTGATTCTGCCGATTATAAACAAGGTGGAAGATCTTTCAGAAAAGCCAATGGGAGAGTCCCGTGAAGCGGATGTGGCCATGAAGGTCATTGCCGATCACAGCAGGGCCGCATCGTTTTTGATCGGTGACGGGGTTCTTCCTTCCAATGAAGGCAGAGGATATGTGCTGCGCCGTATTATGCGAAGAGCCATCCGATACGGGCGGAATATCGGCCTGACGCGACCGTTTCTTCATGAAACCGCCCGTGTTGTTTTTGATATTATGAAACCCGAATATCCCGATCTTTTCGAGGCCTCGGCATTTATTACGAATGTCATTAAAAACGAAGAAATCCGGTTTTCGGAAACACTGGATCATGGCCTTAAGATTTTAAACGACGGTCTTGCCGATTTAAAGGCCAAAGGTCAAACCCGGGTGTCGGGGGATTTGATATTTAAGCTCTATGACACCTTTGGATTTCCCGTGGATATTGTCCAAGATGTGGTCAGAGATGAAGAATTGTCCCTTGATATGAAGGGATTTGACCGACATATGGCAGCGCAGCGCGAACGGTCGAGATCCATAGCCGCATTTGCTGAAATCAGCAATGCGTATAAAAACCTTTCGGCTGCAGGTATTCTGCCGGAGTTTGTGGGTTACGATACGATATCCTGTGAGTCAAAGGTGCTTTTACTGGTGGAGGACGGACGGGAGACTCAGTCGGCATCCACAGATCAAACCGTTGAAGTCGTGACGGAAGTCACGCCGTTTTACGGTGAAGCCGGCGGGCAGGCCGGGGATACCGGCAGGATTACCGGTGAGGATCTTGACATGGAAATCTCGGACACCATTAAGGATCCTACGGGGCTTATTATCCACAAAGGTAAAATCATTTCAGGACATATTGAAAAAGGGGAAACCGTAACCCTGACCGTTGATAAGTCCAAGCGTGATGCTGCGGCATGCAATCACACGGCGACCCATATCCTCCATTTTGCCCTGCGAAAAATACTGGGGGATCATGTCAAACAGGCCGGTTCCCTGGTGGCACCGGATAGACTCCGGTTCGATTTTACCCATTTTTCCCAGACCGATTCGGAGACTCTGGATAAAATTGAAACTCTGGTGAATCAAAAAATACGTCAAAATATACCCGTCCGGATGATCGAGATGGATGCGGAAGAAGCATTTAAAACCGATGCCACAGCACTTTTTGAAGAAAAATACGGTGACCGTGTCAGGGTCATTTCCATGGATGATTTCAGCAAAGAGCTGTGCGGAGGGACACATACGGATATGACCGGCAATATCGGTTTTTTCAAAATTACCGGCGAATCGAGTGTGGCTTCGGGGATACGGCGTATCGAGGCGCTGACCGGTGCAGCAGCTGTCGAATATGTTCAGAAAAAATCAAAAATCATAGATGACTCCGCCAGGTTGCTCAAAGAAAATCCTGCGGCGGTTCTCGAGAGAATTAAGAAAATATTGTCTGCCTATAAGTCCCTGGAAAAAGAGGTGGAACAATTAAAGGCAAAGATTGCGATGGGGTCGGCAGACTGGGCCGAGGAAGATATTAAATCCATCAAGCATATAAAGGTACTGGCTAAAAAGGTTACGGTGGGCACGCCGGCCGAGCTCAGAGATCTGGCTGACAGGTTTAAAGAAAAAATTAAAACGGGCATCATTGTCCTTGGCAGCTCGACCGATTCCAAGGCGCTGTTGATCGTTCTGGTTACCAAAGATTTGACGGATCGGTTTCATGCCGGAAAAATTGTTAAGGAAGTGGCCTCGGTGGTGGGCGGCGGCGGGGGAGGCAGGCCGGATATGGCACAGGCCGGAGGCACCCGGCCGGAACATCTGGATCAGGCCCTTGAAAAGGTTTATGAGGTGGTAAAAAATTATTGTTGAGGGGGGTATTTCGTCATTCCTTCAGTTTTATCTTTAAAAGACCTTTTTCATTATAAGGTTCCGGTTCCAGAGGGGTATTTGGATCAAACCGCGCTGATTTGGATGAGGTATTGTAGTCATCATTCTTATACTTTGGTTTTACCCTGATTCTTAACCGCCTCAACAGCTTTTCTTATCTCTTCTTCATTGCCCAGATAATAATGTGTTAACGGGCTCAAGTCGTTGTCAAGTTCATAAATCAAAGGTATACCCGTCGGAATATTCAACTTAACAATCTCTTCATCCGGAACGGTATCAAGGTATTTAACCATCGCCCTTAAGCTGTTCCCATGGGCGGCAATCAAAACTTTTTTCCGTTTTTTTATCGCCGGAACTATTTCGTTATGCCAGAAAGGAAGGAACCTGTTTACGGTATCTTCAAGGCATTCGGTCAGCGGCAGCTCGTTTTCTTTCAGGTTTTGATATCTGAGTTCTTTGCCGGGATACCTCTCATCGGTTTTTTTCAGTTCGGGAGGCCTGACATCATAACTTCTCCGCCATATTTTTACCTGTTCCTGCCCGAATTTACTCGCTGTTTCGGATTTATTCAATCCCTGCAAAGCGCCGTAATGTCTTTCGTTAAGACGCCATGACCTGACGACAGGAATCCATTCCAAATTCATTTCTTCAAGCACAATCCATAAAGTTTTTATCGCGCGCTTTAAAACCGAAGTAAACGCGACATCAAAAAAATATTTGCCGTGTTTAAGAACCTGCCCGGCTTTTTTAGCTTCTTCTTCTCCTTTGGCAGATAATCCCACATCTGTCCATCCGGTGAATCTGTTTTCTTTATTCCAAACGCTTTCTCCATGACGCAAAAGAACTATTTTATGCATTGTCAATCACCTCCTGGTTAGTGGACGTGGGAGCATTACCGATTTGTTAAAATGGTTTTCATACATTAGCTTATTCATTTTTTGAGCGAAAGCTTTGCAATCAGGTGTCAGGAGTAAGAAACGAATCAGTGTCCATCCATAAACGGCATCTTTCGGCCCCCGGCGGCGTTCTCGCTCGTTTTCAATCCTCGAAATAGCGCGCTATGCCTGCGGTTGAAAACTCGCTCGGGCCTTGCCGGAAACCAAAATCTACCATT
>CAYPIW010000235.1:0-22489 GCA_964410925.1 uncultured Desulfobacteraceae bacterium
CACGTCCAGACCGATACGAATGATTGCTTCTTCAACGGGAAGGTTCTCAACGCGACGCGCGGTTTCCCAGGTCGCGCCACACGGAGCCCCTCGCAGCACCTTGATTTGCGTAACGATTCCATCGACAACCTTCACTGAAAACTCCGGTGCGCCAAACATGTTTCCATAATTGCCCAGGCAGACCTGTCGGGAGAGACCGCATCAGGTCGGAGGGGTAAATACCCTCTATCTTTTTGATTCCGCTGCCGTTTTGCTGAAAAACCAAAATGTTTTGGATTCCGGAAGCAGGTTTTTGTGATAGATCCTTTGAGTTGCTGTTGTGCGTGCATTCTAAATCGTTCATTTTATATCCTTATTTCTGTTCATCGTTGTATAGGGAATTCATGCCGAAACGTTCAAACCACCATTCTTCTGCCGAGATATAATTTCTGACCTCTTGTTCGGAAAAAGAAAATTTATAGTTTTTACAATAATCATTAATAACCCGGTATGCATCGATAATCCGGGTGGTCATTTCCTTGCATTTTTGTTTGTCTTCACTACATCGGTCCGGATGCCATTTGCGGATGAGATTTCTATAATTAGACTTGATTTGTTCCATGGTTGCCTGTTCAGACAATTCCAGCACTATCCTTGCTTCATTAATTTGTTGATACTTTTTCATTCCGTTGTCTTATCCTAAACCTATTGCATCAGGTCCATACCGCCCGGTTCGGTGGTTCGTGAATTTAAAGCCAGGCTGTATCGGGCTTCTACCTTTTGCTTTCCGTCCAGAACATTTCGAATGGTTTCAGCCATTTCTTGTTTTAATACCGGTTTTCGTTTTCCCGAAGCGATCGGGTTCCTTTCTTCAACCAGATGTTCCGGCTCTTCCTGATATTTTAAATTTTGATCCTCCACCAGAATTTTTCCCATTATGTGTCTCCTTATCAGCGCTACCTTTTATGCTGAATCTGTCGGATAAACAACCATACCCTCGGCCGGAAGTCAACCCTCATCTTACAGTATTCTTTATCCATATCTTCTTGACAAAAAAAAGATTTGAAAGTAGTTTCGCAATGAAAGGTTACCACCTGAATTTCGGGTAATAATTCCGAAAAAAACCTTTTATTTTTACTACATTTCACCGGGCCCGTGTTCCAGTACTCCAACATTCGAACTCACTTGAATTTATGAAAGATGACGTATTTTATACCCGGACAATGGCAAAAGTCTATGCCGCCCAGGGTAATTTGGGTAAAGCGGCAGAAATTTATACCCACCTGTTGAAAAAAGACCCGGGTCGCCAGGATCTCGTTGATGCGCTTTCTGAAATTAAGAGCAAGGGCTTTGATAAAAATCGAGAGAAATTTTTGGCTCTGTTTACCGAATGGATCGATCTTTTAATGAAGTATAACAGCATGCAACAGCTTAAACAGCTAAAAAATTATATCGGTGGCCAAAAATGAAACGTTTGATCAATAACAAAAATATCGTATTGGGAGTATCCGGAGGGATTGCCGCATACAAGAGCGTCGAGCTTTTAAGGCTCCTTATCAAGGAGGAGGCGAATGTCAGGGTTATGATGACGAAGAACGCGTCGGAGTTTGTAACGCCGCTGACTTTCTGGGCCTTATCGCGTCAGCCGGTCTGTACCGGTCTCTTTGAAACAGGCGATGATGCCTCCATCAGACACATTGATTGGGCGAATCAGGCGGATGCGGTAATTATTGCACCGGCCACGGCAAATATTATCGGCAAGATCGCCCACGGGATTGCCGATGATGCGCTGAGCACGTTCATTCTGGCGGTCACCTGTCCGGTGATTGTCTGCCCCGCCATGAACACGAATATGTTTGAAGCAAAAGCGGTTCAAAGGAATCTTGAGACCCTCAAATCCGATGGGCATTTTGTCCTGGAACCGGAATCAGGGGAACTTGCTTGCGGCACAACCGGACCCGGTCGCCTTCCCGAACCCCGGGATATACTTGACAGGCTGTTGTTCTATCTTTCGCCCAAAGATTTGAAAGGTAAACGGATACTGGTCACCGCCGGTCCGACTCGTGAATTTATCGACCCGGTCCGGTTCATCAGCAATCCTTCTTCAGGTAAGATGGGTTTTGCGGTGGCAAAGGCTGCAGAACAACGGGGAGGCGATGTTGTTTTGATAACCGGCCCCACAAGTCTTCCCGATCCAAATAATGTGACGGTTGTCAGGGTCGATACGGCCCGGGACATGGCTCTTGCCGTATTTGACCACATGGAACCCTCTGAAATAATCATTAAGGCGGCAGCGGTTTCGGATTACCGCGCAAAGGAGCCATGCGGACAGAAGATCAAGAAGGAAAAAGATGAGCTGGTTTTGTCACTGGAAAAAACCCAGGATATTTTGAAAGAGGTTGGAAGGAGAAAAAAAGACCGCATACTTGTCGGGTTTGCTGCGGAAACGGAAAATCTTGAAGCGCATGCCGAAAAAAAACTGGTCGAAAAAAATCTTGACATTATTGTGGGGAATCTCGTGGGGCGTCCCGCTTCGGGTTTTGGTGTTGACACCAATACGGTGACCCTGTTTTATAGAGACGGCACAAAAGAGGCCATTCCTGAAATGCAAAAACAGGATGTCGCCCATATCCTTTTGGATCGAATAGTAAAGAAAATATAGGGGCTTTGCCCCAACTGGAACATTGGAATGATGGGGTAATGTAATGATGGGTTTGAAGGAATTTTTTACAATTTAAGTGGGTTATTTCCGCGCTTACTCCCAATATTCCAGCGTTCCAGAATTCCATTATTCCAATTGTGAGTGAAGCGAACTGATTTGTAATCATATTATAAAATTGGAAAGTTTAAATCATAACCCGCAACTATAATACAGATGTCTCATAGAAGCGATTTCGATACGGCCATAGATGAACTCTGCGAAACCTTTCGATTTCTGTCTCAAACCGGTTGCCATGGGTTTGACTGTTCAAAGGAAAGCCTTAACATAATGGAATCCTGGGGACATAAACAGGCATATTCACCGGAAACCCTGGAGACGATTCAAACGGATCTGGGTGACTGTCGCCGCTGCCGGCTTTCGCAAAGCCGAAAACATATTGTTTTTGGCGCGGGTGATCCTCATGCAAGACTGGTATTTGTGGGCGAAGGTCCGGGCTATGATGAAGATCAAAAAGGGGAACCCTTTATCGGCGCTGCCGGCCGTCTTCTTACAAAGATAATAGAGGCCATCAAGCATACCCGCGATCAGGTTTATATATGTAATATCATAAAGTGTCGCCCTCCGGGTAACAGAAATCCTCTTCCGGATGAGATTGAGGCATGTCTGCCTTTTTTAAAGCGTCAGCTTTCGGTCATAAAGCCGGATGTTATATGTGCCCTGGGGACGTTTGCCGCACAGGCACTGCTGGATACAACGCTGCCGATTTCAAAACTTAAAGGGCGGTTTCATGATTATAACGGGATACGGGTGTTGCCCACATATCACCCGGCCTACCTCCTTCGCAATCCCGGTAAAAAGCGTGATGTCTGGGAAGATATGAAAATATTGATGAACGCATTGGGTAATTAAATGTTCTCAAAATTCTAAACAGAACCGGGTATAAATCAAGATTGTCGGTTATTGAGTTCAATCGTAAGGTGTTAGTGTTCAGGTGTCAGGTGTTAGGTATCAGGAATCGTTAGACCTGAAACCTGACACCTTTTACCCAAAGCTAAATACGTAGCGCAGACGAACATGGATTTTCATATTGCCAACAGCCGTGATTCACATCTTTAAGTAATTTTAATATGAAATATATACATATTTTTTTAGCACTCTTACTGTTGTTATTCTGCTGTCCCGGAAACGGTTTCACAGCAGCAAATGAGGTCTATGTTATCCAGATGTCGGGTCCCATCAGTCCGGCGGCGAGCGGTTTTTTAAAAAAGGGGATTACCAAGGCTTCCGAGGAAAACGTTTCATGTATTATCGTCGAACTTGACACCCCGGGAGGGCTTGCCGAATCCATGCGTGAGATTGTAATGGCAATTTATGCGAGCGAGGTTCCGGTCGTGATTTATGTGTCTCCGAGCGGGGCCAGGGCCGCTTCCGCAGGTGTAATGATCACCATGGCGGCGGACATTGCAGCCATGGCGCCGGGAACAAACATCGGTGCGGCGCATCCGGTGGGGGCCGGCGGCAAGGAAATCAGCGGCGCCATGTCCGATAAGGTGATCAATGACATGGTGGCCCATGCAAGGAGTATCGCGGAAAAAAAGGGAAGGAACGCCGATTGGGTTGAAACGGCCGTTCGTAAAAGCGTTTCCATAACCGAAACCGAGGCGCTCAAGGCGAATGTCATCGATGTTGTGGCAAAAGACATAGATGATCTGATCCGTCAGATCAACGGACGTAAGATCCAGGATAAAGGGGTTTTAACGCTCGATAATGTTAAAAAGACCGTACTGACGGAAGATTTAAGAACCAAAATTTTAAAGACCATCAGCAATCCCAATATTGCGTATATCCTTATGATGATCGGTCTTGCCGGTCTTTACTTTGAATTGTCACACCCCGGCGCTGTTCTTCCCGGGGTTGTGGGCGGGATTGCCATTATTCTGGCTTTCTTTGCATTTCAGACCCTGCCGGTCAACTATGCAGGATTCTTACTGATCGTTCTTGCCCTTATTTTTTTTATTATGGAGATGAAGATTGCAAGTTACGGGCTTTTGAGTGTAGCGGGCATTACTTCGCTTTTGCTCGGCTCTATTATGTTATTTGAAAACAGCGGCACCGGTATGAGACTGTCATGGGAAGTGCTCATCCCCACCCTTGTTCTGATTTCAGGATTTTTTGTACTGGTTTCAGGCCTTGTCTTTAAATCACACCTGTCTTTACCCAGAACCGGAGCACAGGGCCTTATCGGAGAGATCGGGGTGGTCAGAGAATCTCTTGTGCCTGAAGGCAAGGTGTTTGTTCACGGAGAACTGTGGAAAGCCGTTTCAAAAAATCCAATCCAAACCGGCGCCAGGGTCCGGGTTGTAAATATCGTCAATCTTGTCCTTGAAGTGGAACCGGTTGAAAGGACCGCATTACCGATTTATTAAAATGGTTCTCACGCATTAACTTATTTATTTTTCACCAAAAACTTCGCCATAGGGTTTCGGGTGTCAGGTTTCAGGTGTCAGAAGTAAGAAACGAATTAGCTGACACCTGAACACTGAAACCTGAAACCAAAAAGTCTTGGAAAGCTATTAACAAACTGGTAATACACCCGTTGAAAGGAGCGTATAAATGTATACCGTAATTGCTATTGTTGTATTGACTGTTTTTTTTCTGTCTGCGGCCATACGTATTTTAAACGAGTATGAACGGGGGGTTATATTCAGGCTCGGCAGGGTGATCAAGGCAAAAGGGCCGGGGCTGATCATCCTTATCCCCATTATTGACAAGATGGTAAAGGTGAGTATGCGTCTTGTGGTCATGGATGTTGATTCCCAGGACGTTATTACCCGGGACAATGTTTCCGTAAAGGTAAATGCCGTTATTTATTTCAGGGTTATCGAACCCGTAAAGGCGGTTATCGAAGTGGAAGAATTCAATTATGCAGTGTCACAGCTGGCGCAGACAACGTTACGGAGCGTATGCGGTCAGGCGGAACTCGATGAACTGCTGTCCGCAAGGGAAAAGATTAATTCTCAGCTTCAGGAAATATTAGATATGCACACGGATCCATGGGGAATAAAGGTCACAACAGTGGAACTCAAGCATATTGATTTACCCCAGGAAATGCAGCGGTCCATGGCCAAGCAGGCCGAGGCGGAGAGGGAGCGTCGTGCCAAGGTGATCAATGCGGACGGTGAATTTCAGGCGGCAAACAGGCTGGCCGACGCTGCCGAGATTCTACACGACCATCCCATGGCATTGCAGTTAAGATATCTTCAGACCATGCGAGAGATATCCGCCGAGCAGAATACCACCACGATCTTTCCGTTTCCCCTGGAACTTTTCAGGCCATTTCTTGAGATAATAAAAAAAGAAAAAAACAGGGATAGTCAATAACGGTCATCTATTTATTGACATAGTATGTAAAAATTGTTAACGGATCATGTTTTTAGCGGGGGTTCTGCAACCTTCGCTTGTGCTTTTAAAACAAAGGATAGAAAAGGAGACCTGCGGAATATGGGTGGAAAGAAAAAAGAAACCAAAGAAAAACCGCTGGAGAAAATGACGGCCAAGGAATTGAGAGAGGTTGGAAAACAACTTCCCGAAATAACAGGTGTTTATGGGATGAATAAGGTTGAACTCGTCAGCGCGATAAAAAAGGCAAGAGGGATAAAAGAAGAGTTGCCGAAAAAAAGTGATTCCTCGGTTCGGGAAATTAAAAAGAAGATTAAAGCGCTGAAGGCAGAGCGAGAAGCCAGCATCAGCAATGATGATCATAAAATGGCAGAAATTTACCAGCGCCGAATCAATAAGCTGAAGAAAAAGACACGCAGAGCCGCTTAATTTTGATGACTTCACTTTCTTTGAAGAATCAGATAAGATTTTTCATCCAGTCCCTTTCCTCCGAAAAGGGATACTCTGCAAATACGTGCCGTGCTTACTCTCACGACCTCAAAGAGTTTGTATCATTTATTCATAAAGAATGCTTTTCAGGGAATAAGAAGCAAAACTCTATAGATAATTTTACTTCGGATCAGGTGGATGGGTTGCTGATAAGAGGGTATCTGGGATTTTTACACAAAAAAAACAAAAGAGTTACCATAGCACGGAAGCTTTCAGCTGTTCGTTCTTTTTTCAGATACCTGGTTAAACGCGGCGTTATTCTGGACAACCCCCTGGATTCGATTTTGACGCCAAAACAGCAAAAAACGATTCCGGTCTACCTCCCTGTTGACGACGTTTTCAGGTTGCTCGATTCCATAAGTACAGATACGCTTTTTGGGTTAAGGAGCCGTGCAATTTTCGAAACGCTTTATTCGAGCGGCATACGGGTTTCGGAGCTTGCCGGCATGAATATGTTTGATGTTGATTTTGCAAAGCAGGTGATCCGCGTGCTTGGAAAAGGGAATAAGGAACGGATTGTGCCTGTGGGCAAAAAGGCGTTAACTGCTATTTCCGATTACAGAAAACGGGTACAGATCGAAACCGGCATACGCACTGACGAAAATACGCCGCTTTTTTTAAACAAAAACAAGGGTCGCCTGACGACCCGTTCCATTGCGCGTATTCTGGAAAAGACCGCAAAAGAGTGCGGACTGTTAATACCGGTTTCACCTCACTCCATGCGTCATTCCTTTGCAACCCACCTGCTCGATGCGGGGGCGGATTTGAGAGCGGTGCAAGAGCTGCTGGGCCATAAAAGCCTTTCTACGACCCAGAAATACACTCATGTGAGTATCGACAGGTTAATGGAAACCTATGACAAGGCGCATCCGAGACGATAAACGAGACCTTTGCAAAACGCCCCCTTTTGCCCAATTCCGGCGTCAGGCTCAAATTTTAATCCTCGAAATACTCAATGTATGTCTGCGGTTAAAATTTTCGCCTTCCTTGGCCTTGAACAAAATTGGACATTTTTCAAAGGTCTCGATACAGGAATACAAGTAAAGCGATGAAATTTCATGGAACAACAATTCTTGCGGTCAGGCATAAGGGCAAAGTGGCTGTAGCCGGTGACGGCCAGGTTACGTTGAATAATACGATTATAAAGCATCAGGCAAAAAAAGTCAGAAGAATCTACAATGACACAATAATTGTGGGATTTGCCGGTGCCACTGCCGATGCCTTAAACCTTTCCGAACGGCTGGAAAAAAAGCTCGAGCGGTATAACGGAAACCTGACTCGCAGTGCCGTTGAACTGGCACGGGACTGGCGAACCGACAAATATTTGAGGCGTCTGGAAGCCATCATGATTGCGGTGGACCATAAAAACATGTTTGTTATCTCAGGAAACGGTGATGTAATTGAACCGGACGAGGGCCTTATGGGTATAGGTTCCGGAGGTATGGGAGCCCATGCGGCGGCAAAAGCCATGATAAAAAATACGGATATGGATGCGGCTGATATTGTTAAAGAGGCAATGAAAATTGTCTCGTCCCTGTGCGTATTTACAAATGATACGATTACGATTGAAGAGTTGTAAACAGGTAGTAAACAAAAAATGAGCAGTCTGAAACCCAACCAAATCGTTCATGAACTTGATAAATATATCATTGGACAGCACCGGGCAAAACGTTCTGTTGCCATTGCGTTACGGAATCGTTGGCGCCGGCAGCAGGTCCCGGAAAATCTTCGAGACGAAATTGTTCCCAAGAATATTATCCTTATCGGTCCCACCGGGGTAGGGAAGACGGAGATCGCCAGAAGGCTTTCAAATTTAACCGATTCCCCGTTTACTAAGGTTGAGGCCTCCAAGTTTACGGAAGTCGGATATGTGGGACGGGATGTTGAATCTATGGTAAGAGATCTTCTCGAACTAACGGTCAATGCGCTTAAATCAAAGGAGCAGGAGGCTGTAAAAGAAAAAGCGTGGCAGATTGCCGAAGAGAGGATGCTCGATCTTTTGCTTCCGAAAGGAGGCGTGCAGCCCATACAGAAACGTGAAGATTCAAAGGAGACACAGTTTGAACTGGTAACATCCAAAAGCGATGAAATTTCCCCCACAAGGGAAAAGCTCAGAAAAATGCTTCGCCAGGGAAAGCTGGACAATCGATACGTTGATCTTGACGTGGCAGATCGAACCATGCCTATGGTGGAAATTTTCTCCAACGTGGGTATGGAGGAGATGGGGATTAATTTTAAAGATATGATCGGCGGTTTTCTTCCCAAAACTACAAAGCGTCGAAAGGTAAAAGTACCCGAAGCCATGGAGATGCTGGCGGCCGAAGAGGCTCAGAACCTGGTAGATATGGAAAAGGTGGTAAAAGAGGCCATTATAAAAGTCGAGCAGTCGGGAATCATTTTTCTCGATGAAATTGATAAGATTGCCGGAAAAGACGGTACCCATGGTCCGGACGTGTCCAGGGAAGGGGTCCAGAGGGATCTTCTGCCTGTTATAGAAGGAAGTACGGTAAATACAAAATACGGTCCGGTCAAGACAGATAATATTCTGTTTATTGCTGCCGGGGCGTTTCATACGGTCAAACCCTCGGATTTAATTCCGGAGCTCCAGGGCCGGTTTCCCATAAGGGTGGAACTGGACGCTTTGGGCCGGGAGGAGTTCGTAAGGATACTGACAGAACCCAAAAATGCGTTAATCCTTCAATATCTGTCTCTGTTAAAAACCGAAGGCGTTGAGGTTGTTTTTGAAAAAGACGCTATTGAAGAAATAGCCAGGATCGCCGAAGAAGTGAACAACATGACCGAGAATATCGGTGCCCGGAGGCTTTACACCCTTATGGAATGTATACTGGAAGACATCCTTTTTGAAGCACCGGATATGCAGGAAAAGAAAATAGTCATTGATAAAAAATATGTGGAAGACAAGTTAAAGGACATCAAAGATGACGAGGATCTGAGGCGGTATATTCTGTAACCAGGTCACTGTTCATAGGTTTCAGTGTTCAGGTGTCAGGTTTCAGGTGTCAGGGGACATGGAGGTTTCAGGTCTGGCGATTCCTGACACCTGAAACCTGAACACTGACACCTTACGATTGAACTCAATAACCAACAATCTTGATTTACATCCGAAACAAAGATAACGAATATGGACTCGAATGTCGCCGACGTACTGATTGAGGCCCTGCCGTATATTCGCCGGTTTTACGGAATGACCCTGGTGATAAAATACGGGGGTCATGCGATGGTCGACGAACAGTTGAAGGAGGATTTTGCCCGTGATATTACCTTAATGAAGTTTACGGGATTGAATCCGGTTGTTGTTCACGGCGGCGGCCCTCAGATCAACTCCGTTCTTGACCGGATGGGAATTCATTCCAGGTTTGTAAAAGGGATGCGTCTTACGGATGAGGCGACCATGGATGTCGTGGAGATGGTTTTAGGGGGCAAAGTCAACAAGGGGATTGTTGCTCAGATCAATCAGCAGGGGGGTAAGGCTGTGGGGTTGAGCGGTAAGGACGGAGGGCTTATTCGTGCCAGAAAACTTCATATCGTTTATCAGGAGGATAAGGACAAGCCGCCGGAAATCATAGATCCGGGCCTGGTGGGTGAGGTTACCCATATTAACCCGGCCATCATCAATACGCTCACCCAACAGGGTTTTATTCCTATTATCGCACCGGTCGGGGCCGGGGAATCCGGTGAAACATACAACATAAACGCAGATCTGGTTGCAAGCAGTATTGCCGTAGCCCTTTCAGCCGGCCGATTGATCCTGCTAACCGATGTGGATGGTGTTCTCGATGATTCAGGGTCCCTGATTTCTTCAATCAGCGCAGAGAACATCAATCAGATGGTGGAAAAAAAAACCATCTCCGGAGGGATGATCCCTAAAATCGAATGTGCCATCAACGCGTTGAAAAACGGAGTCGGAAAGGCCCACATTATAAACGGCAACAAACGCCATGCCTTATTACTTGAGCTTTTTACCGATAAAGGGATCGGAACAGAAGTAACCATATGATTGACGGAAAGGGGTCACAATGACTCAAGAGATCATTAAAAAAGCAGATCGGGTTATCGCAAGAACCTATAAAAGATTTCCCATTGTCATTGCAAAAGGCAAAGGATGTACGCTCTGGGACACAGATGGTAAAAAATATACCGATTTTGTTGCCGGAATTGCCGTGTGCAATCTCGGCCATGCACATCCGCAAGTTTCAAAAGCGCTTTGCATGCAGGCGGACATCCTTTTTCATGTGTCCAACCTTTATTATACAATTCCCCAGGCAGATCTGGCATACTGGCTTGTGGAAAACAGCTTTGCCGACCGGGCATTTTTCTGTAACAGCGGTGCTGAAGCAAATGAAGCCGCCATTAAACTGGCCAGAAAATATTTCAAGGAAAAAGGAGACAGCAGGAGATTCAGAATCATCTCCATGGAACGATCTTTCCATGGACGGACCATGGCCACCCTTTCCGCAACCGGACAGGATAAGATAAAACAAGGATTCGAACCCGTAATGGAGGGATTTGACTGCGTACCGTTTAATGACATTAATGCGTTGCGCGGCACAATCGGCCCATCCACCTGCGCGGTCTTAATAGAACCGATCCAGGGTGAAGGCGGGGTTCGCTGTCCTGATCCCGACTACCTTAAGGCCGTAAGGCAGGTTTGTGACGACACCGGCATTCTTTTAATTTTTGATGAAATCCAGACAGGAATGGGACGTACCGGCAAACTTTTTGCCTACGAGCATTTCGGTATAACCCCGGATATCATGACCCTGGCCAAAGCCCTGGCCAATGGATTGCCCATCGGGGCCATGCTGGCCAGGGAAGAAGTGGCCGATGCATTCGGACCGGGGTCACATGCTTCGACATTCGGCGGAACCCCGGTTGTCACCGCGGCGTCACTTGAAGTGGTTCGGGTGCTTTCAGAAGAGAAAATCATCGATTATTGCAAAAATACAGGGGGGTATTTCAAGGACAGGCTTTCATGGTTGAAAGACAGGCATGAAGTAATTGAGGATGTTCGCGGCATGGGCCTGCTTCTGGGAATGAAGCTGCGCATGGAAGGAGATCGGATTGTTGCTTTGTGTATGGAAAAAGGATTTCTGATAAACTGCATCCAGGGGAATATTCTACGGTTTATTCCCCCGCTCATCGTTGAAAAAGAAGAGATTGATGCGCTTATCGCATGCCTGGACGAAATATTAGATTGAGGAAGAAGAAAAGAGGAAAGTGGATAGGAGAAACGGGAAAACAGGGGTGAACACGAATACACGCAAATCAGGTGTCAGATGTCAGGGTTCAGAGGGTCAGCCTCCGGCCCATAGGGGCCTACGCCCCGGTGGGGGTTCAGGGGTTCAAAGGTATCAGGTGTCAGGCCTTACAAATCTGCCCGGCGCATCAGCGCCACCTTAACTTTAGGCACTTTTGAGTGAGCCCTTAGCTTACTTTAGTCACTTCAAACTTTTTTATCCATGTTTATTTGCGTCCATTTGCGGTCATCTGTTTTCTAATTTCTATTTCCTGATACAATCCATCGTCAATCAATAGGTGGCGGTACCATGAAAAAAGACATTTTGGCACTTATCGATTTTACCAGAGAGGATTTTGAAGTCCTGTTTGAACGGGCGGCCGAATTAAAAAAAAGATATAAGAAAGGGATTGCAGACAGGCCTCTTGCCGGTAAAACCCTGGGTCTTATTTTCGACAAACCCTCTACCCGCACGCGCATTTCCTTTGAATCGGCCATGGTTCAGTTGGGCGGAACACCGATTTTCATAAGCGCCAAAGACACCCAGATTGCACGAAACGAACCGGTTCGAGACACCGCCAGGGTACTTTCAAGATACTTGGACGGTCTGGCGATTCGGACCTATTCACAGGATTGGCTGGAAGAGTTCGCCAAATTTGCCGACGTCCCGGTGATCAATGCCCTGACCGATCTATTCCACCCGTGCCAGGTATTAAGTGATATTATGACGGTAATAGAGATTAAGGGGAAGGTTAAGGATATCCGGATCGCATGGGTCGGAGACGGGAATAACGTGGCCCATTCATGGATAAATGCCGCGGCCGTTTTGGATCTGAACCTTGTTTTGGCATGTCCGGCCCCATATTCCCCTCGGAAGGAGGTTATGAAAAAGGCCCTTGAGACAGGGGTTGGAAAAATTAACGTAACCTCGAATCCTGTTGAAGCGGTAAAAGACGCCGATGTCATCTATACCGATGTCTGGGCCAGCATGGGGCAAGAGAGTGAACAGGTCAAACGGAAGCAAGTCTTTGAGGCGTTTCAGGTCAATCAAGCGCTGTTAAAGCATGCGGCCAAAGATGTTATGGTCATGCATTGCCTGCCGGCGCACCGGGGCGAAGAGATCACCGAAAATGTGCTGGAAGGCCCCAGTTCGGTGGTTTGGGATCAAGCGGAAAACAAGCTCCACATGCATAAGGCGATACTTGATGTTTTAATACCCTAATCCAGATCTTAAGGTGTCAGGTGTCAGAAATCAGGAATGAGGAATCAGGAATTTGGAGCTTGTAGTTTGGAATTTATTTGAGATTTGATTTTTGTAATTTGTTATTTCAGCTTTGCCGGCTAACACCGGGTAAAAGGAGAAGATCGTGTCTCATACCATTAATAAGGTGGTTCTGGCATATTCCGGGGGCCTGGATACATCCGTGATTTTAAAGTGGCTGATCCGGACTTACCATTGTGAGGTTATTGCATTTTCTGCGGACATGGGCCAGGGGGAAGATCTGAACCAGGTGGAGCAAAACGCTTTAAAAACAGGGGCATCCAAGGTTTATATTGATGATCTGAAGGAAATTTTTGTAAAAGATTATGTTTTTCCTGCGTTTCGGGCCAATGCGATTTATGAAGGGCAGTATCTTCTGGGCACCTCTCTTGCCAGACCCTTGATTGCAAAACGGCAGATGGAGATTGCCCGGATTGAAGGGGCGGATGCGGTGAGCCATGGCGCCACCGGAAAAGGAAACGACCAGGTAAGGTTTGAACTCAGCTATTTTGCAATAAATCCGAATATACGGATTATTGCTCCCTGGCGCGAGTGGGATCTCACCTCACGAAGCGACCTGATGGCCTATGCCGAAGAGCATGGTATCCGGGTACCGACCACCCCCGCAAAACCATACAGTACCGACGGGAATCTCCTTCACATAAGCTTTGAAGGAGGCGTGCTCGAGGATCCCTGGCAGGCGCCCCCCGGCGATATGTTCCGTATGACGGTTTCCCCCCAGGATGCGCCGGACACGCCTGAATTTGTCGAAATAACCTTTAAACGGGGCGACCCTGTGGCCATAAACGATAAATCCATGTCTCCGGCCCAACTCCTCAAAGAGCTAAACCGGCTGGGGGGGAGTAACGGAATCGGCAGAGCCGATATTGTGGAGAACCGTTTTGTAGGCATGAAATCCCGCGGTGTTTATGAAACTCCAGGCGGAACGGTGTTGAGGATCGCCCATATGGCCATTGAATCCATCACAATGGACAGGGAAGTCATGCACCTGAGGGATTCCCTGATTCCGAAATATTCCGAACTGGTGTATTACGGCTTCTGGTTTTCACCCGAGATGGAGCTTTTGCAGGACATGGTGGATCGAACCCAGGCCAATGTCTCCGGGGTTGTTCGGCTGGAGCTTTACAAGGGGAACTGCCGGGTTTTGGGACGTAAATCCGATGAATCGATTTACAGTGAGGATTTTGCAACTTTTGAAAATGACAGTGTATACAGCCAGAAAGATGCCGAAGGCTTTATACGTCTAAATGCGTTACGACTGCGTATTCAGAAAATGATGAAAGAAAAGCGATAGATTAAAACTGGGATGATTAAAGTTGCCCATAATATGGCTTTAAAAAATATCCCATATTAATCCCTTTTCGTATGTCAGGTGTCAGGTTTTTGATTCCTGATTCCTAATTTCTGGTTCCCGACACCTGACACCTGAAACCTGAAACCTTAAGAAAGATATGGAACAAAATCCGGTCGAGCCGGAAAACTGACTAAATTCTATGTTAACATGAGGATGATATGGCGAAAAAGCTTTGGGATGGCAGGTTTTCAGAAAAGACAGACAGAATCGTTGAAGACTTTACCTCATCCATCGATATAGATAAACGGCTTTATTCCTATGATATTCAAGGAAGTATTGCCCATTGCCGTATGCTTGCCAAAACGTCTATCATTTCCGAAGAGGAGGCATTGTCATTAATAGAAGGTCTTGGCGTGATAAAAAGGGAGATAGACCGGGGAGATTTTCAGTTTGATAAAAGCCTGGAGGATATTCATATGCATATTGAGGCCAGGCTGATCGAAAAAGTGGGAAAGGTCGCCCAGAAGCTTCATACCGCAAGAAGTCGAAACGATCAGGTGGTTCTGGATGTCAGAATGTATCTGAGAGATGAAACCCTGCATACAACCCATCGGCTGGTGATGCTCCAAAAGGTTATCTTAGATCTTGCCAAAATCCATATCGATGTTGTTTTACCCGGGTACACCCATCTTCAAAGAGCTCAACCCATTCTTTTGTCTCACCACCTCATGGCGTATTATGAGATGTTTTTAAGAGATGCCCACAGGTTCGATGACTGTTTGAAACGCATCAATGTGATGCCCCTGGGCAGCGCCGCCCTTGCCGGAACAACATATCCCATTGACAGGGAGTATGTGGCCGGGATTCTTGATTTTCCGGAAATATCGGCAAACAGCATGGATGCGGTCTCGGACAGGGATTTTATCATGGAATTTCTGTCAGCGGCAAGTATTTGCATGGTTCATTTGAGTCGGATGTCGGAAGAGTTAATTCTCTGGTCTTCATCGGAATTCGGTTTTATCGAGCTTCCGGATTCCTTTGCCACCGGCAGCAGTATTATGCCTCAAAAAAAGAATCCGGATGTGCCCGAACTTGTTCGAGGGAAAACCGGTCGTATTTTCGGAGATTTAATTTCTCTTTTAACGATTATGAAATCACTGCCCCTGGCGTATAACCGGGACATGCAGGAAGATAAAACCGCACTGTTCAGTACGGTGGATATCTTATCGGAATGTTTGGAAGTTTATATAAAAATGCTCCCCAGGCTGAAAATAAATACAGAGGCCATGAGGCGTGCCACATCCACCGGATTTTTAAATGCAACCGATATGGCGGATTATCTCGTAACAAAAGGCATAACCTTCAGGCAGGCCCACGATTGTGTTGGGAAGGCCGTTGCCTATGCGTGGACCAAAAAAAAGGAGCTTCATGAACTGACGTTAAAAGAGTTGAAATCCTTTTCTTCCCATATCAAAAAGGATATTTTTGATGTTCTAACCATCGAACAGATGATAAACCGCCGAGACTCTTTCGGCGGGACGTCGTTAAAAAACGTGAGGGCTGCCATAAAAAGGGCCGAAACGGACATCGCCCTTAAGATGGAAGTCTAATTCTAACATTTCAATTGTGACCCGCCCGCTCGTGTCTGGGTGTGAATCACGGCTGTTGGCAATATGAAAATTCATGTTCGTCTGCGTTACGTATTTAGCTTTGGGGAAAAGGTTTCAGGTGTCAGGTGTCAGGGTCGAGAAACTTGAAGAGCTGAAACCTGAAACCTGAACACTGACACCTTACGATTGAACTCAATAACCAACAATCTTGATTTACACCCCTCGTGTTTTGAAATGGCAGGCGGGGCCAAGCGAACTCATTTGATACTGATGATAAAAAGAATTAAAAAAGGCCTTGTGTTATATTTTGCCATTGTGATGTTGCTATGCTTTTGTTTATCGGGGTGCGGTAAAAAGGGCCCCCCTTTGCCGCCTGATCGTGAAAAACCACCGGAGGCAGCGCAGACACAAAATAATTGAACATTGACGATTGCCTGTTGAATATTTAAGGTGAATAAATGAATCATTTTTTTTACCGGAATAATGAATTGTATTGTGAAGATGTCCCCATTCGCAGGATTGCCGAAAAGGTCGGCACCCCTTTTTACTTATACAGCCACGCCACCTTACAGCGCCATTTTCTCGTCTTTAACGAGGCCTTTGAGGGTTTGGAAAGGCTTGTATGCTTTTCAGCGAAGGCCAATACCAACCTTGCTGTTTTAAAACTGTTTCAAAGCCTTGGGAGTGGGCTCGATATTGTATCCGGCGGAGAACTGTATCGCGGATTAAAAGCCGGTTTTTCTCCGGATAGAATCGTGTATTCCGGTGTGGGAAAGCGTATCGAGGAAATCGATTATGCACTTGAAGCAGGCATTTTAATGTTCAATGTAGAGTCCCTTGAAGAACTTGAACTTCTGGATAAACGGGCGGGTTTTTTGAGAACAGAAGCGCCGGTGGCCATCCGGGTAAACCCTGATGTTGATCCAAAAACTCATCCGTATATTTCAACCGGTTTGGAAAAAAACAAATTCGGCATCGATATGGAAACGGCTATTGACGGATACAGGATGGCAAGCCGGCTTAAAAATATCACTATCGTGGGGATGGATTGCCATATCGGATCACAGATTACAGAATCAAAACCTTTTGTAGACGCACTGGAAAGCTTAAAGAATTTGATCAATGAACTCAGGAAAATTGGAATCCAAATCAAATACATGGACGTGGGGGGCGGTCTTGGAATAACTTACGATGATGAATCCCCGCCCCATCCCCGCGAATATGCCAGGGCCATTGTTGATTCTCTTAAGGGCTTGCATCTTCACCTTATTCTGGAACCCGGAAGAGTTATTGTGGGAAATGCCGGAATACTGGTGAGCAGGGTTCTTTTCAGAAAGTCGGGAAAGGTCAAGGAGTTTGTTATCTCTGATGCCGGTATGAACGATCTGATGCGACCCACCCTGTACGATGCGTTTCATGCCATAGCGCCGGTGGTAAAAACAGAAGATAAGCAGATAACGGCGGACGTTGTGGGTCCGATTTGCGAGACCGGAGATTTTCTGGCGGTAGACCGGAAGATTCCCGATGTAAGGAAAGGCGACCTTTTTGCGGTAATGAGTGCCGGGGCCTATGGGTTTAGCATGTCGTCCAATTACTGTTCCCGACCGAGGGCTGCCGAAGTCATGGTAAAAGATGACCGGTTTCATGTCGTCCGGGAGCGCGAGAGTTATGATGATCTTGTTGACGGGGAATCCCTGCCGCCGTTTCTTGAGGATTAAAAGTGGCAAATATTTTTGGTTCCGGCTTGCCGGGTTGACGGTATGAAAAAAATTGATTTTTACAAGATGAGCGGAAGCGGCAACGATTTTATCATCGTTGACAACCGCAATAAAAGGGTCGATGAAGTCGATCTTCCAAATTTTATCGCCAAAACATGCCGTAGAAAAATGTCCGTGGGTGCTGACGGTTTTATCCTTGTGGAAAATACGGATGGTGCGGATTTCAAATGGCGCTTTTATAACTCTGACGGCAGTGCTGCGGAGATGTGCGGAAACGGCGCCAGATGTGTTGCACGGTATGCATATGTAACGGGTATTGCAGGACCGGACATGTCCTTTGAAACCCGGGCCGGTATGGTTTACGCCCAGGTTGTGGGGGAGCGTGTTAAAGTAAAAATGACAGACCCGTCAGATCTTAAAATAGAGTATCCCATTGAACTTAAAAACGGTTCGCTTTCCATCTCAAGTGTTAACACCGGTGTTCCTCATGTGGTAATTGTGAGAGACCGTATCGACACGGACACGGTTGAGGTTGTTAAAACAGGCAGGGAGATACGGTTTCACCCCGGGTTTGCTCCTGCCGGTACAAATGTAAATTTCGTATGTTATTTAAAGGACAGCAGTATTGCAATTCGGACCTATGAGCGGGGCGTTGAAGATGAAACTCTGGCATGCGGTACCGGGGCAATTGCCGGCGCCATTGTTATGGCTTGCAGAAAAAAGTTAAAGTCACCTGTAAATGTTCTAACACGAAGTGGTGGATATCTTAATGTATTTTATCAAGAGAACGACGGTAAATATCACGACATTTATCTTGAAGGCGATGCTCGAATTATTTACAAGGCCCAGCTCTGGGAAGATGCATGGAAAGATGATTGATGGTAATGGAAATTCATACCGCATACGTGGCTGCAGGATCAAACATCGGGAACAGGCTTTTAAACTGTAAAAATGGTATATGCGCCCTGATAAAAGCCGACAAAACCGTATTGAAGGACTGGTCTAAATTTTACAAAACCGAACCTGTTCATTACAAAGATCAGGACTGGTTCGTCAATTGTGTGGTTAAAATTGAAACCCTCCTTGATCCTTTTGATCTGTTACATGATCTTAAGTCCATAGAATGCGATGCCGGGCGAGTGTGCACCCCCATACGGTTTGGTCCCCGGACTCTGGACCTGGATATCATTTTATATGATGACCTGGTGAAACATTCGGCGGATCTGATTATCCCTCATCCCAGGATGCATAAAAGACGTTTTGTATTAGGGCCGATGTGTGATATAAGTCCTGAAACCGTTCATCCGGTTTTAAAAAAGAATATGAAATATCTATTGAATATTCTGGATGAAAATGAACAAAGGATTATTGAGTATTCATGCGATTATTAATCTTATTGGGCATCATATACGTTTGCTACCGGGCGGTGAAATCCTGGATGCTTCCCGGCGGAGCGCCGGAAAAAACGGTATTGAATACAACTGCCGGCCAGATGGATAACGTGATGATCAAAGATCCTTTCTGTGAAATATATTTTCCCAAAAAAGACGGGGTGCATTTGAGAACCAACGGAAAGGATTTGTATTTTTGCAGCAAAGAATGCAGGGATAAATTTATAGAAAAATATAACAACAACAGAAGTTAACCCCAACAAGTTGATTTTAAAAAATATTTGCCACAAAGGCACGAAGACACCAAGGATAAATTTATTAATATTTTTTTGTGTCTTGGTGTCTTAGTGGCGATAAAAAGAATCTATCAAAAAAAGTATAAATTTTAAAAAGTTTAGGCCATTTTATCACACAGGAGGAGATGCCGGATGAAATTTTTTATAGACACTGCGAACATAGACGAAATAAGGGAAGCACACAGCATGGGAATGGTAGACGGTGTTACAACCAATCCGAGTCTTATTGCAAAAGAGGGCCGGGATTTCGAAGATATTATAAAAGATATTTGTAACATCGTTGACGGTCCCATCAGTGCCGAGGTTATCAGTACCGATACCGGGGGGATGATTAAGGAAGCCCGTCATCTGGCTAAGATCCATGATAACATTGTGGTGAAGATTCCCATGATCGTAGATGGCTTAAAAGCCACCCGCAGACTTGCGGAGGAGGGGATTAAGACAAATGTGACATTGGCCTTTTCGCCCCTTCAGGCTCTGATGGCTGCAAAGGCAGGAGCCACTTATATCAGCCCGTTTATCGGTCGGCTTGATGATCTGTCCCAGGACGGCCTGTTGCTGGTGGAGCAGATTGTCGAGATTTACAGCAACTACGCATTTGAAACCGAAATTATCGTCGCCAGTATACGCAACCCGCTTCATGTGCTGGAATCGGCGTTAATGGGGGCGGACATTGCAACGATTCCTTTTAGCGTCCTCGGCAAACTGGCTGCCCATCCCATGACCGACAAAGGTCTCAAGGCCTTCCTTGACGATTGGGAAAAAACAAAAAAATAGGAACGTAATCAAAACCATGTATCCCGGCGGACGGATAAAAAATATATTGAGTCATCCAAATACGTTGACTCTGTTTCGTGTTGCTGCAGTACCCGTGATTGTGATTTTGCTTATGTTTCCGAACAGAGTCTGCACATTCATCGCTGCACTGATTTTCACCGCTGCCGCCATAACCGATTTTCTCGATGGTTTTTTTGCCAGACAAAGAGGATTGGTGTCCAACTTTGGAAAGGTTATGGATCCTGTTGCCGACAAGGTTCTGGTTTCTACTTGTTTTATAATGCTCACGTCCCTCGGGTGGATACCGGCATGGATTGTTTGTATCATTATCGGGCGTGAGATTGCGGTGACCGGCTTGAGAAGCATTATTGCCGATGAAGGACGAGACATTTCCGCATCCAGTCTCGGAAAATACAAAACCGGATTTCAAATCGCCGCTATCATTCCGCTTTTAATACACTTTCAATATCTTACCATCGATTTTCATGCAATAGGGATGATATTTTTATGGTCGGCCCTGATATTGACACTCTGGTCAGGTGCGGACTATTTTATAAGGTCCAGAGGTCTTTTAAAGAAATAATTTTCTCTTGACAAAAACGGAAAGTATATTTATAAAATTTACATCATATCGTTGAGCGGGAATAACTCAGTGGTAGAGTGCGACCTTGCCAAGGTCGAAGTCGCGGGTTCAAATCCCGTTTCCCGCTCCATTTTTTTTTGAGACCTTTGAAAAATGTTCAATGAGGTCTCTTTTGGGCGGCATAGCCAAGTGGTAAGGCAGCGGTCTGCAAAACCGCTATTCACCAGTTCGAATCTGGTTGCCGCCTCCAGATACCATCAAAGGCTTTCAAGTATGTCAGGAAACTTGTAAGCCTTTTTGATTATGCCCGGTTCAGGTTCGCCGGGGTTGCGTTCATTAGCCCCCCGTATGGGTGAGGGGCATGGATGCCCCGGGTCAACGCGAGATTTTAGTCGGAAAAATTGCGGGATATTACTCTTATGGAAAACCTGTTGGGTGAATTATGGTTTTATAAACTTACTGCTTTAGCGGGGGTGGCATATATTATTTATGTTTTCATTAAAGATCGTATGGGGAAATAATCTGTTGAATAAAACCCATTCCGATGAAAAAATAACTTATGATTCGCATCAATGAAAATTACCTGAAACTTCGGTCTTCATATCTGTTCGTTGAAATTGCCACCCGTGTATCTAAATATCAGAAAGAAAATCCGGATGTCGGTATCATACGGCTTGGAATCGGAGATGTAACCCTGCCGCTTCCGCCGGCTTGTATTCAGGCGTTTCAGGACGGTGTGAAAGAGATGGCTTCTGAGGCCACGTTCCGCGGCTACGGACCCGAGCAGGGGTATGACTTTTTAAGGGAAAAGATCGCTTTCAACGATTATCAGTCCCGGGGTGCGGATATCCGTCCGGATGAGATATTTGTCAGCGACGGCGCCAAATGCGATACGGGAAATATTCAGGAACTGTTTGCCACGGATATTCGCCTGGCCATTCCGGACCCGGTATATCCGGTGTATCTGGACACCAATGTTATGGCCGGCCGAACCGGGGAGTTTAATGACGGAAGATATGATAAAATTCTCTATTTGGAGAGCCTGCCGGAAAACGGGTTTATTCCGCGCCTTCCTGACAACCCCGTGGATTTGATTTATCTGTGTTTTCCCAATAATCCCACCGGTGCGACCATTTCCCGGGATACATTGAAGACCTGGGTGGATTTTGCCCGGGAAAATAAAGCGCTTATTCTTTTTGATGCCGCCTATGAATCCTATATCCGGGATCAAACCCTTCCCCGGTCGATTTTTGAGATTCAAGGTGCCCGCGAAGTGGCGGTCGAGTTCAGGAGCTATTCCAAAACCGCAGGGTTTACCGGTACCCGTTGCGCCTTTACGGTGGTTCCTAAAACCTGCATGGCTTATGACGGCAGCGGTCAAAAGCATTCTTTACATACGCTTTGGAACCGGCGACAGTCTACCAAGTTTAACGGTGTGTCTTATCCGGTTCAGAAAGCCGCCGAAGCGGCTTACACCGAAGAAGGCAAAGCCCAGATCATCGGGTTGACAGACTATTATTTGAAAAATGCCGCCCTGATCCGAAAAGAGATGACCGGACTTGGTTTTGAAATCGCAGGCGGTGAAAATTCACCTTACATCTGGGTGAACTGTAAAAAGGATGCCTGGGAATTTTTTGATTTTCTGCTTAAAAAAGCCGGTGTGGTCACAACTCCGGGTCCGGGATTCGGCAAATGCGGCAATGGCTTTATCCGTATCAGTGCGTTTAACGGTTACGAAAACGTCGAAAAGGC
>CAYPIW010000236.1:0-20279 GCA_964410925.1 uncultured Desulfobacteraceae bacterium
CCGGACTTGATGTATCCATGGACTTCCTGAATCGTGGCGAGGAGATTGTGAAGGAGGCTGGGCTGTCAGAACGGATTTCATTTCAGAGAGGAGATGCAGGCAATATCCCCTTCGACAATAACGCCTTCGATTGGGCATGAAGCGCCGACTGCATTGGATATGGTCCCTGGGAACCGCTGCCTTTACTGAAAGAGCTGGCAAAAGTGGTGAAACCCGGTGGTATTGTAGCGATCTCTCTAAAGCCTGCTTTTTTTTCGCCTCTCTTTGTAAACAAGTCCTAATTTCTCTATTATGGCATCGGTCACAAAATCCTGTACGGTTATTTCTTTTTCAGCACAAAGTACCTTTACTCTTGTTATCAATTCTTCCTGGAGCCCGATGTTAAGCAGATGAGTTTCTGAATCTTCCGTTTCGGGTTTCTTTTCCATGTTTTTCCCTTTCATACGAACTTGCCAAAAGCATCCTCTGAATGTAAAAAATCCTGGCCCGGAAGACCGGGATTACTCGACAAGTTTCCTTTTGATGCGTCTATGATTTCCTGTCCCAGCCGCTCAAATCCTCTGATGCATATCCAAAAAGCGTTCAGCAACTGTTGTAAAAATAGCATACCCTGCGGGTGCAAATCAAGCCTGTTGTTTGCTAAGATTGCCATGGCTATTTGGTTTCAGGTTTCAGGTGTCAGGTTTCAGGTGTCAGCCCCGCCGCTGGGTGCGAGCACCCAGTTTAATCGAAAAAGAAACTTCGGAAGGTTTAGTTTCATACAAGGTTTCAGCGCCTCTGTTCATCATTCCTGACACCTGACACCTGAAACCTGAAACCTATCCCAGCGTTTCCCTGAAAATCTCCTGTAACCGTTTGGGATTGGCGTTGCCCCTGGACAGTTTCATGGCCTGTCCCACCAGAAACCCAATGGATTTTTTATTTCCGTTTTTATAATTTTCCACTGCGGAGGCATTTTCCGTAATGACTTGATCCACAATACCCCGAAGTTCCCCGGTATCCGAAACCTGTTTGAAACCGAACCGGTCCAAAATCTCTTCCGGTGTCTGAGCGGTTTCGAAAAGTTTTATGAGCACCGATTTTGCTGAATTTGAATTAATTTCTTCCTTTTCCAGCAAGATAATCAAGCCGGCAAAGCGCGCCGGCGTCACCGGAGACGTGGCGAACTCATACCCTCTTTCTTTAATGGCCGGAAGCAGTTGCGCAGCAATCCAGTTTGCCACGGTCCGAGGGGAAGCCCCGAGTCCAACCACGGTTTCAAAATATTCGGACACCTCTCGTTCTGATGTCATCTGGGCGGCCTCATCATGCATCAGACCGTACTGTTGAACAAAACGGCTAATTTTTTGGTTCGGCATTTCAGGAAGTTTTGACGTCATTTTTTGCAGCCATTCATCCGAAACCAGGATTTGAGTCACGCACGGATCCGGAACACAGGGCCCTGCAAACTTTGCCCGCATGGCGGTGGTGATACCCTTATCAGGATCCCACAACCGGGTGTGCAGCACAATGGGTTCACCGTTTATCAGAGAGTCGGTCTGCCGTTTGATCTCATAAGAAATGGCATGACCCACATGATGGATGGAGTTCATGTTTTTAACTTCGACCTTAGTATTCAGCTGGTCACCGCCTTTCGGCCTCAGGGAAATATTTGCGTCGCACCGCATGGTTCCCTGTTCCATGCTGCAATCCGCACAGCCCGTATACCGGAGCTGAATCCTTAAGGCTTTTAAAAACTCCATGGCATCACAGGAACTGCACATATCCGGTTCAGTGACAATCTCTATCAGTGGCGTACCGGCTCTGTTAAAGTCCACCAGGCTGACAGGCGTTCGGCCTTCTGTCTCGTGAACCAGCCTGGCCACGTCCTCTTCCATGTGAACATGGTGCAGGCGCAGTTTTTTGGGCTTTCCATTTTCATCCTTGATTTCGATGGAACCACCCCTGGCCAGCGGCATGTGATGCTGGGAAAGCTGAAACCCCTTGGGCAGATCCGGATAATAATACACTTTCTGATCAAAGGCGCTCCGGGGCTGTATCTCGCAATTCAAGCCCAGACAGGCCAGAGTTGCCTTTTCAAGGGTTTCCATGCTGAAACGAGGCACCGCACCCGGCAGCCAGAGACAAATGGGGCAGATATTGGTATTGGGATCATCTCCGGGTCTATTGGGACAATCGCAAAACATTTTGGTCGTACAATTGAGTTGAACGTGTATCTCAAGACCGATTACTGCTTCGTAAGCCATGGGGGTATGCCTCCCTATGCCAAATCTATTAATCGAGCCGCTGTAGAAAGCAGGCGAGCATCCTGGAATCGAGACCCGATCAACTGCAGTCCGAGATCCACATCGCCGAGGGTCACCTTTCCAGGTAAAGTTATGGCCGGATGTCCGGTAATATTGGACAAAAGCGTGTATGAAAAAACGTCATAGATCGTGTTAATGGTACAGGCGCGAAACGGATCAAAAGCCGCATGCCGCGTGGGGAGCATGAGCACGTCCAAACCCTCCAGAGCAGCTTCTGTCCGGTCCAAAAGACGGGTTCGAATCCGGGCAGCGTCCATAAATGCGTCATAGTTTTCATACTGGAAATAAGCCCCCTGAAAAAGATAGTTTTTAACCAGCAGACCAAAAGCTTCTGCCCGAGAGTTCATGTACATCTCATTCCAGTTTTTTGCAGTGGAGGTACGATGTCCGTAACGAACTCCGTCATATTTGCCTGCGCTCGATGAGGCTTCAACCGATCCGATCACATTATGAATAGTTCGAGCAAGGTCAAAATCTTTTAAACGAACCTCCTGAATCTCAAGCCCGCTGTTTACCAGCCGGGATATGACCGCATCAAAGGCACGGGATTCATCCTTTTCCAGAGTTTCAAGACACTCCCTGATGATACCACAGGTGCGGATGGGCTCATCCGTCTCAAACACCCGGCAGAAATTCGGTATTTCAAGGGTGGCGCCAAATTCCGGCATGGACAAATCGCGGGAATCATTCCCCGCTATAACCGACATCACTTTGGCAACATCATCAAGGTGTTTTGCCACAATGCCGAAGCATTCCATAGACGGAACCAGACCGATAAGTCCGAAACGGGATACCCTTCCATAGCTGGGCTTAAATCCGATAACACCGGCCATGCATGCGGCCATGCGGGCTTCCCCCATGGTGTCTGTAATCAGGACACTGTCGACGTCACCTGCATTTAAAACCATGGCTCCGGTATCGCCGGCCAGACCAAAGCCGAATTCGCTCATGCGAATGGTGCCCTTAAGGGTTGCACCGGCTTGTTTGAGGCGCTCGACAACCGTTGCATCATAAATTGCGGTAAAGCCTTCAAGGGCTCTGGAACCCGCCTCTATGGGCCAGCCTCGCACAGACATATTGGGCTGGATGGCGATAGATATTTGGCCGAGCAGACCGTCAGTTAAACCGGTTGAAGGCGATGAAGGCATATAGGTAAACAGGTTTTTTTGCATGTAAACTCCTTAATTTTTATTCAAAATCGAAAAGCTGGTCCTCTGGGTCCTCTGGGTCCTCTGGGCTATGCCTGTCCCGCATTGTGGGAGTCAGAGATGATCGGCTCTGCCATAGATCAAATCTGCTCATGGGTTTCGGGTTTCAGGTGTCAGGTGTCAGTAAATACCGAATCCTGACACCCGAAACCTGAAACCTGTTGGTAAACGTTATCACCCATATCACCCCTCCGGGGTGGACCAAAGCAGGGCTCTATGGACCCTGATATTTACTCTAAGATCGTTGCCACTTTAAAAAAATCGCCCTTGACTGCGGGCGCATTCTTAAACAGGTCACCAATACCCGTTTTTGGACAGGGCTCGGGAGAAGACCCCTCCCTGAACCGGTTTTCCAGGGATAAAACGGAGAACGCCGGTTCCTGTTCCCTATCGCCGGCTTGAGCGATAACCCGCTCAGCCATTCGAACTGCGTCCGCAATGGCGCTTTGGATTGCCGGACGTTCCCCGTCCCTGATACCGATGCGGGAAACCCAGGAAAGATGATCGATCCGATCTTTCTGGTGCAACGCCCCCGGAAGTTCTTCTTTCCCTCGAATATCAAGCAGGCCCAATTCAGCCAGCTGGTCATAGGCAACCTCGGCAGGAGCCTGCGTCAGTGGACAGAAGGCGCTGCGATTCTTTGGAAACGCCGTAACTTCACGGATAGAAGGGGTTTTCAGAATCATGGCAGCCACGCGGTCCATGCCAAGGGCAAGCCCCCCGTGGGGGGGTGGCCCGTATTCGAAGGCATTCAAAAAGAATCCGAATTTTTCTTCCACTTCTTTATCTGAAAGTTTCAGCGCCTGAAAAATCTTCTGCTGGAGTTCCTTTTGATGGATGCGCATACTGCCGCCGCCGAGTTCCTCACCATTAATTACAATATCATAAGCTCGTGACAGGAGCGACATCAGCTCATCGGGATTTTTGGGATCAAAGTCGGTTCGATCCGGAGCCGTAAACGGATGGTGATTTGACGCAATGCCTTCATCCGTCACCTCAAAAAGCGGAAAATCCGTAATCCAAACCGGACAATATGCGTCCCGGGGAATCAGGTCCAAGCGACGGGCCACGTGCAGCCGGAGATGGCCCAGTGCGGTGTTGACCAGATTTTGCGACGGATCAGCGATCATCAAAATTACATCACCGTTTTCAGCGCCAAAGCGATCCATCACCAATCGCTGTTCCGTTTCACTGAAAAATTGGACAATATTTGAGTCCAGTTTTCCGTGGGTCACTCGCATCCATGTCATGCCCTTTGCTCCAAAACCAGGTACAATTTCCTTTGCATATTCATTTTGAAGAATGTTTTTGCTCAAGTGTTCGGATGCACCCTTGACGACAAATCCCCTGATAAATCCGCCGCGATTCAGGATCTGCCTGAAAATCGAATACCGGGTATGGGAAAAAATATCCGAGGTTTCAACAAATCTTAACCCAAACCGCAAATCCGGCCTGTCGGTTCCGGTCGTTTCCACGGCCTCCTGCCATGTGATCCTGGGAAACGGCCTTGGCAGCGTTATCCCTCCGATTTTAAACATCCGAACGAGCAGCTCTTCAATAAGCTCAAAAATGAATGTCTCATCAATAAAAGAGGCTTCAAGGTCCAGTTGAGTGAACTCGGGTTGCCGGTTGGGACGGAGATCTTCATCTCGAAAGCACCGGGTGATTTGATAGTAGCGATCAAAGCCGCTGATCATGAGAAGTTGTTTGAATAACTGGGGGGATTGCGGCAACGCATAAAAATGTCTTGGATGATGACGGCTGGGCACGAGGTAGTCCCGGGCGCCTTCGGGGGTGCTTTTGGTCAGCATGGGCGTTTCCACCTCAATAAAGCCGGTTGCATTAAGGTACTCCCGAACGCACTGATTGAGATGGTGTCGTTTGATAAGAAAATCCTGCATGCTTGGCCGTCGAAGGTCCAGGTATCTATACTGAAGCCGCAGATCTTCCGAGACGGCTTCGGTAACCAGGGCACCCCCGGCCACCATTGCCTTTTCAGAAATGGTGAATGGCAGAGATCTGGCCTGGCTGAGGATTGTCAGATCCATAGCAATAATTTCTATGGTTCCGGTTTTAATGGATGGATTTTCCGTGCCCCGGGCACGTTCGGTCACTCGACCGGACACGCTGATGCAAAATTCGTTTCTCAGAAGAGACGCCTGACGACAAATCTCCCTGGCGGCATCATCCGGGCTGAATACCACCTGAACAATGCCGCTTCGATCCCGCAAATGAATAAACAGGATATCTCCATGGTCTCGCAATGCATCTACCCAGCCGAACAGCTGGACGTCACGCCCGACATCGGACAAATTAAACCGGCCACAGTACGACCGCCCGCGATAATTCATAATGCTTTTTTCCTCTCCCTGTCGTTATAATCTGTTAGTATGAATAATAAAAAACATGATATGTAATCCAATTATACTCAAACCTCAAGTTTTTTCTTGTGATTCAGGCACGAGGTGGTGCCCATCTTTTGCCGGGTGTAAATCAGGACTGCGGTTTGCTAAGATTGTCACGGCTATTTGGTTTCATCAGATGCAAGGTGTCAGGGTTCAGGGGTCAGGGTTTACGAATGCATTTTTGTTATTTGACACACAAAATAATTTCCTCTATGATTCCGTGATCAAAAAAACAACTTGGGGGATTTGTCTTAATCTGGAATAATGCTCCCGGTGAAATGGAAAAACTTTTCCCATATGTTAAAGAATTGATCAATGGAAAAAATGGATACAACCGCAGATAATAAACCGCCCGCTCCGAAAATTGGAGAGCTGCTGATCAAAGACGGCCTCGTAACAAAAGAGGATATCGAAAGGGCGCTTGAAATTCAGAAAGAAGAAATTAAAGAATCGGAATTGCCTCTGGGCATGCTCCTTGTCAAAAATGGACGGATAACAAAAACCCAGCTCCAAAGACTTCTGGACCATCCCTATTTGCGAAAATATATCGGGAACTGTTGTCTGGGCCAGGGATGTTACCCTGGAAGGAAGAACAACAGCCATCGGCGGAGTGAGAAAGTTACATTATAAATACCCTCCCATGAAAAATTCAAATGATGATCCGTTATTAATACTTGCCTCCCGCTCCCCAAGACGTCGGTACCTGTTAGAACAGGCAGGACTTTTCTTTTCTGTAATACCCAGCAGCATCGATGAAACATCCGTCCCCATATCTTCACCCGAAACCTATGTCAGGGTTCTGTCCGAGGCCAAGGCCCGCAACGTATCAGAAAAATATCCTGAAAAATGGGTTATCGGCGCTGACACTATTGTTCTAAAAGACCGAACCATACTCGGCAAACCCGATTCCAGAGCCGAAGCCCGCACCATGTTGAAACAACTCAGCGGGCAGGCCCATGAGGTTTTTACCGGTTATTCAATTTGCTGCAAAGAGAAACGCCGAAAATTTTCCGAAACTGTTAAAACACAAGTTCTTTTTAAAGACCTCAGCAATCAAGAAATTGAGTGGTACATACATACCGCCGAGCCTTTTGACAAAGCAGGAGCATACGCCATTCAGGGCCTGGGCACCTTTTTGGTTAAAAGCATCAACGGTTCTTATACCAATGTTGTCGGGCTTCCGGTTTGTGAGGTCGTTGAATTTCTTACAAAGGAGGGGGTATTGGGGCGAAGCCCTGTATTCGAAAATTAGATGTATCGTAAAGAATCCTGGCCCATGAACCAGGATTTGGTTATTTTTAGAGGGAATTTACTTTATTGAAAGTTCATTGACTTGCTGAAATTCCAAATGATTAGGTTTTTCAGGGCAAAATAAAGGGGGAGTTCAGAATTTGATAAAAATGTTGCAAACCATAAGAAGCCGTATTCAAAGGGCGGCTCGTGCCTGCGGACGCAACCCTGGAACAATCCGCCTGGTTGCGGTAAGCAAAACCGTTCCCACAGCAAAGGTCAGACAGGCTATCCAGGCCGGCGTTACTATTCTGGGAGAAAACTATATTCAGGAAGCCCGGACAAAATTCAACGATCTGGCAACATATGCGGTATCGTGGCACTTCATCGGGCATCTTCAGTCCAACAAGGCCAAATACGCGGTGAGACTTTTTGACCTGATCCATTCCGTTGATACGGTTAAGCTGGCCCGTGAATTAGACAAGCAGTCACGCAAAATTAATAAGATCCAGGAGATCCTGATACAGGTCAATATCAGTGAGGAAGCTTCAAAATCAGGAGTGAACGCCAAAGATACGCTCAGTCTGGTAAAAGATATCAGCCGTCTTGAAAATCTGTCGGTTAAAGGGCTGATGACCATGCCGCCCTATTTTAACGCACCTGAAAAGGTTCGGCCCTATTTTGCAGCTCTTCGGAATTTGAAAGACCGTCTCGAGCAACAGGGTTTGTTGAATGCTGGTTTGAGCGAACTTTCCATGGGCATGAGCGGCGATTTTGAAGTTGCCATCCAGGAAGGAGCCACCCTTGTGCGTATCGGAACCGCTATTTTCGGAGATAGAGAATGAAGATCCTGCTTCACATATGCTGCGCCCCGTGTGCGATTTACACGGTAAACACCCTTGATCAGCAAGGTTTTGATGTCATGGGTTTTTTCTACAAACACAATATCCACCCGTATACCGAATGCATGAAACGCAAAGAAACACTGCAGGCATATGCTGAAACCATCAATCTTAAGGTCATATACCAGGAAGGATACGATTTGGAAGGTTTTCTCCGGAACGTGGTCTTCAGGGAATCGAATCGCTGCTCATACTGCTACCATGACCGTTTAAGATCCACTGCGCTGGTGGCCAAGCGGGGTAAGTTCGACTGTTTCACCTCCACACTCCTGTACAGCAAATTCCAGAAACACGAGGAGATAAAATCCACAGGCCAATCGGTGGGCAAAGCGGTGGGAGTAGGATTTTACTACCATGATTTTCGCGAGGGATGGAAACAGGGTATCGAGGAATCAAAACGCCTGGGAATGTATCGCCAGCAGTATTGCGGCTGCATCTACAGTGAAAAAGAAAGGTACTGCAAAGAAAAAGTGACTAAAGTGACTAAAGTTGGAAGTGACTAAAGTTGAGGACATAAATTTACATTATAAAACTCCTTAACTTTAGTTCACTTTAGCTCACTTCAAACTTTAGGCACTTATATCTATCATGAAAGGCATAGCTTGTTAATTCCGACCTGCCCCAGCGGATCAGGTTTTTCATGTTTAAGTGAATATTCTTATGTTTAGCAATTTCATATACTTTATCATAGCCCTTCTCATATACAGCACCTACCAGCCTTCGGAAGAGACTAATTTTGCTTCCATAGAAACGTTTTTCCTGTTTATCGGCCTGATTGTTGTTTTCATATGGATCACCCGGATGCAGTTCCGCAGGATAGAAAAAGGCTTTTCAAAGGGAAGCATCAGCCAGCTCGGTCATAAATTCAGTTCCACAGTAACCCGGCAGTCCATAATGGCCATCGTGATCTTTTCCATCGATATCTACGGTCTGAACCTTTCATCCTTTTTGACGGATATCCACTTTCTTGCGCTTATTCCGACGGTACAGGCACTTTTGTTTCTCGGGCTTTTTATAGGCTACCTTGCCATTGTATGGGCCTGTGCCCATGAAACTTATAAGATGCTCTCCGGCTCGGATCTTTCCAGAAGTTCATACATACTGTCTCAAATTTCTTTTGCTGTACCCGTACTGTTGCCCTGGCTGCTCCTCTCCGGAGTTGCCGACATTATTAATGCCCTTCCCTTTGAGCCGCCCAAACGCTTTCTCTCCACAACCCAGGGTCAGATGGCCTATTTCCTTATTTTTCTTATTGCCATTGCCGTAGCAGGCCCGGCAATAATCCAGAAATTCTGGAGATGCAAACCGTTAGAAAACGGTTACCATAGACAACGCATCCACAACCTGTGCCGAAAAGCGGGGATTGAATACGCTGAAATTTTATACTGGCCCATCTTGGGCGGCAGAATGATAACCGCCGGAGTAATGGGGCTGGTTAAAAAATTCCGCTACATCCTCATTACCAAAGACCTGTTGCGATTCCTTGAGCCCGAGGAGGTTGATGCGGTTATTGCGCACGAAATCGGACATGTAAAGAAAAAACATCTTGTTTTTTATCTGTTCTTTTTTGTGGGATATATGCTGATCTCTTTTGCCACGTTTGATCTGCTGGTATATTTTATTATTTTTACGGAACCCATATACAGATTTATAAGCCATACCGGTCTGAATCAGGCGACGGTAACCTCATCGATTTTCAGCTTCATAATTATTATCTTTTTTCTAATCTATTTCCGGTTTATTTTCGGTTATTTTATGCGTAATTTCGAACGTCAGGCAGACACCTACGTGTACACACTTTTCGACAGTGCCTTACCCCTTATCTCCTGCTTTCAAAAAATTGCGGCAACAAGCGGCGAGCCATACGACAAACCCAACTGGCACCACTTCAGCATCAAAAACCGGATAGAATATTTGAAAAAATGTGAAACCGACAGAGCCTGGGTAACCCGGCAGGACAATAAAATAATTAAAAGCATCGCCGGTTACCTGGTGGGGATACTGTTGATCGGCGCTATCGGCTATAACTTGAATTTCGGTGAAACCGGCAGAAAATTAAACAAACATTTTTTAGAAAAAATAATACAAAGGGAGTTGGGCAAAACTCCTGACAACCCGAATCTTTACAGTACGCTGGGCGACCTGTATTTCAGTGAAAAAAAATACGCCCGAACCATAGCCGCATATGAACAGTCACTGGTAATCAAACCGGACAACCCTCATGCATTGAACAACCTGGCCTGGCTTTATGCCACCTGTGAAGTCCAAAAATTCCGTGATTCGCAAAAAGCGTTGTATCTTGCAGAAAAAGCCGCCGGTCTCGAACGATCCCCGTATATTCTCGATACCCTGGCCGAGAGTTATTTTGCAAACGGCCGGCTTGAAGAGGCGGTTGAATCTGAAATCAAAGCCCTTGAATTGGCGGTAACGAACAGAAGCTATTACCAAAAACAGCTAAAAAGATTTATGGAAGCCGCAAAAAAAATCACCTTGAATTAGAGCGATCATTTGATGCAGACTTTCCGGACCTGCAGCAGATCACAGTTTCCACCCAATATTTTTTCAATTCCATCCTGTTTCAGAGTCGTCATCCCATCCTTTACGGCCTGCTCCCTTAAAATGTTAATCAGAGAATTGCTCTGGATCAGTTTTTTCATTGGATCGGTCCCCAGCAACAGTTCATGCAGGCCCATGCGGCCCGAATATCCGGTATTGTAACACCGGTTGCACCCCACGGGCCTGTTGAGAATCAGATCATCGGTATAAGGGATATGAACATTTTTTTCAAACGCCTCAAAAGATCCGTATTCCCGAATCAGAGCTTCATATTCACTTTTTGACGGGTGATAAGATTCTCTGCAATTTTTACATAAGGTACGGACCAGACGCTGGGCCAGAATGCACAGAATAGAATCTGCAAAATTAAACGGATCCATTCCCATGTCAAGAAGCCGGGTGATGCTTTCCGGTGCGCTGTTGGTATGGAGGGTGGAGAATACCAGGTGTCCGGTTAACGACGCTTCTATCCCTATTGTGGTGGTTTCCCTGTCGCGCATCTCACCCACCATAATAACATCCGGATCAGACCTTAAAAATGCCCGCATGGCGGAGGCAAAGTCGAATCCGATCTTGGGCTTTACCTGCACCTGCCTCAACCCCCTTTGGGTGATTTCTACGGGGTCTTCAGCGGTCCAGATCTTGATTTCGGTAGTATTGATATATGACAGCGCCGAATGTAAGGTTGATGTTTTGCCGGAACCGGTGGGACCGCATACAAAGATAAGGCCGTATGGCTGTGTAATTGATCCGACAAAATTCCTGTAGTTTCTGGCTGAAAAACCTATTTTATCCAGAGGAAGCGTCTCACCGGCACCCAGAATACGCATGACAACATCCTCTACACCCCCCTGGGTCGGAATGGTTGCCACCCGGAGTTCAATATCAAGACCGCCGTATTTTTTGAAATTGATTTTTCCGTCCTGGGGCTTGCGTCGTTCCACAATATCAAGATCGGCCATAATCTTAATACGCGACACGATGTTATCTTTGAACACGGAAGGGATGGACCCGAATACCGTACATGCACCGTCCACACGGATTCGCACCCGGGTCTTTTCCTTTTCGGGATACGGCTCGATATGGATATCCGAAGACCCCCGATGATAGGCATCGATGATAATTTTATTAACCAGCCGGACAATGGCGCTGTCTTCCTCATACAGGACGGATTCTTCATTTTCCGTCTCCTGGTTTTCGCTTTTAAGTTGTGAAAGTATTTCTTCCATGGAAGCGACTTCTTTTTCTTTCCGGGTGAACCGCCGGATCATCTTGAGGATATCCTGTTTTAACGCAACATTAAAACAGATGGATTTGCCTGCAAACAGAAACTTGATTTCTTCAACCTTCTGAAGATCGTAAGGATTGTCTATAGCAATAATGATTTTCTCATTTTCCCTGTGCAGCGGAATCCAGGCATAGTTTCGCAGGAAAGGGATTTTCAAACCGGCAAGCAGCTCACCGGAAATCGGGACAGCTGCATCATATGTTACAAACGGGACTTTATAAAACTCACTTAAGGATTTGCCGATATCCTGTTTTGAAATGTTAAGATCCGACATTAAAATCGCTTCAACAGGTTCTCTCCTTCTTCTGGCATCAGCAATCGCCGTGTCCAGTTCTTTTTCGGTCAGAATACGATTTTTCAGAAGATAATCAAACTTGCTGGGCTTTACTTTTGCCATCCGTTTCTGGTTGTACAGGGCGATCCCCAATATATGGGCCAGTTCCGTAACAGACTTCTCATCGAGTTTGGAAAACGACCCTCCGTCTTTGCGGTTTATGAGCTGAATCACGCCCAGCAGATAGTTTTTAAATATCACCGGAACCGCAAGAACCTGTTTGGTGGTAAACCCCGCCTTTTGATCCCATCGCTTATCGAATTTCAGATCATGATCCACGGCGGCAAGCTCTTTTTCATCATAAACATTTTCAATGTTTATGAGCTTCTTCTTGAAAGCGGAACATCCTGATATACTGCCGTTCGACAAAGGAATGCGAATCTCTCCGACTTCTTCTCCGGATTTGAATCTCGACACCAGTTCCCGTTTTATGCCGTCAACCACATAGACGGTCAATCTTTCCGCCTCAAAAAGCCCGGTGACTTCATCCTTTAGATCAACCAGAATCTCGTCCAGATTGCCTGCAGCATGTATCTTGTTGCAAATATTTTGCAGATTCTTCCGGTACGCAATCTCGGAATTGGGTCTTCGACCGGTTAAATCCATATCTTTTGAATTCACAGCTTTTTCTAACATAGTTACCCCCCGCTTTTATTTAATCTTGAAAACCTGGTCCTATGGGTCAGGTCAGAGATATTTTTGGCTCTCCCTTGGAGTTTTGTGTCTTAAATCACAAATCCCAAGCAGCAAATTACAAATAAATTCCAAATCCTAAATTCTAAATTCTAAACTGGTTCAAAACGATTGTTTGAGATTTTGAATTTCGGTCATTGTTATTTGTCTGCCCTGTTAAATAAATCATAGATTTAATGCGAAGCATTATTTAACAGGGTAAATTTTTTAGCATTTGTTATTTGGAATTTGAACAAATCAATGAAGTTTTATTAAAGCAAATCCCCTCTGGGGTTAACCAAAGCCTAGTCCAATGGGCCAAGATTCTTTACTTAATATCAGCAACACCTGTGCCAGACAGAACTTCTCTTTTAAAATAAGCAGAATCTCAAAGCGTTTTTTTGATCACAAAGTCCGCACAAGTATTGGGTTTGAAATGTATTTCAAACGATCTTGAGAAAAGGGGTAAAATTTCCAAAACTTATCAATTGAAGAAGTCGGAAAGTTTTGATGAAGGAAAACCCTATAAAAAATGCCCAAAAAAATGTGCACCATGCACAAATTTCCGGGCATTGTCATCAGGGAGGCACATCACCAAAGGCCCTTTTAATCAGATCATACAAAATCAGGAAAAGCAGGCAAAGGGGGCTGCCTTTGTCCCTTATCAAGGCTGTCTAAGATGTTCCCTGTCTGTTTTTTTTAAGTTTTCCGTCACTCTTTCCGGGGGGCCGGTTCCGCCGGGCCTGATAGTTGCCGGTTCAATCGGACAAAAACCTTCTGGAAAACAAGGGGGTTGGGGAAAAAATAAAATGGGAATATTGACTTTTTATCCGGATAATTGTTAAAAGGAGTTATGGAAGAAAATTTTGTGCTTTTTGATGGATTTAGAAAATGGCATTGAAATGTTTTTAGCAACTGATCCTTGCGGTTCAGTATTTTTTGTCATTCTGATATCCCTTATCGGCAAGTAATCGTTTAATGACAGACCACAAAAAACCACATCCGGGACTTGATCCCGACAATCCGTCTCCCACGTCCGAAATTCAGGATGATTTTCCGCTTAAAACCGGCGAGACAGTGAGTTCAACGCCTAAGATTCCCCAGCGTTATGTGTTCAATCAAGTGGGAGAGGATCGGGTATTGAACTGCCTGGAGGCCCCTAACCTGTCGGTTATAATATCTGCGGGATTATCAATTTCTGCGGCCGCTGTGCGCAAATCTCCGCCGGGAAGCATCTATCTGGACGGCGTGGCTCAGAGCGAGCCGTTTTTGGATCACGAAAAAAAGATTTATAATTTTGACCATCATGAAGGCTGTGTGCGTTCCTTCACATTCTCCACCTGTGAGCAGGTATTGATCATGATTCTGAAAGGGCTCGATTTGCGCGACAGAGAGTGGAACATCTTCGGCAACGAACCGGATCTGGATACGATATTGGCCATCTGGTTGCTTTTGAATCATCAGCGGGTCGGTCAAAAGAAGTCGATCCGCATGGAGTTTTTGTATCAGCTGGTTCGTCTCGAAGGTGCGATCGACGCTTTAGGGCTCGAACTAATTGCATTTACGGCACTTTCGACCGGTCAACTCCAAAAAACCCAGCGAGTCATCGATTACCTGCGTAGAGAAGAAGTCCGTCTCAAGAAAGATGGACTTTGGAACGATATGGATTATCTGGAATACACCACCGAAGTGTTACATAAAATCGACCAGATGATCTATAAAAAGGATGAATTTGTCGATTTTAAAGGGATTAAGGAACTGGCCCGGGTCGATTTAACCGATAACCGAATTGTAGCCGTGGTCGAATCGGACGTGGGAATATATGAACTTGAACCTCACCTGAGAAAACTCTACGGCGATCGACTTGGCCTGGTCGCATTGAAAAAGGGTCCTAATGCTTATACCTTGCGGCGGATGGATGTATTCATGCCTGCGGATTTGGAAGCGATATACACACGGCTCAATTTTGTGGATTCCGCGGTTCGCGGCCGGACCGATAGAAACGGCTGGGGCGGTTCTGCCGACATCGGCGGCTCTCCCCGGGGCGTCGACACCCACCTGAATCCCCAGGAAATTGCCAGAGCTTGCCGGAATGCAGTCCAAAAACCGAAGATATTGCAGCAAGCCATAAGCCTTCTAAAATCGTTACTTCTGGTAAGTGTCATCTTCGCCGCTGCTGAATATTCCAGGATGAACTGGCAGTGGGTTTCTGAGGTTATCGGCAACAAACCGTTTCGCCTGATTCAGAGTCCTAAGTTCGGTTTTTTTGCCATCTTGTTCCTGTTGACGGCCGCTGTTCCGGTTTTGCCTTATTTTCACAGATGGTGGCAATACGGGATTGCCCTGCCGGCCGGCAAAAGATGGGGATTACTTCTGCCGGTGGTAATTCTTTGCGGTGGCGTGGGCGGAGTATGCCTGCCGTATGAATGGAGGTCGGAGTTGAAGGGTGTTGAGCTGGCGGTGTGTATGGGCTTTGCCATACCGGCCGTCGAATTTTTATTTCGCGGCCTGGTCCATGGAATCCTGGCCCAGGAAGCGCGAATTCAGAACAGCAGAAGTCGCTGGTTTCTGTCGTGGCCGATTGTCGGCTCCGCCTTCCTGTATGCCTGCTTTATCGGCTATCTCACGCTGCAGGCAACAGATGTGTGGAATACGGTATTTACCGGCTGGACCACCGGCAACATATTCGCTGCATTTGCCTTTGGCATTGCGATTGGCATGGTTCGCGAGCGATCCCAAAGTATCGTTCCGGCCTTTCTTTTTCACGCAATCGCTGTGTATGTGGTCATGCTTGTCCCTCACATCACCTGACCGTGAACCGGTCGACGGCTGTCTCCGATTAGTTGAATTTTTGGCATGCATGTTTTGCAGTTCAAATCAGGGGCTTCGCCCCAATTGGAATGGTGGAATATGATATATTTTCATTAGGTTTTAGAAATTCCGAAACGTCTATTCAGGAGGATGAAAATGGGAAAGCCGAGGAACACCAAAAAAGACATTAAAAAAAAGCCGGCCAAATCAATAAAGGAAAAGAGGAAGGAGAAGCAGGAAAAGAAAAAAAATTGATAACCATTGTTAAATATCCTGATAACCATTACTTACTTTTTGGAGAAAAAACATGTCAGACGATTTCAACATTGAAAATCCGGACGACGGAGAGGAAAGCTTTGCCGATCTTCTCGAATCTTACACCTCCGGCATGAAAGATGATCTTAAGATCGGAGACAAGATCACCGGAAAGATTATTTCCATCGGAAAGGATTCGGTTTTTATCACCACCGGCACAAAAGTTGACGGAACCGTTGAACTGGCGGAACTTTTAGACGATGAGGGAAACATGCCCTTTGAAAAAGGTGATGAAATTGAACTGTACGTGGTGGGGATTGATGAAGATGAAATACGCCTTTCCAGAGCAATCTCGGGTATCGGAGGACTTGAACTTCTAAATGAGGCGTTTGAAAACGCCATTCCCGTGCAAGGAAAAATAAGCGAAATTTGTAAGGGCGGTTTCCGTGTGGATATCCTTAAAAAACGCGCGTTTTGTCCAATCAGTCAGATCGATGTCACCTATGTGGAAACCCCTGAAGATTACGTGGGACAGACCCATGAATTTTTGATTACCCAATTTGAGAAAAACGGAAAAAATATCGTTGTCTCCCGCCGAAAAATTCTCACCAAGGCCATGGAGAAAGAAAAGCAGGCCTTTTTCAGCAGGTTGAATACGGGCGATATTTTTGAGGGCCGGGTCACTAAACTTATGCCTTACGGGGCTTTTGTCGAACTCATACCCGGCATCGAAGGCATGGTTCACATTTCCGAACTGAGTTGGTCCCGGGTGAAAACGGCTGAAGACATTGTCCGCCCCAATGATACGGTTTTGGTCAAGGTAGTCGCCATCGCGGACGGTGACAAGAAGAATCAGAAAAAGATTTCCCTCTCCATGAAACAGATTGACAGTAATCCCTGGGATACGGTGACAGAAAAGTTTCGGACGGGAGACAAGGTAATCGGAAAAGTCACCCGGTGTATGAAATTTGGTGTTTTTGTTGAAATCGCCCCGGGCATAGAGGGCCTGGTTCATATCAGTGAGATGAGCTATGTCAAGCGAGTGATCAACCCTGAAGACGTGGTAACCCCGGGTGAAACGGTTTCCGTTCTGATCAAGGAACTTGATACGGAAAAGCGGCGAATTTCCCTCAGCATCCGAGATGCTCAGGGAGACCCCTGGCTGGAGGTAACCGACAAATTTGGGGTCGGCCAGGCCGTCAAAGGGACCCTGGAGAAAAAAGAAAACTTCGGTTATTTTGTTTCACTGGCTCCCGGCATCACCGGGCTTCTGCCCAAATCGAAATTCAGCGAGGCCGAAAAACCCGGAGTGATCGAACATCTCAACGTCGGAGATTCGGTTTCGGTAACCGTATCAGAGATCCATCCCCGTGACCGGAAGATTCTCCTTGGTCCGGGGAATGCTAAAGATGATGGCACCTGGAAAAATTACGCAGAGGATGCGACCCCTGAGCCCATGAGCGATCTGGCCGAAAAAATGAGACAGGCAATGGAATCTAAAAATGACAAATAACTGTAACCCGAAGAACAGAGGATGAACCCCATGTTTTTTCAGGTGGTTGACTGCGGAGTCGATGGTACGACCGGTGGCCACGCCGAATGCGATCGTTTTTCGATTTTCCTTCAGCAGATCCAGGAGTTCCGGTAAGTGCTCGCTGGTGTTGCCAATGAGCGTGTTGTCAATATTTACCTCAATAAAATAAAAGAGGGCGGCATAATCTCGGGCCACGGCTTTGTCTGCAATGAGCCGGCCGTCATGTTATTCTCCCAGGTTAATCATCGGCGTGAAAGGATCGTAGAATGATTCGGACTCGGGAATAGCGCCTTCTATCTGACAAACATGTGATGCGAATGCAGTGGCCCTGCGTAAAATGGTCTCCGGCCGCCACTGCCCAAGAAGTCCGGCCGCAAGCATGGCGGCGTAGGCGTCGCCGGCTCCAACGGAATCAACAACATTTTCAATTTTCGGTGTTCCCGTCTTAAAGAAGCCGGTTGGGGTGTATATCTCGCTTCCCCGGTCACCTTTGGTAAGCGATATGACCTCCAGAGGATAGCGATTCATTAAAAATCGCATAAACATATCTTCATCTTTTTTATATCGCAATATCCGTCTGACTTCATCACATTCTTCATTATTTATTTTTAACACATTGGCCTGCGACAGCGAAGTCATTACAACAGTATCCCTGTAAGACGAGGGCCGCAGGTTGATATCATAAAAACAGCGGGCAGCAGAGGGTTTGCGGGAGAGAATCGTCTGGATATTGTTAAAGCCCGACTCGCTTCTTTGAACCAGTGAACCGAAATAAATGAGTTCGGAGCTTTGAATCAGAGGAGCATGAACTTCCCGCATGAATTCGATATAATCATAAGCAACGTCGGGGGTAATTTTAAAATTCGGCACTCCGTTTTCTTCCAGCCGAATTTGAACGCTTCCGGTGGGATGGGAGGAATCAATCTGAATATCGTCCAGGTTGAATCCAAATTGCTCCAGTTTCCCTGTGATCTCTTTCCCGTCGGCATCGTTTCCAACCCTTGAAATAAAGCGCACCGGAAAACCGAAATTTTTAAGATGAAATGCAAAATTAAACGGGGCTCCCCCCATACGTTTGTAGCCCGCAAATACATCGTACAAAATTTCACCCACAACCAGAATCATCGTATTGCCTTTCTTATCCATTGCCCGGATTCAGAGAAAAAATCGTGCGATCCAAGTCGCTGCACAGATATATCACAGAAGTCATTTTTTTGCTCTATTTCTTTTTACTTCGCTTATGTCGCGTTTTTTTCAACAGTTTTCTGTGCTTGTGTTTTCTTATTTTCTTTTTTCTTTTCTTTACTACCGTACCCATTTGCTCACTTTCGTTTGAACCCCCTGTGGGGGTATAATGACCCGGTTTTTAAGACAGGGTGGAATTTTTCTTTTCTTCTGTCATCCGGTGACGGCCGGAACCCTCTTTGCCCATTTTTGCACCGCATTTCGGACATTTTGCTTCAATCAGCTCTCCACCAAGGTTCTTTAGCATATCTGAAACCACCTCTTTTTTCTGCTCTATCTCAGCTTCGTTTATATTTTTGCAAATCATTTCCACGGCTGTACCGGTGACTGCGCTCTTATTTATCGAGGCGATTAATTTCAGTTTTTGGTACTCTTTAACAGGTAGTTCTATAGTCAATTTTTTAAATTTATCAGGCATTTTTTTACCACCTTTAATTCCGTAGTCAAGTTGATTAGCCTGAGCCTGTTCATAAGGTGTTTTGGGGTTATCGTGATACATCCCCTCCGTCAGGTCGAACACCCCACAAGCTATTGATTTTCAGGGGCTGTCCCGCTTTGATACATCAAAGTTTTGAAAAAAAGAGATCATCACCAATCACGGATTTTTTATTCGGGATTTCCTCGCTCTACCGCCAGCCGATGGTTTCGTATCCCTTATCATGCAGGCACTTTTCAACAAAACGACGAAATACTGCGTCAGGCTCTCCTGAATCGATGGTTTTCCGTGTCAACGTAGCCGCACCCACCCCGGCTGCACCGGCACCTGCCGCGCGTCCCACATTATTTCCGAGAACCGCCCCCGCGGCGGCGCCGGCTACCGCTCCCACGGCAGCGCCGGCTGCGGTGTCTTTTGCAATTTCTTCCCCCTTGCTTTCCTGGGCCACGTATTCAGTTGCAAGATGCATGCACGCGTCAATATCGGACTGAGCCCTTTCGTTCCCGACCTCGATGAGATAGGGGGTCGGATACAAGACCGGCCGTTGCCGGGCACATCCACAAAAGATCAGGACAAGAATCATCAAAACAAGCGTGTTTATCTTTGGCATTTCCCTCATTGCATTTCCTTTTTAATTTCCTGCAAAACAGGCTTCCTCAGCCCGGAACCACGAACCCATTAACTTATGATACTATTATTAACCTTATATGACAATAGGCATTACAACATTTAGATAAATCCGATGACAAGGTCACGAATCACGTCAAGGTCAGTCTTGCCACACCATTCTTGGGAAAATGCAGGGGGATGGAATGGGAGGGCTATTTAGAGGTAATGCAGAAGGTGACGCTCAATCCCGACAACTCGCTGCTCGTATTTGAGACGGTCAATTCTGCCGTATATAATGATGAACTGACAAAGATGCTTAGTAACCGTTCACAGGTTCAGGGTTCAACGTTCAGGGTTAAGGACAAAGAAGGCATTGAAGATTCGAAGTGCTCATTACAAATGTTCATTTTCCCAGGTAATTGCCAGTTCAGCTTCAAATGCTGGATCAGGCCTGACGAAACTGACGCTTTTATCGTAAATACGCATCC
>CAYPIW010000237.1:0-10924 GCA_964410925.1 uncultured Desulfobacteraceae bacterium
CAGCCTTGCCCGGTACTTTTTCTTCTCCGGGTCGGGCGCTTGCCCATGTGACCGCAGACTCAGGTGATTTGTCTGATATCGATACAAGTCAGATAGCACAGGCATTCCTGATCGGTGATGACAGAAAATTCGACGAGGATCCCCAATTTGGTCTTATCGTTCTTTCTGAAATTGCAAGTCGAGCGTTGTCACCTGCCGTCAATGATCCCGGTACGGCAATCGTCATTATTGGAAAATTCATACGACTTTTTACGCTCTGGAGTGAACCTATCGAAGAAGGCGACACACGAGCTCCTGACTGTGATCGCGTGAAGGTGCCTGAAATATCTTTACGGGACATGTTTGATGATGCCTTTACCGCGATTGCTCGTGACGGAGCTGGTATCATTGAAGTTGCGGGGTGGCTGCAAAAGGCGTTTAAGTCGCTGGCATCGATCGGAGATGCCACGATGCGGGACGTTGCGATGCACCATGCCCGCCTGGCACTTGCTAGGTCAGAAAATGTGCTAGAACTTCAGGAAGATATAGAGGTTCTGCGAAAGTTATCAAAATTTGCCAATTCCGTTTAGCAGGGTGAGTTCGCGCGACTAGAAGTGTCGCACTGCCGTAAGTAAGCGGTGCGGAACATCCTTATTCTGATTATTGGAAAAACACGCTCTCGACATGATGAGACGTCGTCGCGAAAAAGACGGATGTTATTCCTGCCATGTAGATTGACGCCTAAATCCTTGCAGGAGACGTCAAAACCGCTAAGCGTTTTTGCCGCAACTGAACGCAATTGTTAAGCGTCACCTACCAGCCAACCGTAAGGAGACCGATATGAACAAAAAAGACACAAGCAATTCCTCGTCACCCCATGTCTCACCCCCTCTCCCTTATGCCGAAAACGCATTGGAGCCGGTCATAACAGCCAGCACGATCGGTTTTCATTACAGGAAACATCACAAAGGCTATGTGGACAATCTGTGTCCTTTCGGCAGGTGTGCATGAATGTCCACGACTATCTTAAACACGCAGAAATCAAAGCCGGATGGACCTGGCTCGGTATGATCAAGTATTGAGATTTTATTAATTTTATTGGCGTTGCCATCCTGGCGGGTGTTACCATTATTTGCTGTGCCTCGATCGTGCCGACATTGCTTAAAAATAACGACAAGGTTTATGCAATATTGGGAGTGCTTGAAGTCATTATCCTTAGCGCCGCCGCCAGCGGGCTACTCCCCGTAGGGCACTAATCCATGAACGATAAAGGCTAAAATATTCCGAGACAATAACTCAATTGCTAATTGGCTATACGTTTGTTTTCAGTTAAATAATTAAGGGGCGCTTCAACATTTTCTCATAAAGCTCGATATATTGCCGAGCAGTTGCGGCATAGGTAAATTGGGCGACACTTTCGGTCATGACCCTTTTGATTTGCTTTGCCTTTGTACGATCGGGCAAATTATAAAAGTTCATGGCCTGGTTGATGGCATAGAAGAGGCCATTGGCATCAAAGGTTTTAAACAAAAAGCCGTTGCCGGAATTGTTTTCAACATTCAGATCTTTAATGGTATCATGGATCCCGCCGGTATCATGGGCCACCGGAAGGGCGCCGTAAAGCGGGGCTATCATTTGCGGAAGGCCGCAGGGCTCGAAACGTGAGGGCATCAGGATAAAATCCGCGGCCGCGTACGTCAGATGCTCCAGCCGGTGATCAAAATCGCAGATTGCCACGCGGTTTTGAAATCCGTGATAACTGACAATGTCTCTGAATATCATCTGGTAATTGCCGTCGGCCACAAAGATGATCTGCAGATTCTGATCCCAGTATTTCGAAATAAACTGATAAAAAATTTCCGATAGCAGTTGGCATCCCTTTTGAACCGGGTCGAGCCGGGATGGCCAGAAGAAGACGGGTGCTTTTTTGTCTTTAATTAGGCCCAGCTTTTCCTGCAAAAACAGCTTGTTTTCCCGTTTGCCCCCAACAAAGTTCCCCGCGCTGTAATTTTTGTTGAGGTATTTGTCGGTGGCAGGATCAAAAGCCGGGTCCGGTGCATTCAGAATTCCATAGGCACAGTCGGCATAATATTTATTGGCCAATTCCCGCTGGATGGAAGGCTCGATAAAATGATGCTGCCCGTGGACGATTTCCTCCAGGAAAGTCGGACTGACGACATTGACAAAATGAGCGGCAAAAATTCCGCTGGTGAGCATATCTACGGGAATGGCATCCCTTGCGTCTTCATAGCTTTCGGCCATATTTTCGCAATACAAATCCTGCCAGAAATAGGCGGCATCGATTCCCCGGTCCTCGATATAGGCCAGGGTTATCTTTACGGTATGTACATTGTGAATCGTAAAAAGACAGGGGATTCCCATCCGCCGGGCCATCGCCGGAATAAGACCGGTCATCCAGTCGTTACAATGAATCAGATCCGGTTGAACTTGGGGGACGATATGACTGATCACCTCGCGCTGAAACGCCAGGGATAGTTTAATGTTTTCTTCTCCATACCCAGAGTAGACACGGTTGATGTAATAAAAGGCCCGGTCTCTTGCCAGATGGATATGATCATCAGGCATTATGCGATGGATTCTACGGAGCTCTTTTTTTAAAACAGGGGTCAGCCCATTACTGAAGATGGCGCGGTAGTCCGGAAGGGCGACATGTACTTCGGCCCCCTGTTCAAACAGGGCCGTGATCAGGGCGGCTGAAACGTCGGCAAGGCCCCCTGCTTTGGCTGTAAAAAAGGAGGCCATATCTCCCATGCGGTCCGGTAAATAGGTGACCTCCGGCGTTACTATCAGAATGCGTGCATTTTTAGATTGGTCTGCCATCTCTGTGCGGTCTTTTTATAATACCTTTATGGCTTTCACCTGAAAAGCGTCGACATATGCTTATACACGTCGATCATTTTGGTACCATGTTTTCCGTTTCCGATAGCCTTGAAATTCTTTGAGAACATATTTGTTCGGAAAGTCAGGATGGGAAAGATAGTGTAACGTTCTCTTGATAAAAGAATCCATCAAGCTGTTCACTAAGTCATCTTTTTCCCGCTCGTCGATCCCTTGATACCCAAAGACCACGATTCCTATAGCAATAAGTATGATGGCAAGAAGTGCAGTTGTTCTCATTTGCCCATACTTTCATATTGTCAATTTGGTTTGGGATATTCTGCTGACTACGTGATTCTCCGTCCCTGAATGACACTGACCAGCACTACGATAACGGCAATCACCAGCAGGATATGGATGAACCCTCCCATCGTGTAACTGCTCACAAATCCCAGCAGCCAAAGGATTACCAGTATTACAGCAATCGTCCACAACATTCGATTCTCCTTTCAATTTGCTTTAGATTGGCTTCAGCCTGTTCATTTCACGACAAGGCTGTTTTTAACAGCTTTGACACCCTCCGCCGTGTATCTACTTATGCATCGCTGCAGTTATCTCGTTCCATCCTTCCTAACTCAGATAGACACACACTTTCAGAATCTAAGCTACCCCTCCGGCTGCGCTACGGAACCTGAGTAAAATACCGTGCACTCTTTACCCTGAATGAATTTCCACGCATCCTCCAGCGGATTCGATACGGAATTGGCAATTGACTCAAAAATACTTTCTTTCTCTATCTGCGGTTTATGGAAAGACCCGCGCACTTTCTCGCTGTAAACGGCGCATCCTCGTTTATCGAGGGCCGCTATGGTTACGTCAACAAACCGCTCGTTGATGAGGTCCAATCCCCCTTTCATGGCAATCCTCTGCTTTTTTGAGGCAAGGGCTACATCGAGCGCCTCGGCAATGCCGTTTTTTACCTTCGAGTCCGAGACGAGTTTCCTGATGATCCCTTTTCCGCCCTGGGACTCTTCGTACAGGCTTGCAAAATTGTAGCTCTTGGTGAGTACTGGCCCGAGGGGGCCCGCGAGCAAGAACGCCCCCACATCCACGAGGTTAAAGTTCTGCCTTCGTTCGTACTTGCTGATAAAAGCATAGATATCGATTTTGTAGAGCATCAGATTCTCCCCGTTCAAAGAAAGATTGCCGTTAAGCGATCGCTTCACCTCATCTGCGTTCTTTCCCATTGCCGTCAGGTCCGCGGAAAAATTGACCGGCCCTTCTATGGTTTTCCGGGGAATTTTCTTGAGCGAGTATTGCTGAAGAAGTTCTTCGATCCTGACCCGATTAAGCGTATAGATTACCCTGTAATGAGGCGATGACCCCGTCATGTCCACATGAATGCTTCCGTTCCCGGTTCCACCGAAGATGTTCATACTGACCGGGTTGATATCGAGTATTTTCTTTTCACCTACTGATCTCATCACGAGGTTCATCAGAGTGACGTTATAGATCTTGAGTATCCTGCATCTGATATCTCCGGTGAATGAGATGTTCTTGAATGGTTCCGAACTGTCCATCCCGCCGGAAAAAAGGTTTCTTATGCTCAAATCCAAGTCACCAACTTCGATTTTCTCGCCGGATGTTTCATCAGTATATAAAAGGCTCCCCTGAGAGATGGATATCTTTTTCACAGCAAGGAGTTTTTCCCATAACGTGCGCCCCGGTTTTTCAAGATTGAACATCTCGTTTTTGGACCGAACTATGGAGAAAACCGGTTTGACAAGCCCGACTCCCATTATCTTGATTTCGAACCTCGCGAGGGGAATGAGTTTCAGTCCTATTCTCATCTTCTCAATCGTAACGACATCCAATCCTCTGTTGCGCACGTTGACGTCCTTCAGCGATAGACCGAAGCCAGGAAAAAGAGAGATGCCCGCTTTGCTTTTGATCCGGACATCCATTCCCAGAGCAGTAGACGCGGCCGCCTCGATCTGCGATGTAAAGCCTTTGATATTGAGCATGAGAGCGAGGATACCAACGAACACAACAAGTGTGATGAAACCCGTTGTTATGTACAGAACCTTTTTCTTATGGATAGGCATGTTTCAGCTCCTCTGGCTCTTCCCTCAAATGCCTCGGTGGTGTCATCCGATCAATCTCGAGGCGGAGACCCTGGCAAGTACTTTCGGATTGACGAAATGGACATGCGACATTCGGTCGAGCTTTTCCAAGGCGGTATGTACTGCCTTCAGCTTGCCACGCATAAATTCATACGCGCCACGGTCATAGGTGTGCGCGCACAATGCCCGAGCATAGCAGCAGTCGCGACATCGTCAAACCCATACTTCGGCTCACCAGTGGTCGCCATGCTCCATCCGGGAGAGAATAACCGATACGTTCAGCGTGCTTGCCTTATTTGAACCTTGAGGTCGCAGCATGATAGGCGGTCTTGACTTCAGCCCAGGCTTTTTCCGCGCCTGTTTTGACGACTTCCCATGCCTCATCGCCTGCGGTCTTCAACTCCTGCAGCTTGGTCTTGGCCTCATCCTGTTTATGCTCCAAAGCCTCGATGGTTTTGTTGTAATCGATCTTTAGGTCGGTCTTGGCATTCTGTCAACCTGAATCAACACTAACTTTTATACAGATATCATCAAAATGCAATAAAGGCAAATTCCCTAAAATCGATTTACCCCGGTTGAAAAAACGATATTACTGATGAAAAATTTAAGATCGGTGATCATAAAATATATTGTGCTGTGCTGCGATTATACATTTTGTGTAAAAAATAAAATGATTGCTGCGATACTGGTTTGATATCTAGCAAAATTAAGCAGTTGCGGTTTATTGCAGTTATCTGAAAACTCACTTCATCTGAAATCAGGAATGGGTATCACATTTCTGCACCATCATCCTGGATTTAGGATATCACAAAAATCTTATTATAAATCTCATGAATCTATATTGACATTACACCATTTATTGACAAATCATCATCAATGTTCTATAAGTTCCTAAATTCAAAAGCCAATTTTATTTTTGACTATCTTGATTATCATCACCCAAACAGGCGGCGGAGGCAAGGATGAACAATAGCAGAAATAAAAATCCGGCCATTTCTTTGTTTGCAGTAACCTTATCTTTTCTGCTTCTTACCTTTTCCGTTCATGCCGATTCCAGGGGCGTTTCATTAATCAGCGATCTGAGTCATCAAAGCGGCAGGCTTGGCGCATACCGGGCATTGATCATCGGCATTAATGATTATAAAGATCCGAAAATTGATGATCTTGAAACAGCCGTCAATGATGCCAATGCTATGGCAAAACTTCTTGGTGAGCGTTACGGTTTCAGGGTTGAGCTTCTTTTAGATCATAATGCTACAAAAGAAGGCATTTACCAGGCATTACGAAAATTGGCATCGTCAGCAAAACCGGATGACAACGTTCTCATATATTATGCCGGTCATGGTGATCTTGATCGTCTTACCAATGACGGATGGTGGATACCGGTAGACGCCAAGGGCGGAAATCCTGTAACGTATCTGGACAATTATCTGGTTCAGGCGTACATCCGCAGCATGCAAGCCCGTCATGTACTGCTTGTTTCTGATTCCTGCTATTCCGGCACCCTGTTTGGTGAAGCCCGCGCCATGCCGCCGATCATCAATGACAAATATTATCTTGATTTATATAACGAAAAAAGCCGGTGGGGGATGACTTCCGGGAATAAAACGCCGGTTTCCGATAGAGGCACCGGCAAGCATAGTGTGTTTGCCTACGAATTGCTTAAAGAATTAAAAAAGAACGAGAAACCCTATATTTCAACGCAGGAGATATACACGCGCATCGCGCCGATTGTCAGAAACAATTCGGAACAAATGCCCTTGTGTCGGCCCATACGAAATACAGGAGACCAGGGAGGGGAATTTGTGTTTGTGGCATCAGGAAGTGCGGTTATTGAGAAACCATCCCCAAGGCCAGCAAAGACTTACCTGTCCGTAGAATCCAACGTATCCGGTGCCAGGGTGATGATTGACGGTCGATATGTCGGTACAACCAGGCTGTCCAATATGGAAGTTACTCCTGATGAGCATCAGATCCGGGTGGAAAAAAACGGGTATAAGCCGTATACAAAGAGGATTCAGTTTGAAAAAGGAAGAATCCGGGATTTGTATGTGGTTTTAGATCCCGAAGCGCCCTTAAAAAGCTGTCTTTATGTAGATACACAACCGGATAACGCCACGGTGAGGATACTTAATATCGGCCCGGCATTTCATCAGGGGATGGAGCTGGATGCGCGGAGTTATCACGTGGAGGTTTCAGCGGAGGGTTATGAGACACAAAAGATATGGGTGTCATTGACTGCGGGGCAGGACAAGACTATGGATATCCGGTTAAAGCCGGGTGATGAAGGCGGAAAGGTTTCCAACAGCCTCGGAATGGCGTTTGTTTACATAGCGCCGGGAACGTTTATGATGGGAAGACCTTCCAGTGAGCCCGGACGGGTGGTGATGAAAAGCAACACCGGGTGATATTGACCAGGGGGTTTTACATGCAGACAACGGAGGTGACCGTTGGTCAATGGCGAGTTTTTGTTCGAGACACCGGATACAAATCAGAAGCGGAGACAGGAGGAGGTGCTTACGTCTGGTCCAACTCGAAATGGGAAAAGAAAAAAGGATATTATTGGGATAATCCGGGTTTTTCTCAAACAGACAACTATCAGGTAACGTGTGTATCGTGGAACGATGTAAATGCATTCATAAAATGGCTGTCCCGAAAAGAAGGAAAGACATATAGATTGCCTACAGAAGCCGAGTGGGAGTATGCGGCCAAGGCAGGAACGGATACACCCTTTGCCTTTGGTCGCTGTTTATCCACGGATCAGGCCAACTACGACGGTAATTACCCATTGTCGGGCGGTTCTGACCGGGTGCTACGGGGCGGCAGCTGGAACTTCAACGCCAGGTGCTGTCGTTCAGCGAATCGTTACAGGTTCTCGCCCGTCCTCAGGGCCGACTACCCGGGCTTCCGCCTTCTGAGGACTCCTTAGAATTTGGTTTTTTACTTTTTAACTTTTGGAGGGGGTATGGGGCGAAGCTCCATCGAAATTATATTTTAAAGATCAGTATGAATGGCTTCAATTTTAGTCATACTGGTACAGCTTTCACCCCATATATGCATCGTATAGCTCGCATATATGCGGTAAAACAGTTGCATATATATGATGCCTGTCCGAATTTTCACCATACCCTTTAATCCGGATCATGAACATTTTTCCGACGAGGACCTTTCACGGTTTCTGCTCAACAAACAGGTAAAAAAACTGCACCCCGAGTTTTTCCAAATTCATGACAAGGCCTTCTGGACAGTGTTTGTCGAATATGAAACCATTGCCGAAACAAAGGAAACAAGTTCGAATGGACTCAATGAAGCTGAAAAGCTACTTATGAAGCAATTGAAAGAATGGCGAAAAGAAACAGCAGATAAAGAGGGAATCCCCGTTTTTATCATTGCGACAAACAAACAGTTTATGGATGTAATCAGACAGGCACCGAAAAGCCTGACTGCACTGCGTGACGTACACGGGTTCGGTAAAAAGAAGATAGAACGGTACGGCAGCGAAATCGTTAAAATTGTTGCAGCTTTTTATGAGAAAAAACCGCTGCATCCAAAAAATACAGAAAAATTGCCGGATAAAATGATCAAAAAAGATAAACCGGAAGACAAAAAGGGTCCCTAAATGAGAGATGATTACCCCCTGTTTGTTCACTGGTACCAAACCCTTGACTGGATATTGTCAACCGTTGAAAACTTTCCGAAAAATGCAAGATTTTCTCTGGCATCCCGCTTAGCCGATATTGCCCTGAATACAATCGAGCTGATTATCGAGGCCATATATACGAAAGACCGGCGCCATATATTGGACAGGATTAACCTATATATGGAAAAGCAGCGCGTGCTGTTCCGTATTGCCCATGACCGGAAATATATATCAATGCGTCAGTATGAATACATATCAAAAGCCATTGATCCTTTTTCATCGAATATGCCGGGACGATCGATCTGAAGACTGAAGATTCAAAATCTCTATCTTCTATCATTAACCGTCAACAACATGTGATATTAATAAAAATGCGGAAAAGATTCGAGTGGTGATACGTAATAGTGATCATATAACAAACAGGGTTTCAAATTCTTGGAATCACTTGCCAAAGTTTTACTGTCCAAAACAACAATTGATATACAGATATCAAATTTTTATAGTCGCGGGTCAAGCCCGCCCAGTCTCAGCTAATCATACGAATTACTGTCCCTGGATATACTTCTGATAAAGCTCATAAGAGTTGATTTCCTGCATGCCCTCAAGGGAAGGGTGTCTCGGATTTTTACCTTCGAAGTTCACATAATTGTAAGAGCTTCCCTCGTAGTAGTCGCCCGTCCAGGTGTCCTTGGTTCCCCAGGAATCGGCATGGTAGACTTTTCCTCCTTCAAGATTCGAAACCCAGTCTGACTCGCCCCTTAAATACTGGGAAAATTTCCAGTTCGAATAATCCTTCCTTGCCTGATTTGCCTCCCAAGACCTCTGCTGATCGTATCTTGCCTGGTGAAGTTCTTGGATCGCCTGCTGTGTCTTCTGCTTAAGTCGCCTCAGGTTGGCAAGACCTGACTGTATATAGTTTCTCGACCAGGCTTCATTGATCTGATATGATTTTGCTATATTCTCAAGAAGCGGGACGTATGCAGCGAATCTATCCTCCAGTGCCCAGAAACCCGTCACTATAGACCACCATTGCCCGCTAAATGTGGCAGGATATGCGGTAATGACCTTGAAAGTCGCAAGGCAGGATCTTCCGCTTTTTGCTGAGAATTTTACCACCAGGTCTTGTGCCTCGCATTGAGTCTTTAAAAACTGCATCCCCTCCTGAACGGTTTTATGATCGGGTTTTTGTTCAATGATCTGAACATTTTTGGCCTGCCCGAAGTTACTAAGGAATAATCCGATAAACTGGTTCGGAGGCAGATATCGGGAGATTAGTACTCCCGGCACTCGAACTCCGGGGTCCCTTGCAAAGGCCTCTACGCTTGTAAACACGAAACCCGCATCTTCCTGTTCACTTCCGACAAGCGCCTTTCCCTTTTGTGCCTGATATTGCCAATTGACCGGAGCCATAAATCTTGCAGAACCGTCAGAAGCCTGTCGCCATACCATTTGTGCCTGAACAGGTTGTATCGATTTTCTCGAAGGCTGTTTTACGGATTGTGTCCTTTTTTGTTCCTCATGCTGATCATAAAAGTTGATGTTGTTCAAAATGGTGAGTAACATACCTTTATATTCTGAAAAAATATCTCCCGGCGCCTGGTAACTCATAATCAACAACTGGTTTGGATTGACGAAATAATAGAATTTACCCGAAACAGGAGTCCCTTTTGCTGAAAAAGAAACCTCTGTAATTGCTCTCGATTTGTCACTGGCAGCCCATGTTTTGTCACACTTGAAATCTGGAAATTTTTTCTGGTTGTTCCTCGCATTTTCTGCAAGAAGATAAAGTGAATCCGTGATTCCGGCATCGTTTCTTGAAACAAAAAACGTAACACCTGTTGTCCTTGAATGATCACAAATAACTACATTTGCAGAGTTCCCCGTGTAGCTCTCCTCGACGTTCCATTCTTTTGGCTTTAATACTGAAACAACCCCTTGGGGAGAAACCCATTTTACCATCGGCATCTTTGTTTTTTTATTTTTACTATCTGAACAGCTGGATACGGCTGGAATTATGGCCAATGCAAAAAAGAAAACAACGGTGATGAAAAGGAACTTTCTCAAAGCCATGGACTCCTTCCTATGTTTTTATAACGATTGCTTTTTTATGTCCCCAAAATAGAAAATTTGATATTGGAATACCTTGCCAGTCTAACAATCTGAATCAACTCTGACTTTTAAACAGATATCATCAAAATGGCAAGAAAAAAACACCGAAAATAGATTTGCCCCGGTTGAAAAAACAGTAACCGTTCACAGGTTCAGGGTTCAACGTTCAGGGTTAAGGACAAAGAAGGCATTGAAGATTCGAAGTCCTCATTACAAATGTTCATTTTCCCAGGTA
>CAYPIW010000238.1:0-4924 GCA_964410925.1 uncultured Desulfobacteraceae bacterium
ACGTACGAAAAGTACGCCTCATGATTGCAAAATTTGCACGCCTTGAATTTGAACTTTTTACGAAACCGTCTAAATCGGACTTTTTACGAGTTCATCAAAAATTAAATGCCACGAAGCTTAGTGGCGATATAAATATTAATTAAAGAGCAAAAAGGAGACCAGCCGTGGAAAAATGGAGAGCAGTGGTTCCTATTGTACTGGCTTTGGTGATTGCTGTTGTCGCCAGTGTTTTAATTTACAAGTGGATGAAAAAACAGACGGCTCCCAAAGAAATTGCAAAGATTGAAGAGGTAAACATCAAACAGGTGGCTGTTGCGAAAGTTAACCTGCCGGCGGGAACTAAAGTTAAAGCCGATCAGTTTAAAACCGTGTCTTTTCTTGAGGAGAGCCTGCCTTCGGGTTATTTTTCAGACTCCGAAAAGCTGACCGGAAGGGTTGTCATGAAGCCCATAAACAGTAAAGAACTTATCCTTGAATCCGCACTGGCACCTGAAGGTGTGACAAAAGGAGGCGTGACGGCCATTTTAAAACCCGGAAAACGGGCCGTGGCCCTGGCAGGCAATAAACTGATGGGGGTATCGGGTTTTGTGAATCCGGGGGATCATGTGGATATACTCATGCAGACAACAGACCCCAAGACCAGTGAAACAATAAACAAGACGGTTTTTGAAAATGTACGGATTCTAGCCACTGGTACACAGCTTGTAACAAATGCCGAAGGTCAGCCTTCTCCGGTGGACAGTTATACTTTTGAAGTTACCCCCGAAGAAGGAGAACGGTTAACTCTGGCCGCTTCGAGCGGAAAACTTCAGTTTGCTCTCAGAAGTGTTTTGGATTCGGAAACCGTACTGACAACCGGAGCGACGTCCAAGGAAATACTGGCTTCCTATCGTCCCATTGAACCTTCAGAGCGGATAAAACCCAAAAAGGCGGTTAGGGGAGGCGATGGATGGACCGGAGAGCGGGGAACGGCGCATAGGAAGGGATTTATATTGGAAGTCATCAGGGGACTTAAAGATAGAAGCGTACAAAACTTTTAACCAGGGAGGATCGGACCCATGTTCATGCCAATAAGATTCTGGACAAGAGGAACCATAATAGTCGGGTTTATAAGTATGCTGTTGATCTTTTTTACCGCCTCTTGGGCAGCGGATACTATTCAAACGGATGTTAGGAAATCCTGTGAGATTGGAATAGTTAAGGGTAAATCCTATGTCCTGCAAATGCCTAAGGAGGTCGAACAGTCGGATCATATCCGCGTGACCATTGCTGATCCGGATATTGCCGACTTTATTTTTCTACCCCCAGTGAACAGAAATAATCGTCCCAGGAATATTTATATTATAGGAAAAAGCTCCGGCGTTACCAATCTCACCTTATGGAAAAACGGCAATATTTTCCGCATCTACGATATCACCGTGAATTTCGATATTTCTCTTTTGAAGCAGAAAATTCACGAAATTCTTCCGGATGAAAAGGATATCCGTATTTTTTCGACAAAAGACTCGATTGTCCTGTCGGGAACGGTTTCCAGCACCGGAGATCTTGACCAGGTCGTGGTAATGGCAAACACATTTTGCGGCGAAGGCACTATCACCAATCTGCTCAAGGTGGGTGGAGGCCAGCAGGTCATGCTGGAAGTAAGAGTCGCGGAGATGTCCCGAAGGGTGCTCAACCGGCTCGGCATTAATTTCAGTGTTATTAATTCGGCCGGAGAATTTGGCGTACAGTTACTGGGGGGGCTCAGCACTTTCGGATTAGCTCCCGGCGAAATTGGCGATACTGTACCTTCCTCTGATGCCACCGGGCTCTTTCGATTACTTTCTGATGGAAGACATGTCCAGTATACGGGCATCATTGATTTTCTTAAAGGAAGCGGGCTGGTAAAAATTCTCGCGGAACCCACCCTTATTGCCACAAGCGGTCAGACGGCCAATTTCCTGGCCGGTGGAGAATTCCCCATACCCGAAATAGATGACGAAGGAAATCAGGGCGTTGAATTTAAGGCTTATGGTGTTGAGCTGGGGTTCACCCCTACCGTTATGAGTGCAAAAAGGATCGCTATCAGGGTAGAACCGGTAGTGTCCGAGCTGGATTTTTCTGTATCCACAACAATTGGGGGGGCTGTGGTACCGGGAATATTAGCACGTAAGGCATCAACCATGGTAGAACTGGCAGACGGACAGAGCTTTGCCATTGCGGGGATTTTACAGGAGACCACCAGAGAGAATATAAGCAAATATCCGGGCCTGGGCGATATTCCTATCCTTGGGGCTCTGTTTAAAAGCAAGTCTTTTCAAAAGAATGAGACAGAACTGGTTATCATTGTGACGCCGCATCTGGTTAAACCGTTGAATGTGGCGGAGCAGACGTTACCCACAGATTTTTACATCGAGCCGGACGATGCCGAATTCTATCTCTGGGGCATTTTCGGCCAGTCCCATAAAAATGCAACGGTCGGGGAGGCTGAACTGGAAGGTGAGTTCGGACATATCTTTGAGAAGACGGAATAAAAAACCTTTTTGGACACAGATGGACACAGATGAACACAGATGGTTAAAATTTTTAAATTAAAAATAATTATATTATCTGTGTATATCTGCGAAAATCTGTCTGTCCCGCAGGTCCGGAAGATCGTACTGGGGTGTCCTGAATAATATCAAAATTGGGTTTTTGGAGGGGAAAATGAAGATGCTTAAAGGCAATATCATATTGATCATAGTGCTGGCCATGTTTTCTGTTGTTGTGGTATGGGGCTGTGCCGGGAACCTGCCCGAGGGTGAACGGATGGATTATCTGGAACAGAACTGGGGGAAATCTTTTGAATCTGCCAAAAAGAACCAGATTTTAAATCCCGAGGCCGGGAAGGCCGTAGAGCCGGTAATCGGACTTGACGGGGTGCCGGCAGAATATAATGCGAATAAATATAAAAAAGCTTTCGAGAAAGAACAGGAGGTTAAAACCTCAACAGCGTTTACGATTAGTCAATAGTTATTAAGTGGTATGGGTAGGTTCCAATGAAATGAGCTTTGTCTCGGCACCTTTTCCCGAAACGACAGGAAAAGCTGGCACTATGTGATGACTTTCATGGGATAAATTGGGCCGGTAAGGACTTGACGCGAAAATAACGGGAGGGAGAAACTGGCAAACGGAAAAAGCACCATAGATTATATTGTACAATGAAAAACAACATACCGGTGTTGATCGATATATAAGAATATTCATTACAGGACAGAGGAATAAACCGTGGTGGAAGAAAAATTATTGGTTAAATTGGAGATAAAAAACCAGAAATTGAAAAGCCAGTTTGAAACGGCTCTCCAGAAGGTCGGGGGGTTTAATATTCAGGGACCCGCGTCTAAAGAACGGTCCGAGCTTTTAATTTTTGAACTGGGAGATAATTTCGAAAAAGAATTTCTTTTTATCCAGGATATGCTGACGACGGGTGAAGTTGTCGAGGTTTTTTTTGCTTCGGACAATTCCGACCAGAATGTGCTCAGGCATGCCATAAGAATCGGGGCTAGAGAGTTTTTTAACATACCGGTTGAAGATAATGAAATCAAACATGCCCTGGAGGGATTTAAAGGACGAAAGGAAAAAGAAATCCATGGCACAACCCTAAGAGACGGAAAGATTATAAATGTAATGGGGAGCAAGGGAGGTGTCGGGACAACAACGGTTGCCGTGAACCTGGCGGTCAGCCTGGCTGAAAAGAAAAGTGTGGAATCCGTGGCATTAATTGACATGAATCTGTTGTTCGGGGATATCCCTCTTTTTCTGGAGATAGAGCCCAAGTACAATTGGAGCGAAATTACCAAAAACATTTCCCGGCTCGATGATATTTTTTTGAAAAACATCCTTTCCGTGGATACTTCGGGAGTATGTGTGCTCCCGTCTCCAAGTTACCTGAGCAACCAGAATGTGGCAACGCCTGCCATTATGGAGCGCCTTCTGATGGTTATGCGCAGGATGTTCGACTTTATCATTATTGACGGCGGCCAGTCTCTGGGGGATATTTCTTTAAAAATACTGGGAATGGCGGATACGGTTCTGCTGATTTCCGTGTTAAGCCTCCCCTGCCTGTCCAATACCAATAAGCTTTTGAGAACATTTTTCGATTTGGGATATCCCCGGGATGAAAACATCAAGATTGTTATCAACCGGTATTTAAAAAAATCGGATATTTCCATCAAAGATGCGGAAAGTTCCCTGGGAAAAAAGATATTCTGGACCATCCCCAATGACTATCAGACAACGGTAAGCGCCACCAACAGGGGAAAGGCCCTGGCTCAATTTGCACCCCGGGAAGAAATCACCATAAATTTTAAAAAATTAGCTTCCGAGCTGTGTTCTGAACCGGAAAAACAGGAAAAAAAAGGGTGGTGGAGGTTTTTGGGAAGGCGGTAGACTTTTAGAATATGATAGCAGAAAACCTGCATTTTTTGTCGAATTACATTAAAAGAATTGCTGATTTCCCAAATTATTTAATTTTTGAAATTTTAGCGAAACATAGAAAAAAGTTGGCTTTAGCCGTATCAACTCAGCTAAATAATTTAAAATACAAGCCGCTTGAGTTGCTTTTCCAAAAATCAAAATAATGTAACAGAATGTGTAGCAAGTTGATAATACAAAATATTATTGCCGATTTTAAATATTGTAGAGTTGACTTTTCATGCCTTTTATTCATTCGGGACTCGACAAACTCTGATCAAAACAATCAGAATCTAAAGGTTCATTTAAAATGAAAATCGACAGCAGGGGACGTGCCTCAGATGACTACTTTGAACTAAAAACCAGAATTCATGATCGTTTGATCGATCTTCTGGATCTGACGTTGATTGATTCTCTGGATCAAAATCTTGTCAGATCTCAGATCAGAACATTGGTGAAGCGGGTTCTGGATGAGCAGGAAAACAGGGTTCCA
>CAYPIW010000239.1:0-4741 GCA_964410925.1 uncultured Desulfobacteraceae bacterium
AAAAATTAACAACCGTCTTTGGATTCTTGGCGTGTTTGATAAAATTTCTCAAAATGACATTATATCAAAATGAGAAATAAAATCGTGCAACGATTTTATGAAACGCGGCTATGCCGCTTGGTTTGGTGAAAGATTGAAATTCCCATTATGATTGTTTTGGGTATTGCGCGAATCGGTTCATTCTTACCTATCTTTCTATTATCTATATAGAGGAAAAGAAAAATAACCGGAATTTATTTAGGGTAGGGGGATATTTCCATGGAACAATATCTAACAGTCAAAGAACTTAGCGAACGGCTGAAGCTGGCAAGGCAGACCATATATAATATGATCCACAAAAGAGATTTTATTTTGAACCGGCATTATTTCAAACCGACCCCCAAAAAAATATTATTTAAATGGTCGGCCATGAAAAACTGGCTTGAAGGTGACGGCTTTGACGACAAAAAGATATCGCCTCATTCTGATTTTGGATTTGAAGATCAACAAATCCCGCCGCTTAATCATCGACCTATGAGTTGTATAAAAATTTAACAACTGACCTGAGATAGCCATAAAACCTGTTTCGCTGAACTGAATATTCTGTTAATGTATATCCGGTGAAAATCAGCGGAAGGAGGTGATATATGAAAGGAGATTGATATGACTCATGTGAATAGAGCCAAGGCTCAGGTCATACGACTCCCTCAGACAGAAAAAGTCAAGGATAAGCCCCGTAAGACCGGGCTAAATACCAACAAGGAGGGCTCTGTCCGGAAAATTAACGGGAAGGTGTATGTCGATTTCATCTATCTTGGAGAGAGAGCCAGAGAATCCTCAGGTTTAGCCTGGAATGAGAAAAACGCCAAACATGTCAGACAGCAGCTGAATAAAATCATTGTTGAAATCAATTCAGGGTCGTTCAGATTTGCCAAGGTTTTCCCAAACAGCAAAAAAGCGGCTTACTTTACTGAAAAAGAGCAATTGTTGTTTGATCTCAAAAAAACCCCTGACCAGGTGCTTTTTAAAGACTCTACATGGCTCTGGTATGATTTGCTGAAAGCGTCCGGATGTGTTTCAAGCCGCACTCTCGGTGGATATAAAGGGTATCTCGAACGATATCTGATCCCGTTTTTCAGTGAAAAATCATTTGGACGTTTCAACAAGATTGTATTTGATGAATTTGTTGTGTGGGCAAAAAATCAGAAATACCGAAAAAAAGCCCGTCAGTAGCGAATCCATCAAGAAATACCTGATGCTGTTAAGAATAATATGAAAGGATGCAGCGATTAAATACGGGTGGGGAGGGACGTATGATCCATTTTTTGGGTTTATTAATCCAAAGGGTGAGAAAGATGCTTATGAGAAGATTTTTCCATTTTCCGTTGAAGAGCAGAAACTGATTATTGCAAAGCTTCCGGATCACTGGAAACCGTTTTTCAGGTTTGCGTTTGCATCTGGATTGAGCCAAGGAGAGCAGGTGGCTTTGAAGCCGGGTGATATTGATTGGAGAAAGAAAACCATCAGAATAGAACGCGCAATGACAAGAGATGAGAATGATAAACCTGTTGAGGGGCCTTGCAAGAATAAATATCGGCGAAGGACAATTAAACTGTCTTCTAAGATGTTGTCAGCGTTAAAAGATCAGAATGAGATTTACAGTAGATTAAATGCTAAATATTTTTTTGTTCACCAACAGGTTCGATGTTTAATTCAAGCAATATCAGAAGAAATGTTTGGATTCCGGCGCTGAAAAGTGCAGGGGTTGAGTATCGGGAAATGAAATAAACCCGGCATAGTTTTGCAACCTACCATATGTCAAAAGGGAAAAATCCGTTGCAGATTGCAAAAGTGATGGGACACAGGAATGCGGAGATGGTCATCAAAGTTTACAGCAGATATATTGACGGAGCAGTGGGAATTGATGATTAATGTGTACCGGAAATATTTAAGTGAGATAATCGTTGGCAAAATGAAAACAATTTTTGCCAAAATTATGGCAAAATTATGGCAAAAATCGCCAAAAATTGAAAAAGGATTTAACCCTTTCCGAGCTAAACCCTTGATTTTGTTTGGTGGGCCGTATTGGAATCGAACCAATAACCTACTGATTAAGAGTCAGGTGCTCTGCCTAGTTGAGCTAACGGCCCACAAATTATTGGGAGAGTGGATTTCGTATCAACTTTAAAAAAAGTTGTCAATTTTTTTTATCAACGTTTTGGATAAAATATTTTTTTCAACAGCATTCATCACTTTCGCCAAGGCGGGGGGTCTCTCCTTTGTTTTTTGAGCTTTTTTGGATCCTTATTCCAGTCGGCCTGTTTGCCTGTTTTTTTGCACCGGGACATTTTTTTATTTTTATCCTTCAGACCCATAATGAAACTGCCGGGAATTTTCCGGTCTCTTTTTTCTGCCAAAGCCTCCTTTGTTATGGCAGTTTCCTTTTGTTTGGGCAGGGGAGGACCGGTAAAACACCCCGGGCGGATAGATTCAGCCAAAAATAGCATATCGCCGGCCTCGTAAAACAGGGTCCCTTTCTCAAGGGATTTTCGGGTCTGGACCGTAAGGAGTATGGGCATCCGGTCTTTTCGTTTCCCTATCCTTTCCGCCATTTCAGGCACGGATGACAGGATCACACGGTCAAAGCCCATTGGAAATATACCTTTATCCAGAACAAACGGGTAAGCTTTTTTCCTGATGCAGGTATAAAGAAGCTTGGGAAGGGTTTGGGCGGGGCTTCGTCCGGGTAACTTGTCCCGATGCGTTGCGCGTATAAAATTGTCTTTGATTTCAATGGGAGGATCAGACAGGGTGATGAGAATTTCATGGATGTGTGACTCGCGAATGTATCCCATTCCGTCCTCTTCACACAGCGCTTTTAAAAATTCCCTGGTTTTTACAAATCCATCCCGGTCCGGGACCAGTCCGAACTCAGCGGGTTTATGCCCAAGCATATAAGATATAAGCTTTGCCAACTGATTTGGGGATTTTTGTTGTGCCATTTTCAAAAAAGCCTGCTTGACCTGATAAATTGAGTCTGTTATTTTCAATGAAATAATTCGAAAAAGTCAATAAGTTTATTTAACTAAATTGAGCGATTGTCGAGGTTGCTGCAGATACAAGGAAGATGACGTTCCGCTATAGTAAACTATGCGGGACGATATCTGACGCAGTAGATGCGGTAAGATCGGCAATCCCGAAGGGTTTCAAATATTAAAAATATAAATCAGGATAATTCATTAAAAATAAAAGATATTTGATCCTCTTTTAAAATTTGAAACGCTCAGTTTAGTTTAAATAGGGAAAGGATGATAAAACAATGAATCGAGAAAAATCCAATATACTTTTTGCCCGGGCATTGAATATTATTCCCGGCGGCGTTAACAGCCCGGTTCGGGCATGTAAAAACGTGGGCAGCGAACCGATTTTTATTGATTATGCACAAGGATGCATGGTTTTTGATGAAGACGGCAACGGCTTTATAGACTATATCGGGTCATGGGGTCCCATGATTCTGGGACACCGGCATCCTTCGGTCGTTGAAGCGGTCAGGTCTGTTTTGAAAAGAGGCACCAGCTTTGGTGCACCTACGGATCTCGAAATCACACTTGCGGAAATGGTTGTGGATGCGGTTCCGTCCATGGAGATGGTCCGTATGGTGAACTCGGGCACGGAAGCTACCATGAGTGCAATACGACTCGCCCGCGGTTTTACGGGACGGGACACGATCATAAAATTTGACGGCTGCTATCATGGTCATGCCGACGCCCTTTTGGTGGAGGCCGGGTCCGGGATTGCTACATTGAGTATTCCGGGGAGTCCCGGTGTTCCAAAATCCTTTGTGTCCCATACCCTGTCGCTTCCTTTTAATGACACGGACAGCCTTGTAAGGGTAATGGAGGAGCAGGGTGAAAAGATCGCGTGTATCATTGTTGAGCCGGTTGCCGGAAACATGGGGCTGGTGGCGCCTAAGCGCGGATTTCTGGAGACGTTAAGAGAAGTTACGGAACAAAAGGGGAGTCTGCTGATATTTGATGAAGTGATGAGCGGTTTCAGGGTGGCTTATGGCGGCGCCCAGTCCCTGTATGGGATTTCTCCGGATTTGACCTGTCTGGGTAAAATTATTGGCGGTGGCCTTCCCGTAGGCGCGTATGGGGGCAGGCGGGAAATCATGCAACATATCGCACCCCTTGGGCCGGTATATCAGGCCGGAACCCTGTCCGGCAATCCGCTGGCCATGGCCGCAGGTATTGCAACCCTTACACAACTCAAAGCGCCGGACTTTTATAATCGTCTGGATAAAAAATCGGATCGTCTTTACGCCGGTCTTGTAAAATCTGCGGAGCATGCGGGAATCCGTGTCACGGGTAACCGGGTCGGGTCTATGCTGGGCCTGTTTTTTACAGACAGGGAGGTTCTTAATTTTGATGATGCCAAGACCTGTGACCTTGGCATATTTTCCGCTTATTACAACGGTATGCTGGATAAAGGGATCTACCTCGCCCCATCCCAGTTTGAGGCGCTTTTTGTATCAGCGGCTCATGATACGGAGCATATAGATAAAACCATTGCGGCGGCGGAAGAGGTGATGGAGGGATTGAAAAAATAAATGAACATCCTGCATAATTATTATTCTGGTTATAACGGATTTTGGGGAGTATCGAATTTATAGCTTAAAATCAGACTGATATCTCGATAATGCAATGAACAAGTGTAAAGTGCCTAAAGTGATCTAAAGTGCCTAAAGTTGAGGAGTCGCTTC
>CAYPIW010000240.1:0-37130 GCA_964410925.1 uncultured Desulfobacteraceae bacterium
CTAGCTCACAACAATGATTTACACCCATGTGGCATGTAAAAACCTCAGGGCTTGTCCTTGGTTTTTTCTTCGGGCATAACGTTTTATCCTCTTTACGAATAACCTCTGCCATTTTCACCACTGTCTGATATGAAACACCAAGTTAGAAACCTGCTGAAATCAGCCTGTCCGTAGGTGGTCTTCCATGTCTCATAGTTGGATAGAATTCGTAGTATTTACAATGAGTTTTAATGCGAATATAGCACAACGGGTAAATGGGGATTACCTTTGGGGACGCTACCCATTATACTAAGCTCAGCATGCGTGCTGGGCTTTTATGTTTATTAGATACAGGATGTTAGCTTTAAGTTGATTTCCTGTTTTTTTTGGATTGGGTCTGTGATGTAAAATCGAATCTTTTTTTAATGGTTGTAAAAAGATAAAATAACAGTTATAAGTATCTTACTTTAATCTTACCTAAGCTGAGCGTTTCAAATTTTAAAAGATGATCAACTATCTTTTATTTTTAATGAATTATTTTAATTTATATTTTTAAAATTTGAAACCCTGCGGGATTGCCGATCTTACCGCATTTACTGCGTCAGATGTCGTTCCGCATAGTTGACTATAGCGGAATGATATCTTCCTTGTATCTGCGGAAACCTCGACAATCGCTGAATTTAGGTCTTACAAACAATGAAGAGGTGCTTATGGAAAAGACACGGCTCTCAAACAAAGGACAAGTCGTCATCCCAAAGGCGATTCGTGTACTCCACGGATGGAAGCCGGGGATTGAGTTTGTCATTGAAAATGTTGGTGACGGCATCAAGCTTAAGCCGATGAAACCGTATAAAGAAACAAAAATTGAGGAGGTGATAGGATGTGTTGGTTATAAAGGTCCAAAAAAATCTTTGAAAGATATGGAAGCCGCCATAGCAAAAGGAGCTAAGGAGAATATATGATTGCCGTTGATACAAATCTTCTGGTTAGATTGCTGACAAAAGATGATCCCAATCAGGCAAAGCGTGCGGCGAAAATATTAGAGAGCGATGTTATCTTTATTCCCAAAACCGTAATGTTGGAAACGGAATGGGTATTACGGCATGCCTATGGAATTAACAAAGACGCTGTTATGAAAGGTTTTCAGAAAATTATGGGGCTTCCGAATGTGCGTGTTGAAGATCAGCAAACGGTATTTCAGGCCATTTCATGGTATGAATCAGGCCTTGATTTTGCGGATGCACTCCACCTGGCTTCCAGTATGAAAGCTGATAAATTCGTAACATTTGACAATGCATTTATTAAAAAAGCTCGAAAATTGATTTCATTTGATATTACGATGCCTTAGCTTGACTGCTTTCACCTTTCCAGCACATCCACGCCGGGCTTTTTGACCTCCAAAAGACCTGTTAAGCTAAATAGTATTTCAAAAAAAATCCTTGGACCTGTTATTTTGCACCCGAAATGGTATCTTTAAAACGAAAAACCGTCCATTTTTCGAGATCTTTTTACAAATTATCAGATAGTTGGCATATCCCGACCCCCATTCGAGAGGATTTCTTTGTACTTGATGCAGTGAAACACAATGAAATGCGGGTATTCCCAAAAAACAAGATTTATGAGATTATCAAGTTAAATGAAGTTGTCTATGGAAACAGAGCGTTGACTAAGATGTCTTGAATGAACCCTGATTTGACCAAGGTCAGAAAGGAACACCCTCCATGAAAGAACTTCTAATCAAAATCGTAAAAGCAATTGTCGATAACCCGGAACAGGTGCAAGTTAATGAAGTTGAAGGTAGACAAACGACTGTATTGGAACTAAGGGTTGCTAAGAGTGATATGGGCAAAGTCATCGGCAAACAAGGTAAAACAGCAAATGCCATCAGGGCTATATTGAATGCAGGTTCTGGTAAGGTTCATAAAAAGTACATGTTTGAGATTGTTGATTGATGTTGTGGGGTTCGATTTTATTTCCACAGGAATTGCGCCCGGTATCCAAAAAATGATGGTAAACAGACTCCAATATATGTTGTTATGGATAAGCAAGGTCAGTCAAAACATATCATTCATTTAGACATGGATGCTTTTTATCCCTCGGTTGAGGTGCTGGACAATCCCGCCTTAAAGGGAAGACCGGTTATAGTAGGGGGAAGCAAGCAAAGGGGGGTAGTGTCATCTGCGTCATATGAAGCTCGAAAATTTGGAATTCATTCTGCCCAACCTATTGCAAAAGCAAAACGCCTTTGCACGAATGGAATTTTCTTACCTGTCAGAATGTCAAGATATCAAGAAGTCTCTAAACAAGTATTTGGAATATTTCATCGTTTCACACCATTGGTTGAACCCTTATCTATCGACGAAGCATTTCTTGACGTAACCGGTTCCGTACGTCTTTTTGGTGAGCCCGAGAACATCGCGAAAAAGATTAAGCAAATAATTTTTGCAGAGACAGGCCTGACAATTTCGGCCGGTGTTGCTCCTTCGAAATTTGTAGCAAAGATTGCCTCTGACATTGACAAACCTGACGGTTTAACGGTTGTACATCCCGATGGGGTTAGAGATTTCTTAGATCCGCTTCCGATCAAAAATATGTGGGGGGTTGGAAAAGTGTCACGGCTTCTCTTAAATCGCCTCAATATCCACACTTTCAGGGAGTTGAGACAAACGCCGGTCAAGATTTTAGAGAAAAAATTGGGGAAACAAGGTGTCAAAATACATCTCTTGGCCATGGGGATAGATGAACGTAATGTGATACCCGAACATGAGGTAAAGTCTATCGGTCATGAACAGACTTTTTTACACAACATTATATCTTTGGATGTGACTCAAAAAGAGCTCCTTGCTTTGGGTAGTAAAGTGGCTCGACGGATGCGGCGTGAGGGTCTAAAAGGAAAAACCATTACATTGAAGGTCAAATATTTTGATTTTGTTCAGATCACCCGGTCAGCAGCCTTACCTAAATCAACAGATGACGGTTCGGAGATATATTCAGTTGCCTGTCGTCTTTTAAAAAAGACTGAGGTAACAAAAAAACCCATCAGGCTTTTAGGGATTTTTTTGTCTCATCTCAGTTTTTCGGTCAGCGAAACCCAGCTTCCTCTTTTTGATCAAGACCCGTCATCTCGTAAACGTGAGAGAATGAATACCGTTTTAGATTCATTATACGAAAAATTTGGTGAAAAAAGTGTTGTTCCCGGGACGCTTTTAAGGGATTGAATTTGTTCACTTCTAAATAAGATCACAAACGGCAAAAAGCAGCAAACCAAACGAACTCGATATTCCCATCCGGCCGCATTTTTCAATTCCCTGCAATATATTGACGACGAATGCATACAAAACCTCCGTGCAGGCCACAAAAGAAAAGCAGGGCCATTGCTGACCCTGCCCTCTCCGCCTTGAAAGCCTCTTTTGTTTCAAGACATGCTCCGGTTCAGTGAGCCGTCAACCCGATTGATTGCGGAGTCGTCCGAACCGGAATATTTTTTTGATATAAAAGCTTCCATTAGATGCTATTATTGAACCCGGTTCATGTCAGGCACTGGATATGGGAATACCGTTGACTCAAGAATACTATAAATATGCATCCCGGGGAGGCTATTTCTAAAATACCACCTTTAATCGAATTCCATTTCTTGCTTATTTCTACCGACAAAGGTTATGCTATTGAATTGTTTGTTCAAGGCACTGAGTCTTTTTTGAAATACTTGTCTGCCAAAGGGATAGATACTTTTAAGATCATTGGTATTTATAAATATTTCATAAAACCCTTTGCCATAATCCGTTAACGCATTGATGAGCTCATGTGCAGAACTCCCGTCAAAATCACCGATTAATTTCAGGTAGAGACTGTCACTGGTTTTAAAGGAATAAATTTTGAAATTTGATGCCATGAATTTACCTCCATATTAAAGTTTCAGGCCTAAAGTTAGTACCATACAGCAGTTATTCAAATTTCAAAAGGCAGAGCCACTGCCAAAAACCTGCATTCAAAAATATGTTCGGTAATGGGAATTGACGTCTTTCAATATCTAAACGCCTATCTTCATTAACGACCATTACATATTTTATGATAGAGGCAGAATGCTTTTATTGAACATTATATTCCTTTAATATCTGTAATTTGTCAGCTATTTCTTTTGCAAATAAAATTTTTTTGGATTCTAATATTACTTTCTCAATTCTTTTCTGTAGGATTTCTAATATTACCTTCTCATTATCTTCTAAGTCGTCCCATTTTTTAAAGATTTGTCCTAACAATCTTGATGCAAAATAAACATCAGTTCCTATAGACACTTCCAGTTCAAAGTCTTCACTTTTAATTATCATTTGTTTCTTACAGGTCCTTTATATCGGGGTAGTGGGTTTCACCGGTTCTGTAAAGCATTAGCCATCTACACAGTGCCAAAATGCCCACGAGTACTGCAATGACAAACAAGATGCTTAATACTACTCCCATGGTCGCTAATCCTTTAATCGTACAATCTCACAAACATACTGAAATTGATTTCTTCCTTAAATATGCAAATATCGTGCAAAAAAATAAAGTTTAAATCGAATAACTATAATATTAAGAGTTATCAAATAGTTACTCTTTTTACAGAGCAAGGTCAGCTATTCTAATTCAATAAAAAATACCTGAAATTGTGGGCTAAATTCTATAGATTCTATGAAAATATTTACACATTTTTCAGCAATAAATGGGGACGCTAACATCATCTGGCATGGTCTTGGAGGGTGACCTCGCAAAGTGCCGACGCGCTTCTCTGGTCGCCTCAAGCATCTTTTTTACAGAAGTAAAATTGGTAGGCCTTCTCGTGGATACGGGGTATTGCCAAATTATTTGAGACGCAGCAGCGCCCCGCATTCATCCTGGATTGCAACATCAATTTGTGCATTGCAATGGGTGATTGCCCGGCTCACCTCGCTTAGGGCTTTTTGAGGAGTATTGTTTATTTGGCTGAGGTGAGCCAGTATCACATGTTTTAGCCGGTCATGTTGCAGTTCTTTTAAAAGGTTTTTCGATGCTTCATTGGACAGATGCCCGGTTCTGCTCTTGATGCGTTGTTTTATCGGCCATGGATAGGGACCGTTTATAAGCATGTCCTCATCATGATTGGCTTCCAGAATCAATAAAGAACACCCTTTAAGATGTTCTTTAACCATGGATGTTGCAATGCCGAGATCTGTGGCAATTCCGACTTTTGTTCCGTTTTGATTGACGGTAAAGCCGGACGGATCTTCTGCATCATGGGAGATGGAAAAAGGATGTATGGAAAGGTCCTTTACCGTAAATGGCGAGCCGCATTCAAAGTTCTTGATTACCCGGACATTCCCAAGATGTGAAACGGAGGCTTTTTCTGTTTTAGCGCTCATGTAAATCGGCAGGTTAAAACGGCGCGAGAGAACCCCCACCCCCTGGATATGGTCGGTATGCTCATGGGATACGACGATGGCGTCAAGATCTTCGGGATAAATCCCTTTTGAGTTCAGACGACGTTCAATCTCGATTCCCGAAAGGCCCGCATCGATAAGTATTGAGGTTGAACCGCCGGAAACATAAACGGCATTACCCCTGCTTCCGCTTGCCAGTATGCAAATTTGGAAATTGTAATCGAGTTCAGATTGCCCCTGCTCCGAAAGCCGAGATTTTTTCATCTTAACGCCCCGTATGCCCGAATCCACCGCTATTGCGATGGGTTTCATCGAGTTGGTCCACTTCCTTTAGTCTGGCCTGATAAACCTTTTTGACCACCATTTGGGCAATCCTGTCTCCCCGATGAACCGTATACTTCTTTTTTCCCAGGTTTATCAGTGCAATCTTTACTTCTCCTCGATAGTCGGCATCTATAGTCCCCGGAGAATTAATAATCCCGATACCATGATTTACCGCCAGCCCGCTTCTTGGACGAATCTGGATTTCAAATCCTTTGGGGATAGCAACCGCAAAACCCGTGGGGATTAAAGCAATAGCACCTTTTATTAGTACCAGATCTGTTTCTATGGCCGCACATATATCCATGCCGGCGGCATTGGGGGTCATGTAGCGGGGCAGGGGGATATCCGAATCCGATTCCGGTTTTAAACGGAGAAATTTGATGGCGGGAGAAGTATCCATAAATCAAAGGGTTAGAATATCGTTAAAATCATTTTCATGGGGTACCGGTCCTAATATGGTCAATGCAAACCCTGTTGTTTGAAAAAGGCTATCCGCCAGATCAAGGATGTCGTCTTGGGTAACCGATTGGATATTATTTACAATTTCTTCCAAAGGAATATAGCGCCCAAAATGAATTTCATTCTGCGCCAGCCTCACCATTTGGTTGTCGTTGCTTTCTGATGCAAGCATGAGACCTCCTTTTGTATGCTCTTTGGCATCCTGAAGTTCGTTTGGATCAACCCGCATGTGTTTAAGTTTAGCGATTTCTTTGAGAATCAGTTCGGTTGATTTGCGGGCGTTTTCAGAATTGACGCCGGCATAGGCTCCAAAAAGGCCGGTATCCACATATGATGAGATAAAAGAATACACAGAGTAAGCCAGCCCCCTTTTTTCTCGGATTTCCTGAAACAGCCTTGAACTCATGTTTCCCCCGAGAATCGTGTTCATTAGGGAATATGCAAACCGTCTCGGGTCGGTTATGGATAACCCTTTTGTCCCCAGGCAGATATGAACCTGTTCCAGTGGTTTCTGGTGCAGGTTAATCTTGCTGTTGCCTTGGGGGGTAATACGTTCGGGGAAACTGTTGCCCGGAGGAATGGATTCAAAGACCGGCCCGATAAGGTCGACCAGGCGGTTATGTTCCAGGTTGCCTGCAACCGAAATAACAATACGGTCGGGCTGATAAAACTTGTGAAAAAATCCTTTAAGGGTATGGGCATTAAAACCCGCGACATTTTCACGAGTGCCGAGAACGGATTGTCCCAGAGAATTATCCCCCCAGAAATTTCTTCCCAAAAGCACATGAATATATTCATCCGCACTGTCTTCCACCATGGCGATTTCCTGAAGAATAACCGCCCGCTCATTCTCAACCTCTTTTTCGTCAAACACAGAGTTTAAAAATATATCGGAAAGAATATCGACCATGGTTTCCAGGCGCGTATCTATGACCTTCGCATGGTAACATGTATTTTCAGCACTGGTAAAAGCGTTGGTTTGGCCCCCGATGGCATCAAATTCCTTGGCAATCTGAAAAGCGGTCCGTTTTTCTGTACCTTTAAAAATCATATGTTCAATAAAATGGGAAAGACCGCTTTCGGATGACGATTCATCCCGGGCACCGGCATTTACCCATACCCCCATGGATACGGAATGAACATGAGGCATTTTTTTATTGACAATTCTGATGCCGTTATTGAGAACGGTTTTATTTACGGCGTGCTCCATTTTTTTGGGCCTATTTTTCTTCTTCCAGTACTGCTTTGTGGCTCAGACGGATTTTTCCGTCTCTGTTGATTTCAAGCACCTTGACTTTGATGCGATCCCCTTCCTTTACAATATCAGATACTTTGTTTACTCGGTGATTGGCAAGTTGTGAGATGTGTACAAGACCGTCTGTCCCGGGCATTAGCTGGACAAATGCACCAAAATCCATGATTTTTACGACCGTCCCTTCATAAATTTCTCCCACTTCGGGTTCCATTACAATTTCATCGATCATCTTCCTTGCGGCATCGGCTTCTTCTTTGGAAAAAGCGGCAATTTTGACCACACCATGATCATCTATTTCAAGTTTTGTATCGGTTTCAGTTTGAATGGCCCGGATGATTTTTCCCCCGGGACCGATGACTTCGCGGATCTTGTCGGGATTAATATTCAGGGTAATGATTATCGGTGCAAAAGGGGAAATTTGATCGCGAGGTTCAGTAAGCGCTTCTAACATCCTGTCAAGGATATGGAGTCGACCCACACGTGCCTGCTCAAGAGCTTTTCCCATAATATCCCTGGAGAGTTCATGAATTTTTATATCCATCTGGAGTGCGGTTATGCCGTCTTTTGTGCCGGCAACCTTAAAATCCATATCACCGGTGTGGTCTTCATCCCCGAGAATATCCGACAGGATAACCACATCATCTCCTTCCTTTACAAGCCCCATGGCAATACCGGAGACCGGAGCTTGGATTGGAATGCCACCGTCCATTAGCGCCAGGGTCCCCGCACATACGGTCCCCATGGATGAAGATCCGTTGGACTCCAGGACTTCTGAAACCAGGCGGATGGTATAGTCAAATTTTTCCTTGGGCGGCAGGGCTTTTTCCAGGGCTCTGGTGGACAACCCGCCGTGGCCGATATCCCTGCGGCTGGGTCCGCCAATGCGTCTGACTTCTCCTACCGAATACGGTGGAAAATTGTAATGGAGCATAAAGGGTCTCTGCTCTTCTCCAAGTAGCGTTTCCACACGCTGCTCATCCCGACCCGACCCGAGGGTCAGCACACAGATCACCTGGGTTTCCCCACGTGTAAAAAGAGCACTGCCGTGAGGTCTGGGTAATATGCCGACCTCACAGGTAATGGGCCTTATTTCATCAAATCTTCTATTGTCAATTCGACGTCTTTCTTTAAGAACAACGTCTCTGCTGATATTTTTGAGGATGTCATTAAATATCGTGTTTATTTCGCTGCTGCGATCCGCATAGTCTTCCCCGAACTGTTCAAAAATATCTGATTTTATATCCCAAAGTGCAGCGCTTCGTTTAATTTTTTCAGGTACCATCAGGGCTTGGTATATCCGAGATGATGCCCGGGATTCAATTTTTTCAACCAGCTCATTATCCCTCTGGGGCGGGGTAAAGGGCCGTTTCGGCACCCTGTTGATTTCCTTGAGTTTCACTTGCAGATCTAAAAGCGGCTGCATGGCCTTATGGCCGAAAAAGATTGCTTCAAGCATATCAGATTCACTAACCATATTGCCACCGCCTTCCACCATTACAACACCGGTTTTTGAGCCGGCAACAATGATGTTGATGTCCAGATTTTCGTATTCGTCTACAGTTGGATTTATTTTGTATTGACCGTCAAGCCTGCCGACACGCACACATGCAATGGGCCCCGAAAATGGAATGTCTGATATTTCAAGAGCAGCGGATGCTCCAATCATTGCCAGAACGTCGGGATCATTTTCCTGGTCCATGGAGAGAACGGTTGCGATAACCTGGGTTTCACATCGGTATTCTTTGGGGAAAAGCGGCCTGATGGGACGATCTATAAGACGGGCGGTCAGAGTTTCCTTTTCACTGGGCCTGCCGATTTCTCGTCTGAAATAATTTCCGGGTATCCGGCCCGCCGCATATCCCTTTTCCTGATATTCAACCGTAAGCGGCAAAAAATCCGTGGGGCGTTCTTCTTGAGAAGACACCACCGCAACAAGTACAATGGTGTCTCCATATTGAACCACAACTGCACCGGATGCCTGTTTGGCGATTTTGCCGGTTTCGATACTCAGTATTTTACCACCGATTTCAGTTTTAAGTAAAGTTTCCATATTTTTCTCCTAAAAGCCAAGCAATTCAAAACCCTTAATTTTATGCCAAATTTCAATTTTTTTTTGGCGGATGATGAAATAGCAAAAGCTAACGTTTAATTTCTGATGGCAAGATTAAAAATTAAGCCCTTATGCTGGTACGGTTCTATAATGCTGTCTTGTGCTTATTCGAACAATACGGGCATGTACTAAATCAGGCTGTATTATGCTGTCTCCCGGACAAAGGAGCCCATAACCCGCGTGCTCTATCTTCTCAGACCCAGGGTTTCAATGATTGACCTGTATCGTGTTACATCCTTATGTTTTACATAATTCAGGAGCCTGCGCCGTCTGCCCACTAAAATCAACAACCCCCTTCTGGAATGATGGTCCTTTTGATGCACTTTTAAGTGATCTGTGAGATAAGAAATACGGTGTGTCAAAAGTCCGACCTGTACTTCCGGAGAACCGGTATCATTTTCGTGAAGTTTAAACCGATCGATCAGCTCCTTTTTGTCTTTTGTTGTTAAAACCAATTTTTTTGCCTCCTCTTGTTAAATAAGAATTTTTTTGTTCATGAAGTTTTTTCGACAACCTGATAAAATTCGAGTTAGTTGTTGATGATCTCGTAGAAAATCCGATTTAGACGGTTCCGTAAAAAGTTCAAATTCAAGGCGTACAAATCTTATAATCATGAGGGGTACTTATCGTACGTTGAATGATTGCGAAATGCAGCACAACGCAGAAGTTGGACTTTTTACGAAACCGTCAGTTATTGAATACACAACAATAGTCGTACCTGTCACTCTTTTTTATATGCTTTAATATGGCTATAAGATCGTTTTTTATATTAATAATCTTGATAAAGCCTTCCGGCATGTCTGTAGGTGCCGGCGTTATATCCTTTTTTGTTATGATATTGCCGTGCATTATTTTTTCTTCCAAAGCGGTGTCAACACGATGTTCGGGTATATTCCGCAAGGCGTTTGACATGCTTATTATCCGATCAGATATTTTTTCCGATAAAACTAAATTTTCCAGTTCTGGTAATTTTAAGGCTTCGGTAATTGAAAATCCGTTGCTTTGGATTCGCCTTAATTCTTTAAGATGGCCGCCGCAACCCAGAGATTTTCCTATGTCTGAACAAAGGGTCCGGATATATGTCCCTGCCGAGCAGGAAATGGTAAAATGTATCAAAGGCAGATGGATTCCAAGTATTTCAGTGTTAAAAATAGTGATGCGTCTCGCCGGTTTCTGAATTGGCTTGCCGCTTCGAGCCAGTCTGTAAAGGGGGGTTCCTTTACATTTCAATGCCGAATAAACCGGCGGAATTTGCTCAATGGTTCCCTCAAAGTCCTTAAATACGGACCGTAGTTTTCTTTCAGAAAATAATACGGTATCACATGTGGACGTCACCGTTCCGGTTGAATCCTGTGTGTTTGTTTCAACGCCCAGGCAAAGAACGGCCTCGTATTTTTTATTGCCGTGAAGGAAAAACCTGGCGAGCTTTGTTGCTCGGTTGATACAACATACCAGAATACCCGTAGCAATGGGGTCAAGTGTACCGGTATGCCCCACTTTTTTTGCTTCAAGCAATTTCTTTACACGGGCTACTACGTTGGCTGAGGTTATGCCTGCGGGCTTATCAAGAACTAAGATTCCGTTGTGTTCAAATTGCATAAGTTAAGTCATACCTCAATTGAGGTCATATGGTATCAGCCATGCTCAATAGCTGTAATTTTATATCAGAAAGTGTCGACTCAATACTGAATCCGGCAGCGCTGGAGTGACCGCCTCCGCCAAACGAAGCTGCAATTGCAGCCACATCAACCGATCCATTTGAACGGAGGCTGATGTGAAACCTGTTAAAAGCGTTTAATTTTTTTATGCTATTCCCGTGTTCCATTATCAGTGCCGCCACTTTGATGTCTTGAATGCGTTTTGCGTAATTGATAAGACCGTCTGCATCTTCGGCCTGGGTATGTGTTTCATTAAACATGTCTTGTGTCAGCGTCATCATTGACAGTTTACCGTTATTTGAGATTTCAATAGAGTCAAGGGCCAGATTAAGAAGCTTTATACGGCCCAGGGAATATGTTCCATATACATGTTGAGCCATATTATAAGGATCCACGCCCAATCCTACCATTTCCTGGCAGATTGAAAAAGCAGCCTGGTTTGTATTTGAAAAGCGAAATGAACCGGTATCGGTCAAGATTCCCATGTATATTGAAGTGGCAATGTCTTTGTCAAAGGGGACATTCATCTTTTTCATCAGACGGTATATGATTTCCGTGGTGGCACATGCCAAAGTATCTATAAGTTGAAAATTACCGAAGCGGGTATTGGTAACATGATGATCAATGTTGACAATAACCGGAATTTGTCTGACCGCTGAAACAGCCTTCCCGATCCGTTGTAAATCTCCGCAATCAAGAATAACCGCAAGATCGTAATTTTTATTTTTTATATCCCTTACCACACGGTCTGTTGCAGGGAGAAAACGGTATACAGCAGGAATGGGGCTTTCATTGTATAATGTTATTTTTTTGTTCAAACCATCAAGGCAAAGTCCCATGGCGATCAGAGAGCCGATGGCATCGCCGTCCGGGTGGGTGTGAGTCGCAACTAAAATATGGTCGCTATTTCTCAAATAACGTATTATTTGTTCCATTATCCGCTTTTAATGCCTTTAAAACGTTGTCTATGTGGGATCCGTAGTCAAAAGATTCATCGTAAAAAAATTTGAAATCCGGCATATAACGCACCCCCAACTGCCGGGCAACCGTAAGTTTTACATACCCTATCGCACTTTTAAATCCTTCTAACGCCGCTTCAATGTTTTCTTTGTTGCCGGATGTAACGAAGTATATCCGTGCAATTCTTAAATCTCGAGACAGTTTTACATCTGTAATGCTGGCATTTTTAAGACGAGGATCTTTAACTTTTTTCAGCAATATTTCCGATAATATTTTTTGAATCTGACCGCCGACTCTGTCAGATCGTGCAAACGGTTTCATAAATTGATAATTTCCATTTCGCTGTCGATAATCTCGGCCAGATTCAACTCGTCTGCAAGATTAAAAATTTTGTCTATCTTTGAGTTTATCACCTTTCGATTGTTACCCACCATGGCAAACCCTATTACTGCCTTTTGACAGATGTCATTTGATTCGATCTCTGCAACCGAAACGTTAAAATTGTTGCACAACCGGCTGATGATCGACTTTACGATCTTCCTTTTGCCTTTTAAAGAATGGCAGTCATGCAGCCTGAATGTGATAATTCCTAACCCCACAACCATGTCATTCTCATTTATATTCGCACCAGGTATATATCTACTTATCAAATTCAGGTTTGATTTCCTCAAGGTAGTAACATTCTATGATATCACCCACCTTGATGTCATTATATTTTTGGATACCGATTCCACATTCATAACCGCTCTGCGCTTCTTTAATATCGTCTTTGAAATGCCGGAGGGAAGAAATCTTACCCTCATAACAGACAACCCAATCCCTGAGCACACGCGCAGGCTGCCCCCTCACTATTTTTCCTTCGGTGACATAGCACCCTGCGATGGCCCCAACTTTTGGGACATGGAACATTTCGCGAACCTCGGCTTTTCCCAGTATCCGTTCTTCAAAAGTAGATGACATCATCCCGAGCATGGCATCCTTAATGTCTTTTATAATATCATAAATGACATTATAAAAACGTATGTCCACGTTTTCTTCATGGGCAAGCGCCTGAATTTTAGAGGTGGGACGAACGTTAAACCCTACAATTATGGCATTAGAAACGGCAGCCAGGGAAATATCAGATTCGCTCAACGTGCCGGTAGCCGAATGGACCACATTAATCCTGACCTCCTCGTTGGAAAGTTTTATCAAAGCCTCTTGAAGGGCTTCGATAGAACCATGGACATCGGCCTTTATTATGAGGTTTAGATCCTTAACCTGGTTTGTCTGTATCTGCTCATAAAGTTTTTCAAGACTTAATCTGCTGGTTTTTGTCAGATCTTTAGATCGTTGTTTCTGTGTTCGATGCGAACTGACCTGTCTGGCATTTTTTTCGTCTGCCAGCGCAAGCAACTCATCACCGGCATTAGGAACTCCTGAAAGCCCGATGATCTCAACCGGCATTGAAGGCCCGGCGGACGTTACCTGTACTCCCCGGTCATTGAGCAAGGCTCGTATTTTGCCATAGTGTACCCCACAGACAACCGCATCATGGACCATCAGAGTTCCCTGCTTAACCAGAACCGTGGCAACAGGGCCTCTGCCTGAATCCAGTTTTGCTTCAACCACGTAACCCATGGCAAGCTTATCCGGATTTGCCTTAAGTTCCAGTAGTTCTGCCTGAAGCAGAACCATTTCAAGTAGATCATCAATTCCCTGTTTCTTCTTGGCAGAAACCTTGACAAAGATAGTATCCCCCCCCCAATCCTCAGGTACAAGACCCACATCTGCAAGTTCACGCTGAACACGCTCAGGATCAGCATTGTCTTTGTCTATTTTATTTATTGCTACGATGATCGGAACTTTTGCGGCTTTGGAGTGGTTTATCGCCTCAATGGTCTGCGGCATGACACCATCGTCGGCAGCAACAACCAGAATTACCAGGTCCGTGACCCTGGCACCACGGGCACGCATTTCAGTAAACGCCTCATGGCCCGGCGTATCCAGAAATACAATCTGGCCTTTATCCGTGCATACATAATAAGCGCCGATGTGTTGCGTGATTCCCCCGGCTTCATTTTCAGTGACTTTGGTTTTTCTTATCACATCAAGAAGAGAGGTTTTCCCATGATCCACATGTCCCATAATAGTTACCACTGGCGGCCTGGCGATGAGCTTATCCGGATCATCCTTTTCCATCTTTAAAACATCTTCTTCTTCAAAAGAAGCTTTTTCCAGTTCATAATCGAATTCAGAGGCCACAAGAACGGCGGTATCAAAGTCTATGGTCTGGTTAACGGTTGCCATAACACCCAAGGCCATCAGTTTTTTGATCATTTCTCCGGCTTTGATTCCCATTCGTTTTGCCAGCTCAGACAGAGCAATGGCGTCATCAATTTTTATTCTACGCTTTATGGCTTTAGGAATAGTAATCAGAGGCTTTTGTTTTACGGGGGTGGTTTTAGTTTTTGCACCCTTGCGGCCCTTGTGAGTCCGATGACCCTTAATATAAAGGTCGGCCCCCTCAACCACCTCTTTTTTCCGAAAGGAAATTTTCTTTTTGAAAAACTTTCTATCCCTTACGGGTTCTTCGATGTCTTTTGTCCATTTTTTCTTTTTCTTTTTATCTTTTGCCGGCACTTCTTGCAGGTCTGGTTTGCTTTCGGGTGCCTTTTCCCCCAGTGCAGGTAATTTTTCAATTTCTGTTTCGGGTATGTGAACCCGGTCTTTTTCGATCTCGGGCGCTTTTTTCTCAGGGGCGGGGGCTACGGGCAGTTTAATAATCTTTGCCGGAACCTCTTTTTTAATCTTTTTGATAGCTTTTTTCTTTTTTAATTTCTTTAAAGCAACCGATTTCTCGACTTTATCTTTTTCTTTCGAAACAATGGGTTCTGCAACGGCTGCTTCAGGCGTGTCCGCCTTGCTTGGCGTGTCTTTCTCTTCAGCCTTTTTTTCTTTGGCAACGCTTTCAGGAACATCTTCCTTGGGAGGTTCCTCCGGTTCTTTTTCCGGGGGGATTTCTCTATCTTTAAGAGTTTTTTCAGACGGTGGATCAGCAACTGTTGTTTTTTCGGGATGCTGCTCCGGTTCAATAGCCGTCTTTGCCTGAACCGGCGCTTGCGGCACACGTTTTTTCCGTCTTCGGATAATCGAGGGCTTTATGCGCGTTTCCTCAACCTCTTTTTTGGGTGTGCCAAGTAAATTATTTTTTATCCTGGTCACATCTTCATCATCCAGAGAGCTCATATGGCTTTTTGCATAAATATCCATATTCCGTATCTTTTCAACCAGTTCCTTATTTGTTACGTTAAGATCTCTGGCAAGTTCATATATTCTGATCTTTGCCATCCATCCCCCTTGAATTCGGTTATTACCGAATTTTTTTATGTATATTCTCAGTGTGTTAATTTGGCCGGGTTACCCCACCCGACCGGAATCTTTAGTTATCCCTTATCGTTTGCAGAAGTATTTCCTGATGACGAATGGCCGGACGGCTGTTCATCTGTATCTGCATTTTCTTTTAAGATCTCCTGAACGTGCGGATCCACTGAAGCCTCAACGTCGTCCGCTTGAGCATCCAGTATATCTTCTTCAGATATTTCATCGATGGTTTCTTTGGTTAAGACTTCCTGAACGTCCGAATCCGCCGAAGTCTCATGGTCGTTCGCTTGAGCATCCGACAAAGCTTCATCGGATATTTCATTCATTCGCTCCCTGCTTGCCATATATTTTTTTGCAGTTTCAATGAGTTGAATGGCTTTTTCTTTGGCAATGCCTCTGATCTGGATCAGATCTTTTACTGTGGAACGGCTGAGTTCCTCAGCAGAAAAAAACCCCTTTTCATACAAAGCATCCGCCATGCTGATTCCAACACCCGGTAATGAAACCAAAGAGTTGTAGCCGTCCTGCATGGTGTTACTGTATCGTGTTTCACTAATGACATCAAGATGCCATTTGGTAAGTTTTGAAGCCAAACGAACATTTTGCCCTTTTTTCCCGATGGCAATTGAAAGAAATTCGTCAGGTACGATGACTTCCATGGATTGATTCTCTTCATCAATAATAACTCTGGATATTTCAGCAGGTGCAAGTGAATTGCATACAAATTTTGCAGGATCAATATGCCAGGATATAATATCTATTTTTTCACCTCTCAACTCCTGAACCACGTTCTGTACGCGACTCCCTTTCATTCCAACACAGGCGCCAACCGGGTCAATATCAGAATCGTTTGAAGTCACGGCAAATTTTGCGCGGATTCCCGGTTCACGGACTGCTCCCATAATTGTCACGATGCCCTCGCTGATTTCCGGAACTTCTGTTTTGAAAAGACAGGTCAGAAAATCAGGATGTGTTCTTGAAAGAATGATTTGCGGGCCGCGAGTTTCATGAAGTACTTCCATTATATATGCCCGGATACGATCTCCCCGTCGATACGATTCTTTAGGAATTTGCTCTCGTGAGGGTAGTATACCTTCGGTCTGCCCGAGATTAACAATAATGTCGTTGCGGTCAAAACGCTGTACGATTCCGTTTATAATTTCACCTTTCCGACCGATAAAACTCGAATAAATAGCATCCCTTTCCGCGTCTTTCATTTTCTGTATAATGACCTGTTTGGCCGACTGTGCGGCAATGCGCCCAAAAGTGGACGTATCCATTTTTGTGCCCAGGCTGTCACCGATTTCGCATTCCGAATCCAGCTTGCGCCCTTCTTCAAGGCTTATTTGGATGTCAGGCTCTGTAATCTCTTTGCTCACATCTTTAAATTGAAATACTTCAATTTCACCGGTTGCGTCATTGTATTGAACTTCAATATCTACCCTGGTCCCAAACTTTTTTCTCGCGGCAGATTCCAGAGCTTCCTCAACTGCTTTGATAAGCACCTCGCGATTAATGCCTTTGTCTCGGCTAACCTGGTCAATAACACGTTTTATATCTGCTATAAACATTGGTTTTTCCTTGTTATACTCTAAACACCAACTTTTCTTCGAATGATATTCTAATTGCTCAATTAATTACAGGCCCAGGCTAATCAGTAAGTCGCGCCGTAATAATTTCCTTATAGGGAATATATATTAGTTTTCCATCGACCGATAATTGTACCATCTCTTCAGATATGCCCATAAGCACACCCCTGAAATTTTTTTGCCCGTCAACAGATTGAGCGGTCCTAATTTTTACACGGCTTCCTTTGAATCTGTCAAAGTCAAGCCTTTTCACCAAGGGGCGATTGGGTCCCGGTGATGAGACTTCCAGACGGTATGGCCCGGTATTTTCAAGATATACATCCAGAATGTCGCTCGACTGACGGCTTATACGCACGCAGTCGTCGAGAGTAACTCCGTCCGGGCTGTCTATAAAAAGGCGGAGTATCCTCCCGCCTGCTTCCCGTTGATATTCAAGGTGGACCAACTCCATCCCCTCGCTTTCACACAGCGGTTCTATTAAGTTTCGTGCCTGTTCAAAAATATTTTCTTTATGTCCGGGATCCGGTTTTTTTTGTCTCCGGGTCTTGACTCTGGATTTCAGTCTTTTACTTATTTTTTTTCTTTGGCCTTCCATAAAAAAATAAAAAACGGGCTTTCGCCCGTTTCTTCTAATACAAGTAGATCTTTTAGTGGATCGAGAGGCTTTATCTGTTCATGTAATTAACCATAATGGAAAAATTAACTCCAAACCACATACATAGTCAAAATCTACGCTTAGATAAGAAACCGTTGAAAAACTTGCCACTTTTTCCAATTTCTCTTTTTGAATCCCACTAAAATCGGAAACACGCTTCACAGATCTCATACCCTTTATAACAAACATGGCGAACAACCAATGGAGCGGGCAACGAGATTTGAACTCGCGACTCCAAGCTTGGGAAGCTTGTACTCTACCACTGAGTTATGCCCGCACGTGGATAATTGAAGTATATATATATATATAAAAGTCACTTGTCAATATAATTCAATAATAAAATTCAGATTCGTCAATTAAATTCCGAGAAATACTATACCCTGTTAAATAAAAACAGATTGTATAAAAATTGGGCAGTTATGATACCGGATGCTGGTCACTTGATGCTGGCAAATAGAACTCGGGTTAGCTGATAAGGTCGCGTATGCTTTTAAGTTCATTGCGTATTTCATCGAGTGTGGTGATTGAAGATTTTTCGGTTTTTTCGGCCGGTCTCATCTTTAAATGCTGCCTGGCTCCATCAATTGTAAACTTCTTTTCATACAAAAGATGTTTTATCTTTAAAAGCAACTCAATGTCATTTTTTCTATACAGCCTCTGACCGGTAGGGGACCGTTTGGGATTTACCTTCTTAAACTCAGCTTCCCAGAATCTCAAAACATATGCCGGCACTTCAACAATTGCACTTACTTCTCCAACCTTGAAGTAAAGCTTATCCGGAAGCTCTTTTTGATAAGACGTGTCGTTTTGCATTTTTTTAACCCACGGCTTTTAAAAGGTTGGCAACGGGTGCGTCCTTTAAAACAAGTCGATCTCAACCGAGTGTTAATAATTTTAAAAAGCTGACGGGTTATCGGTTATACGGTCGGGAGGGTTGCATCGAATTTTTCTACCAGCCTGTCCGAAATGCTCCTATGAAGATTATTTGTCCGGTTGTCTTCCAAGGTTTCATTGGAAGATCTGTAGGTTATTCTAAATGAGATGCTTTTTCTCCCTGCAGGAATAGGATCTCCTTCAAAAACATCAAACAGATATAAATTTTCCACCAGCTCTTCATTTAAATCCATAACGTTTTGCAGGATATTGTTCACTTCAATATCCTTATTAACAATCAGCGTAATATCCCTTGACGTGGCCGGGAACTTCGGAATTGGCAATACGGATTTTGTGCCCGGCATATGATTTATAAGTTTATCAAAATTTATTTCAAAAATAAAGGCCGTTTGTTTTAAATCATAATTGCTCAATACGTTGGGATGTAATTCTCCAACGAGTCCCATGAACTCGTTTTTAATAATAATCTGGGCTGTAAATCCGGGTTTTGTATAAAAACAGGATGCTGGCGGCATGCGGGTAAAGATGACGTTGCCGATTCCCAAGTTTCCTAAAACTTCTTCAATTACCCCTTTTAAATCATAAAAATCACAATTGATCTCCCTGGAAAACCAAACCGCATCCACTCTTTTTCCCGTCCAGAGGCCTGCCAGCATTTCAACTTCATCGGGCAGACTTTCTTTTTCCCCTGTGTTAAAAAAGACATTGCCGATCTCAAACAGCTTTAGGTTTCTGTTCTGAACCGATATATTATACCTCATTGTTTCAATAAGACCGGGTATAAGAGTTGTTCGCATTACCGACTGATCTTCAGACAGAGGATTGAGCACATCCAGGACTTGTCTTTTTTTGTCGTTCGGTTCAAGATTGAGTCGGTCACATGATGATCTGCTGATAAAACTATAATTTATTGCTTCACTGCATCCCAACCCCATCATCAGGCATTTAATTCGATTCCGCAATTCGATTTTTTTTGATGGCTGTCTGCTTTGAGCAGATATGAGCGGGAAGGTTGTTTTGATGTTATTGTAACCGAATAGACGTGCAACTTCTTCGGTAATGTCTTCAAATCGGGTTATATCGACTCTACAGGAGGGTGGAATAACGCAAAGTTCGTCATTGCCGGTTTTATCAACCTGAAATTCAATGGATTTCAAGTGGGTTGTAACATCATTTATATCCAGGCAAGTGCCCAGTCGGCGGTTTAACGCCGGAACGCTGAAATGGATTATCTTCTCGGGAAAAGGGGTTGGATATGCATCGATGGTACCCTTAATAAGTTTACCCCCACCGATTTCAACAATAAGCTGAGTTGCCCGATTTAATGCGGTAAGGGTTCCATTGGGATCCACGCCACGTTCGAAACGGTGTGAGGCATCTGTGTTTAACCCTGTTTTTTTTGAAGTTTTTCGGATGCAAACCGGATCAAAGTATGCGCTTTCCAGAAGAACCTTTGTTGTGGTGTCTTCAATTTCGGAATTCAATCCTCCCATAACCCCCGCAAGGGCCACCGGTTTCTCACCGTCGCAAATCATAAGCATTTCCGGGTCAAGGGGGCGTTCTTTTCCATCAAGAGTGATAAAGACTTCACCTTCCCTGGCTGTGCGCACCACAATCCGGTTTTCGGTAAGACGGTCAAAGTCGAAGGCATGAAGCGGCTGGCCGGTTTCCATCATTACAAAATTGGTTATATCAACAATATTGTTAATGGGCTTCAAACCTACTGAAACCAAACGGTCCTGAAGCCAGAATGGAGAAGGTCCAACCGTAATGTCGAAAACAAGGCTGGCGGCATATCTTGGACAAAGCTCAGGGGCCATTACAGTTATAGATGTATAGTCTGAAATGTTATCAAAGGATTCCGGCAGAAAAATTTCAGGGTAAGCCACCTTTTTTTTTTGAAATGCCGCAATTTCGCGAGCCGTTCCAATGATGCTGAGGCAATCCGGCCTGTTTGGAGTCAAGTCAATTTCAAGCACAGGGTCTGACAAGCCAAGGGCCTTGTTAAAAAAAGAACCTACCGAATAGTTTGGGCCAAGCTCCATGATGCCATCACTATCGGCGCTAAGCCCAAGTTCCATTTCGCTGCAGAGCATTCCTTCCGAAGCCTCTCCACGGATGATATTTTTTTCAAGGATGGTTCCTTTTGGGAAGCAGGTGCCGGGCATGGCGCAGGGTGCAAGCATATTAGTTCTGACATTGGGAGCACCGCAAACAACAGTGATCATTCGGTTACCGATATCAACTCTGCAGAGTTTCAATTTGTCAGCATTGGGATGGGGGTCAATCTTGGCCAACCGGCCGATGACAACACGATTTAAATAATTATAGCGGTCTGAAACCGCTTCAACTTCAAGACCGGCCATGGTGAGGGCGTTGGCCAAATCGTTAACATTTATAGCAACGTCAATGTATTGTTTTAGCCAGCTTAAACTGATCTTCATGTTAAAACTGCCTTAAAAATCTTAGATCATTTTCAAAATACCTGCGGATGTCATCAATTCCGTATTTCAGCATGGCAATCCGTTCCACGCCCATCCCGAAAGCAAAACCCGTATAACAGGTGGTATCGTATCCAACGTTTTCAAACACTGCGGGGTGAACCATGCCGGCTCCTATGACTTCAAGCCATCCGGTATAGGAGCAGACTCTGCATCCCCCTCCTTTACACATGACACATCGAATATCAATTTCAGCACTCGGTTCTGTAAAAGGAAAAAAGCTGGGTCGAAATCTAAGACTGGTCTCAGGGTCGAATATCTGGTGAACAAATGTGGTCAAGACTCCCTTAAGGTCACCGAATGATACGTTTTCATCCACCAGAAGTCCTTCAATCTGGTGAAACATGGGCGTGTGTGTTAAATCGGAGTCGCAGCGATATACCTTGCCGGGCGCAATAATTCTCACCGGAGGTTTTTGCTTTTCCATTATTCGGGGTTGAGTGGGAGACGTATGCGTACGAAGGACAACGTTGTTGGATATATAGAATGTGTCCTGCATATCTCTCGCAGGATGATTTTTAGGAATATTAAGGGCTTCAAAATTGTAATAATCTGTTTCAACCTCAGGTCCTTCCGCGACATCAAATCCCAGTCGTATAAAAATATCGCATATTTGTTGAGTAATCCGCGTAATCGGATGCAACGATCCTCGACGGACGACTCTTCCGGGAAGCGAAACATCAATCCGCTCGTCTGTTTCATAAGACAAAGTTTCACGTTGCTTTAAGGCGTTTTTGAATAACTCATCAAGGATTTTTTTTGTTTGGTTTGCCTTTTCTCCTGCTTCCGGTCTGCTTTCCTTTGGCAGGTTTGAAATATTCCTCAAATATTGAGTCACCACGCCCTTTCGACCCAAATATCTGACCGAAAGGGCTTTGATGCTCTCACTATCAGAAGCACCTTCAAGTTCCTTCAGAGCCTCTTTTTTAATCTGTTCTATGGTTTTTTCCAATTTTTCGTTTTATTCCAATTGGGCCTGCCGCTCGTGCCCCGGGCCGCCTCGCCTTGTCCGTCCGCCATCGGTTGCGACTCAGGCGAATGCCGGTCAGGCTTGGCTGGCGAACTTGCAATGACAGGCGGAGCGAAGCCCTAAGTTTTTGAGCTGTAACATTTCAGAGACATTGGGCTATAGCTGTTCGGCTGCTAAATTTGCGATTTGAGCGAATCCCGATGGATCAGATATTGCCAATTCAGCCAGAACTTTTCGGTCCAGATTAATGCCGGCAAGTTTTAATCCGTGTATAAATTTACTGTAAGACAGGCTGTTCATTCGTGCCGCGGCATTAAGTCTTGTGATCCAGAGTTTCCGGAAATCACGCTTGCGTGCCTTACGATCCCGATACGCATACATAAGCGCCTTATCCACAGCGTCAGCTGCGGTACGAAATAGTTTGCTGCGGCCTCCACGATGCCCTTTCGCCAACTTCAAAATTTTCTTTCGACGTCTGTTTGCTTTAAAACCTCTTTTGACTCGCATCAATCTTCTCCTAAATATTCTGATTCAGTAATACTCTGACGTATGCTCGATACCAGTGAGACTATCACGGCTTAGACAGAGCCAAGCACACGTTGTGAGACCTTGGTTAAATAACAAAAACGGATTTAACCGGGTGTACAAAATTAAACGTTTTTCAAAGGTGTCTTTGGCAGCGCTGAAATTTTCATCCCAAAAAAATTGTAACTACCACATTTTTCGGCATAAATCCACTATCCATTGGGAAGAAGCAGACTGACCATCTTTTTGTCGGATTTTTTGATGAGTTGAGTCTGCCGTAACGAACGTTTTCGTTTAGTGGTTTTTTTTGTTAGAATATGATTTGCATGTGATTTTGAAAAGACGAATTTGCCTGTACCTGTTTTTTTAAAGCGCTTTGCAGCAGCTCTGTTTGTTTTAATTTTTGGCATGATATTTTCTCCGTTATTTAAACATAGATGGCGTGAGTCACAGACATATGCAAGCCCACGCCATCTTTATGAAAAAATAAGCAAAAATACTTTTCTTGATTAGTTGAGTTGCTTTAAATCCCCAGTATTATCAAAAACTTACCTCGCGGGCAATTATGATCAATTCGTAAAAATTCGAATTTGTCGATACTATTTGAATACAATCATTTTGTTGATTGTTTCGGTGATAGGACCATAATCATTGTGCGGCCTTCAAATTTGGGCGATTGTTCGACCGATGAAATTTCCTCGGTTTCTTTAATAACCCTTTCGAGTAACTCCCGACCCAGCTGAGAAAGCGTAATCTCACGTCCTCTGAAAATAACAGTTACCTTGACCTTGTCCTTTCTTTCAATGAACTTTTTGATATGATTAATTTTGGTATTAAGATCGTGTTCACTGGTCTTTGGACGTAATTTTATTTCCTTTAGCTGAAATGTGGTCTGCTTCTTTTTTGCTTCCTGTCTTTTTTTGGTCAGTTCATATTTATACCGTCCGTAATCCATTATTTTGCAGACAGGCGGACTGGCGTTGGGAGAAATTTCCACCAGGTCAAGACCAAAATCATTGGCAACAGCAATTGCTTTGTAAGTAGGAATAACTCCGATCTGATTGCCGTCAGGATCTATTACCCGGACCTCTTTTGCCCTTATATTTCTGTTAATATTAATTCTGCTTGACCTGTTCGTCCTATTTGTACGTTTTGGTATAGCTATGCCTTCACCTCCTGAGCCGTGAATTATTGCCTGTGCTTCCAATATAGAATTACCGGGCAACCCGTTTGTGCGTATTCCATATCGTGAACCATCACCCTAAATTGAATCTTGAAATATATAAGAATATTAATAAATGCAAGTAAAAAATGCAAGTGAATAAATCCGAATATAAAATCACAAAGCCGAGTTATGCAACGTCCGCTGACGGACTTAAAAAAATTTCTGTTATGGTGATGATCCATTGGGCTCATAGAATTTTCAAAATGGTTTTACTGGCTGAGAGTATATTCGGCCAAGAGACTTCCGCGCCAATATGCATTTTTTGGATTTTTAAAAAAAGCCTTGAAAAGTTTCAGGCTCTCTTTGCGCAAAATGCTCGGTACAATAGAAATTCCACTATTTTTATAAAGCGGAGTCAGCTTGGTCAAGTCACAGTTTGTGCCTCCCCCCATTATATCTTCATAGGCATAAACGATTTCACTGATACCGCTTAGAATCATCGCGCCCAGGCACATAATACAGGGTTCTAAAGTTGTAAAAAGAACGACTTTGTTTTTGTGGGTATTTATTTTTAAATCAGTTAGTTGCTTTAATGCTGTGATTTCGGCATGTTCAATTTCATTTGGAAAATTTCCTAATGTACCTTTTCTGTAACCGGTTGCCAAAATTTTTTTCCCATGTACAATGACACAGCCTACCGGGAATTCCCCCGCAGACAGCGCTTTTCCTGCCTCTATCAATGCCTTGCCCATGAAGTGTTTATAATCCACGTGGTTCTCTGAGTTTTTTTGTTCAAGCATATAAATATCATATTCTTTTAAGGGCGATGTTACAATTTGCACCGGCTACTGTCGCACATACAGCTTCCATTGACTTCAAAAGCATAAATAATTTTAGATTCCATTTCAGCCTGTTTGGGTGAGATAGGATCAAAATGTGTATTGGCAATTTTGTTAATGAGTTTAACTTTTTCAGGTATGGAGTCAAGGCCCGTTGAGATGATCTTGCCGGTCGCTCCTTCGAGAATGTCTGCATCCTCACCGTTTGTTACAACAACTATCGGCACCTGATAAGGGGCCACGAGTCTTGAGGCAGCCAGCGCGGAACGATGACGGGTTACCAGAGAACCGGGAGCATATTTTAGAATAATACAGAGTTTGCCCGCAAGTTTAATGGTATAATCTATAGTTAAGACAGCTGTCTTGTCAGCGGCCGTTATAAAAAGTTTACGGTTGGCTTCGATCTCTTTTTTAAGATATCCTTTATGTTCCACAAGAAGGCGAGCCAGTTTCTGTCTGTATCTTTCGTCATGGGTGTCCTCGATGGTTTCACCGGTAATATAATCGACCAGTTCGCCGAGTATGAGATGATGCCCTTGTGTATTGTTCAACCTTCTCAACCCTCTCTATACCTGATATTTTTTAAGTTTTCGCGAGTGACCATCCGGTCGTCTCAACTGTCGAACCGGAAAATATTTTTTTTAAGAAAATACATAACATTCAATTGCAACCGATAAAAACATAGACCAAGATTTTCGGGATGTAAAGTTTCAAATATTGCTTTACAATTTATTCTTCCTGTGAATAACTGTCATCATATGAATATTCGTGAAGAATTTGAAAAACGTGAAAAGGGCTTTATGTCTCCGTTCGGATGTTTAAGCGCCGAATCCAGGGGACGTATGAAAAAAGAACCTCTTTGTCCTATCCGAACCGCTTTCCAGGTGGACAGGGACCGGATTGTATATTCCAATGCCTTCAGGCGTCTAAAGTATAAAACCCAGGTTTTTTTGTCTCCTTTGGGCGACGAGTACCGAACCCGCCTTACCCATACACTCGAAGTATCGGAAATAGCAAGAACAATAGCACGCGCCATGCGTCTTAACGAGGATCTGACCGAGGCCATAGCCCTGGGCCACGACTTGGGTCATACCCCCTTTGGCCATGGCGGTGAGACAATTCTCAAAGAAATATATTCACCGGATTTTACGCATAAAGAACAGAGCCTGCGTGTGGTTGATGTGTTGGAGAAAAACGGTAAGGGGCTGAATCTCACCTATGAGGTTCGAGACGGAATTTTAAAGCATTCCAAGGGGTATGGAAAAATTATTCCGGATGATCCCGACGAACGGGCCTTTACAATCGAGGGAAATGTCGTCCGTATTGCTGACATTATGGCATATCTTAATCATGATTTGGATGATGCCATCCGAAGCGGTGTTATCAGCAAAAATCAAGTTCCTGATTCATGTGTTAAAATTCTTGGACGTACGCATTCCGAACGCGCAAATACCATGATTAAAGATCTTGTATTTTCAACGACCGTTCGCGACGGCAAATTGTGTTTGCGAATGAGCGATGAGGTGTATTCTGGTATGACGGAACTCAGGGAATTCCTTTATAATAAGGTGTATCGTTCACCAAAGGTCCATGGAGAATTCATCAAGGCCAAAAAGATTTTGTCCGAACTCTACACATACTATCTGGAAAACGAAGACATGTTAAAAAGAGAACTCAAAGCCATGCATATGGAAGCGTGCTATAATGATAAGCAACCTGATGAGAGGACTGTTTGTGATTTCATCGCGAGCATGACCGACCGATGCGCTCTTGGCCTTTACGCAAAAATCTTTTTCCCTTCACCTCAGTTTTGAGGGTTTCAAAAAAAACTTTTTACCCACATGCGTCAATTTTAGCCCAAACCATTTTTATCTTCGACCATTTTGCGATGCAACCATGAAGTCACAAACAGGTATACTGCAAAAGCTGCCGAAAATATATGGCAAACCCTATGCGACTTTCTTAGAGCAGTTAAAAATAATTTATTCAGCCATGGATAAAAAATATCAACAAGCTGCCGATTATTATAATTTTCATTGTACAGGTTGCGATGACAGTTGCTGTTTTACCCGCTTCTATCATCATACCCTTTTGGAATACCTTTATGTCATGAAAGGGTACCATACCCTGGTTAATGAACAGAAGGTTCAGGTGACGCACAGGGCTTTGGAAGTTTGCCGGAAAACCCGTGAGGCCGATGAAAAAGGGATTCCTGTCAGATTGATGTGTCCCTTTAATGTTAACAATTTGTGTCTGATTTATCCGTATCGGCCAATGATATGCAGATTGCATGGTATTCCCCACGTACTTCAGAGGCCCGGTCAGGGGATGTTATATGCCGAGGGGTGCGAGGTTTTTACCGAACAGTGCCAGGGAAAAGAGCGCTTGGAATTTGACCGCACCCCCTTTTATATAAAAATGGCCGAACTGGAAAAGGAACTGAAGCAGGCGGTCGGTATGACGAGAAAGATAAAAATGACCGTGGCTCAGATGGTAACAAGCTTTTAATGTTTAAATTTTAAGCACATTAGGTGGTTATTGAAGCAAGATCGACAAATGAAATATATAGAAATAAAAAACATAGACAAACTGCCCGGAAAAAGACTTAAACAGGGAGATAATTTTAATTTCCGATGTTACCCGGGCATTGCCTGTTTTAATCGATGTTGCCGCAATCTTAAGCTTTTTTTGTACCCTTACGATGTGATCCGGCTGAAAAACAGACTCCAGATTTCTACAGACGAGTTCATTGACAAATATGTGGATATTGTGTTGCGATCCTCCGATTTTTTTCCGGAAGTGCTTCTTCGGATGACTGAAAACGAAGAAAGAACCTGTCCGTTTCTGCTTGAATCCGGCTGCTCGGTTTATCCCGACCGTCCGGACACCTGCCGCACCTTTCCCATTGAACAGGGTGTTTTTTATGATGCCAGCCTTCAAAAAACAGAACTTATTTATTTTTTCAGACCGCCTGAATTCTGTCTGGGGCAGCACGAAAAAAAAACCTGGACACTCCGAACATGGTCAAAGGACCAGGACACGGTGTTGTATAATAAAATGACCCTGATCTGGTCGGAGGTAAAACGTTTGTTTCAAACCGATCCCTGGGGCTCTCAGGGGCCGGAAGGGCCCAGGGCAAAAATGGCCTTTATGGCAACTTACAATATCGATCAATTTCGTGATTTTTTATTCAACAGCACATTTTTAAAACGATACAAGGTAACCTCCGAACGGTTAAAAAAAATCCGGACCGATGATGTAGCATTGCTTAAGTTTGGTTTTGATTGGGTTAAATTTTACATCTGGGGGATTAAAAGCAAATCTTTCAGACCGAGATAGTGCCCGAACAAAAACAAGGAGTTTTCGTTCAGGCATAAGATCATCCATTAGTACTGTCTTCCGAATTGATAACGTCTCATTTCATCTGCTTAAAAAATATCTTTAAAGATGAATCAAAAACCCCATGGTTATTCCTCATGGATCCTTTTTCCCGGTAGTCCGGTTTCGGGCCTTCAGAGGTACCAGGGGACAGGTCACCATTTGATTATTGGATGAGAACATGAGAAAATTTCTTTTTTTTCTTTTGATGGTTTGTTTTCCCGCAATGGGCTGGAGTGCTCATCTTCAGTATGCGCTGGGGGTTCAGATAACCCCCCATGAGCGGAAACTCACCGGGACGGCCCGTATTAAAGCTTACGCCGATATGAAAATTAATTTAAGTGTTCATAATCTGCGTGAGCTGAACGTGGATGGGGTTACTGATATTACCACCGCCCATGACAGCATTCATCTGTCTGTGCAAGCCGGCAAAGAAATAATTATAAGTTATGAGGCCCTGTTCAGTCAAAAGGATACCAATTTCATTGACAAAGACAATGTGTTTTTAATGGACAGCTGGTATCCGCGTCCGAATGTTCTGGCTGAGTATGATCTTTCCGTAACCTTACCGGAAAATTTTATCGCCATCTCGGAATCTGAATCCGTATTCATCCAAAAACATGGAAAAACAAAACGGTTTGATTTTAAATTCAATCACCCACTGGACAGTTTGCATCTGGCGGCTTCAACCCGGTATGTTCTGCAAAAAGACCATTATAATAATATCGGTATAGAATCTTATTTTTTCAAAGAAGATGCTCAGCTTGCAGATACGTATCTTGCGCATACTAAAAAATATCTGGCACTGTACGAGACCATGCTGACCTCCTATCCATACAAGCGTTTTGCTATTGTGGAAAATATGTTTCCCACAGGCTGTTCAATGCCGACGTTTTCTCTGATCGGCAAGCAGGTGGTGAAGTTGCCATTTATTGTCAAGACGTCTTTGGGACATGAAATTTTGCACCAATGGTTTGGAAATTTTATTTTTATCGATTTTGCATCCGGAAATTGGGCGGAAGGACTCACCACTTATCTGGCGGATCATCACTATGCCGCTCTTGAGGGCAAAGACTCAGGGTATCGCAAACAAATTCTTTTGGATTACGATGCCTATGTAACTGCCGATAAGGCCATATCCGTGAGTGATTTTTTCAGCAGACAAAATAAAGCCCAGGCAGTCATCGGCTATGGAAAATCAGCAATGATCTTTCATGGATTGCGAGAGATCTATGGGAATGATCTGTTTTTTGCAGCCATACGGGACTTCATCCATGACAATGGCTTTCGCAAAGCTTCCTGGCAGGATATACAGCGGGCTTTTGAAAAAACAACCGGAAAAAAACTGAGACCATACTTCGGACCCTGGCTTGGCCGCAAAGACATCCCTCGGCTTGAAGTAAAAAATGCCAGGTTACTTGTCCAGCAGGGACAACTTAGGCTAAATTTCGAACTATTACAAAAAAAGGAGGCTTATCCGCTGGTTATTCCCGTATCTTTTCACACCGACACGGGCAAACGCATGCAATTCGTGCATACGAAAAAATCTAAAGAACAGATCAGTCTTTTTATGGATGAGATGCCTACCAAAGCGGTCATTGATGAAGACTATACCATGATGCGACATTTAGCACCTGAAGAAATTCCCCCGACTCTGGCCGCCATCATGGGCAAGCAACAGCTGATTGTGGTTGTTTCATCCGGGCAGCGGCGAACATATCAACCGATTATCGACGCCCTTGAAGTTGAAAATTTGAGATATGTACCCCCGGACACCCTCTCATTTCGGGATATCAAAGAAAATTCATTGCTCATTGCGGGGTTTAATAATCCTGCGGTAAATATGCTTTTAGGAAAACAGGCGGTTCCAAAAGAAGGCGTGCGGATTAAAGTTTATAAAAATCCATATAACATATTGGAGCGCATTGCTTTGTTACATGCCAAAAACAAAACAGAGGCCCAGGCGGTTCAGCGCAAAATACCTCATTACGGCAAATACACCGAGCTGGTGTTTAACGGCGGACAGAACATCTGCAAAAAGAGCGTTCAGGCAGATAGCGGCATCCTGGTGCTGTCGCGTCCGTCGCCCCGTGTTTTAACGCCCGACAAGCTTACAACCATAGACAGTATTATTCCATATCTTGCGGCATCCCGTATTATTTACATAGGGGAACGGCACGACCGGTTCGCCCACCATATTAACCAGCTGCAGCTCATTAAAAAGATGCACAACGCCGGATGTAACCTGGCTGTGGGTATGGAAATGTTCCAAAAACCTTTTCAACCGGTGGTAAATGACTACCTGGCCGGGAGGATTGATGAGCGTAAATTTTTGAAAAAGACCGAATATTTCAGCACGTGGCGGTACGATTACAATTTGTATAAACCGGTTATCGATTATCTCAAACGGCAAAACTTGCCCCTCGTGGCCCTCAACATTCACGGTGAGATCAGCCGTAAAGTTGCCCGTGACGGCATATACAGTCTATCTGATAATGAGAAAAAACAGCTTCCCGGTTCCATGGATTTTTCAAATGAACGTTACAGGAAAGATTTGAACGAGGTGTTTTTGTTGCATGAAGGACAAGGGGAGTTAAAAAATTTTAGTTATTTTTACCAGGCACAAATTCTGTGGGATGAAGTCATGGCGGAATCCGCCCAGAAATTCCTAACGGATAATCCTGGACGCAAACTGGTGATATTGGCGGGAAATGGTCATGTTAGACATAAATATGGGATTCCAGACCGTCTGTACCGGAGAAACCACGAACCGTTTACGGTTATTGTGCAGGATGAAGAAATTGAAAACGGAATTGCCGATTATGTCCTGATTACCGCAAAATTGGAAGGAGAAAAATCCCCCCAACTGGGGGTAACGGTCGAAGAAAAAGATAACGGTCTTGAAGTCATGGGTGTTCTTCATAAAAGTCCTGTCGAGAAAGCAGGATTGCAGGCGGGTGATGTTATTCAAACGGTTGCAGGTCAGTCAATAACATCTCTGGCCGACTTAAAACTGGCGCTGTTTTACAGCAAAATCGGGAGCAGGCTTGAGATCCGGATTGAAAGGGACGGTAACACCCTGGAAAAAGAAATTGAACTGTTCCATCCTTTGCTCAGAGAAAAATAACCGGATTAAAGTTTTTAAGCCCCTGCCTATACGCCATTCCGTTATCCGGGATACGGTGAGGCCTTAGAGGGTATCAGAAGGAAAACAACAGAGAGGGATTAAGTATATTTTAGTGTCGATTAAAGACAATTTTGATATTGCTCCCTCAAGCGTGATTCTCAGTGAAGTGGAACAAGAGCTTTCAGGAATGGAGGGCAGGGAAGACGGGCTTTTGAAGGCGATTCAGGCACTCGAAAAACCATATGACTATATTGTGATCGATTGTCCCCCAAGCATTGGGCATCTGTGTTTTAATGCCCATCGTGCCTGCGAGGAGGTGATTATCCCCATCGATATGAGGTTGTTTTTTCTTCGGGGGTTGCCAAACTTTCAGAAATCATTGCTTTGCTTAAGGAGAAAGTCGGTCATGATGTTAAATCTCGTGCGCGTATCACCATGTATGATCTCAGGACGCGCTACTCCAGGATCGTTTTAAAGAAGGTTAAAGAGGAATTTGGGAACAATCTCTTTGAGACGGTGATTCGTTACAATATCCGCCTCAGGGAAACGCAGGATGAATAAAAAAGTGTTGGCACAAAAAGCACAAAATTCACAACTAAGGAACTAAATGAAAAATGGGGGTGAGCGCGGGCGCATTTTAAATGGAAAAAGACAGTTCGGAAACAAGAATGAAGGACAGAAGAGGCCTGGAGAACATTTCCAACTTATTTTTGTCGACCCGTCATAAGGCAAAGGAAAATTTCCAACAGGCTCAAGATCAATACGAAGCCCGAGATCAACACGACGGTGACGCCCAATACGAGGTGGAAGAAACGGTGACCGTTTCTAATGGAGCGGCCAGCCGGTTTTGCCATTAAATAACATATGATCGGTGTTGAAAATCTCCATAAAAGTTTTGGTTCTCAAATTCTGTTTGAGGGCGCCAGTTTCAAGCTCAACCCTAAGGAACGAATTGGACTGGTCGGCCTCAACGGACACGGAAAAACAACCCTTTTTCGAATCGTCATCGGAGAAGAGTCTCCGGACAGCGGAACCATAAGTCTCCCCAAACATTATCGCATCGGTTACGTTCGCCAGGACCTTAATTTTACTAAAGATACTGTTCTTAAAGAAGCTATGACCGGGTTGCCGGCCCAGGAACGGGACCACTACTGGAAGGTCGAGAAAGTTTTAATGGGCTTGGGCTTCAGCACAGACGATATGCAACGCCACCCGCTTGATTTTTCCGGAGGATTCCAGGTTCGTCTGAACCTTGCCAAAGTACTGGTTTCCGAACCGGATTTATTGCTGTTAGACGAACCTACCAATTATCTCGACATAACCTCCATCCGTTGGGTCGAGCGCTTTTTGATGAACTGGCCCCGTGAAATGATGCTCATCACCCATGACAGGGGATTTATGGATAAACTGGTCACCCATACCATGGGAATATACCGCAAAAAGGTGCGTAAACTTCTTGGAAATACTGAGAAATTTTACGCCCAGCTTGCCCAGGAAGAAGAGGTTCATGAAAAGACCCGGATTAAAGATGAGCGACGACGCAGAGAAATTGAACAGTTTATTGCGCGTTTCAGGGCCAAGGCCAGACTAGCCAATCTGGTACAGTCACGAATTAAAACTCTGGCCAAAACAGGAAGACAAGAAAAACTGGAGAAACTCAAGACCCTGGATTTTGCGTTTAAAAGCAGCCCTTTTTTGGGGAAGCACGTATTGAGCGCCAGGGAGTTATGCTTTTTTTACGACTCCCGCAAGCCGTTAATAAAGAATTTTAATATTACCATCGGATCAAAAGATCGAATCTGTGTTGTGGGAAAAAACGGTAAAGGTAAAACCACGCTGCTCAAACTACTGGCCGGCGTACTCAGACCCCAAAGCGGTGACATCGTCTTACACCCCGATGTCCGGAAAAGTTTTTTTGAACAAACCAATATTCATAGCCTGGTCCATACCCGAACCGTTGAAGAGGAAATTCTCTATTCGCATTCAGATATGGATCGGCAGCAGGCGCGCAATATCTGCGGCGCCATGCTGTTTGAGGGCGATAATGCCTTGAAAAAAATCGGGGTACTCTCCGGCGGTGAAAAAAGCAGGGTGCTGATCGGAAAAATTCTGGCGACGCCGGTGAACCTGCTGCTGCTGGATGAGCCCACCAACCATCTTGATTTGGAATCCTGTGATGCGCTGCTGGCCGCCATTGATAGTTTTGCCGGGACGGTGGTGATGGTAACTCACAACGAGATGTTTTTAAAAACCATAGCCGAACGTCTGATTGTATTTCATAATGAAGAAATTTATGTGTTCGAAGGCGGTTACCAGCGATTTCTGGAAAAAGGCGGATGGGAAGATGAAAAAGATGTTAAAAATGTTTGGGTATCCGGTTCCGGGGGCAATAAAGAGGAGAACACCCGAACACCCTTGTCCAAAAAAGAGATGAGACGGAGGCGCTCGGAAGTTATTAAAGAACGTGGCAGAATTCTCAAACCTCTTGAGCAGAGTCTCCACCGGACCGAAACCCATATTGAGAAACATGAAAAAACGCTTGCTGAACTTCATGCCGCCATGCAAAATGCCACACAGGCCGGGGACGGTGGCAAAATAGCGGAACTCTCAAAGTCGATTCATCGTTGCCAAGGGGACATCGAAAAACTTTATGATGAACTGATGAAATTTTCCGGTATTATTGAAGCGCAGCGGGCTGTTTTTGAAGAAAAATTAGAAAGATTAGAATCCCAGGCATCAGGCCCTCATATGATCTCGTAAGAAATCCCATTCCCGTGAATGATTCGTTTTCACCGGACGTGTGAAACGGCCGGTTTTGTGAAATTTTCCGGTAAATCAAAAATAAATTTTTGTTCGTTGACCGTTGTTCCCCACTACGTTCCTTGATGCTGCTCTATGAGTCGGAACCCAAACTTTTCATAAAGATGACGTGCGGCATGAAGACCGTCAAATGTCCAGAGATAGACGCGGTCATAATTGCTCCTCTTGCAGAAATCTAAGGACTTCTCCATGAGTGTATTGCCAACACCGTGCCCACGCAGCCCGGATGAGAGGATAAACCACCGAAGATGCGCCCCCTCGCTTTGAGCGTTGATTCCGTCGATAGTTATAGAGCCTTCAATACGATTTTTTATCCGCGCGGTCCAAAAACCGTCGCGCCTTTCGTCGTATCGACCGAGGAACTTTGAAAGCTCGCTTGCCACCTTGGCTTCAAAGAAGAGCCCAAATTTCCAGTGATCATGGTAATAGCTGGCATGAAGTTCAGCAACTCGACCGATACAGCCGGGTATATAATTTCTCGTTATTTCAACATCCGACATTTAAAGAGTCTCCCAATTGCCATCCGTATCAAAAAAAACGAAGAGCATGTATCCGTATCGCTTGATGATCATGTTTTCCTCCTACCAGTAGTAGGGATAATAATGGCGATACGGATACCAATAGAAGGGGTATGGATAAACCCAGGGTTCATAGTAAGGAGCGGATAGATACTCCTGGTCTTTCGGCCACAGGTATATTTCACGGTTTTGGATCTTGAGATACGGATGAGAAAATTCATCAATTTTTTCGACCACGGAGCCAACTACTGTTCCCGCCACGGTAATTTTACGATCCTTGCAGTAAATTTCCGGGTCCAAAAAGCCCTTTTGCAAAATCATAAATCTTCCTTCCGAATCATCTCTTGATTTGGGCTCGTTTCTTGCACCCAGTGGGGCTTGCAGGACTTTAATAATGGTTTGATCCGCCAAATTATCGGTTTCCAGGATGTACCCGCCTATGATCACGGTATCTCCCTTATATTTATTCGGTTCCTGAACAAGTATTTTAAAATCCATCGGCGGTATGGATTCCTCCCGAATTTGTTGAGATATTACAGAGCAGGACCCGGTAAAAACCGTAATCAGTATTGCCAGCAATGCACTTCTTAAAACATTCATCATACCTGATTCTCTTAAAATATGGGTAATAACTTCCGAACTTGATTCGCTTCGCCCCGCCTGCCATTGCAAAACATGATCGGGCAGGTCACAATTGGATAGCAATTATCAAAAATATTTTCCAGTTGGCCCGCTAATAGATGCAGGCATCCAGTATGGACAGCACCTCAGACAGCACCTCATCATTGCCATGTTCGATTCGCTTGGCACGCCGAGCGCGGAAATCAACAGATTTAACCTGCTCAACCATAATGAAACCTGTCAGCTTACTGTCCTTTGGAATAGGGACGTGAAAGGGGAAACCTCGCTCTGTGTTCGTAACCGGACAGACAATAGCCAAACCTGTGCTTTCATTGAACAGATCCTTGCTGACTACAAAAGCAGGACGTCGCCCCTTCTGCTCATGACCGGATTGTGGATCAAAAGTGATCGCGATAATGTCCCCTTGCTTGGGGACATAAGCAGCCATTTACCAGACCTCCTTACCAACCGGCGCACCCCAGTCGACTTCGCCGGTTTGGTAATTTTCAGGAATATGTGCGACCAGCTCCTCAAGACTGTGCTTGCCGCGTATCTTTTTGGCAGGCGTGACAATCATAATGCCGTCTTTTACACTGATATCCACCTCGTCACCGACGCTCAGCTGCGCATCGGCAAGCAGATTTTTTGCAAGACGAAGCCCTTGGCTATTTCCCCATTTCTGAATTTTTGCAAGCATTTGACCACCTCCTTGTGTATATCCGAAGTATAGCCATCATAAGCGAAACGGTCAAGGACTATTTTAGGCTAACCAACAAACCCCGCAGTTAGCGCAGTTTATTTTTTATTAATGGGTGGTTAATGATGGAGCATGACCACAAAAGGGAGGGGGCATCATGCTCCACCGGTATTGCAGCCAGTTTCTTGCATACTGTGAGTTGGCCGATTTCTCGGCGCGTTCCCGTCCAGGCGTTAACCATCAAAAACATGTGGGTGAACATTTATCCGCCTTGGAGGATTGATTACCCAACTAACTTGTCACGCCATAGCCCGTATGGGCGACGGCGGACGGTCCGGTAATTTAAGTAAACCGCGCAGTGCGCTTGTCCGTCTCCGGAGGGGACCCGCTTGCCGGTCACCGATCCCGCTATTCGGGGGTGGTGTGGGGGTTGACAGAGAAAAAACCCTCAGCTACCCGATTGGCAGATTCCTCTGTTCGCTTGTTGTCAGGCTCGGTCTTGCCAAACTCTCGGGTTCCGCTTCGCGTGGGCCACTGCAATGACGGAAACGCTTCGCTCTCCCTCGACAAAGAACACTCCATAAGGGAAACGCCGTATAAGTGCACGCCTGATAATGCCTTTGTACACAACCGGATAAAGCTGAGGATTTCTTTCGATTGACGCCATCACAGCATCCACGCACAAGAGAAACTCCCCGCCCAAATCACGAACTTGTTGCTCATACCACTGGTATGCCTCGGCAAGATCGGCTTCTGCTTCCGCTCTGACGATCAACGGTTTCTTCATGATCTGGACCGATTGCGAATTCGTTCCCTAACTTCGATCCAAGGAGACCCGGCATCAGGATTCAGGTGATATGCTTCAAGCCGGCGATCCAGTTCCTTCTTCTGTTCTTCGGTGAGCGCAACGGCCTCTGGGACGGCCGCAATGCTGTCCCATATGTCTTCGACCATTTGAATCCTCTCGGCAACGCTCAGTTCGAGAATGTCTCCTGCTTTTGTGCTCATAGCACCCCCCTTTCATGTTTGATGTGCGCCTAATGCTGGCCTGATCTCCACTGCCAACGAGTTTTTCACAGGCGCCGGCATTTTGGCGACCTGTTCAAAAAAAATGTGTACGCCCGGCATGGGCGTGAACTTATGGGGTGAAAGTCCCCTATACGTGAATCCTGTTAATGTTAATGTTTTTAGTACATTAACAAAAGTATTAGCCGACGGCAAGGGCGTTTCTGTGAGGAAAGGTCTGAAGGGCTGGAGCGAAGCGTAAGGCGAGCCGGAGGCGAGAGGGACCAAAGGGAGCGGCAACCCCGAGTGCAAAGCTATGAGCTTA
>CAYPIW010000241.1:0-22233 GCA_964410925.1 uncultured Desulfobacteraceae bacterium
AGCCAATAAAAAACAAGGCTTTCACAAAAGGTGTAGTCGCAGAAACTTTGTTTGCAACTGTTTGAAAGGATTTAGTTTTTTAATTTGAGTCCGGAACCTAGGTTATAAGTCAATCTTTCTTGCCAAAATAACCCATCATGTTTGTCCATAAAGCAAAAATCCACCCAAAAAATCCAATATAACCCCCCACCATTATATATATTAATTCATGTATGGAACCCGGATTCGTTGAACCATTATTGTTTAAACCCGTTTTTATGAAGAAAGGAGGCCGCCTATTGAATTTTTACAAACTGTTCTGGAGTGTTGTGGGAGTTGTATTGTCCATCGTTTTAATCGCTTACCTGTTATCTGTCCTGCCGCAAAAATACCTTTTTATAAGCTTCGCCGTATTGCTCGGGCTTCTTGCGATACGAATTAAAAGCAAATCTTAAAAATCATTATAAATCAAGGAAAGGAGAAATATCATGCTGAATCAAACCGTTTTGACCGGAAATTTAGGCGCTGACCCGGAAGTGTTTTATTCATCCGAAGGCAATCCCGTGGCCTCGTTCAATCTTGCATTCAAGGCATCGAAAAAGAAAACTGGCTGGATCAAAGTCACATGCTTTCAAAAATTGGCAGAGGTGACCGAGAAGTATCTTCACAAGGGGGCACGGATTGGCATCATCGGAACCCTTGATCAGCAGAAATGGGAGACGGATGAAGGCCAGACCCGAAGCAGCTATCAACTCATCGCAAACTCTCTTGAGTTCATTAAAACTGACGGAAGGGGTTTTGATGAGGGACACGAACAGGAAGACGTTTCATTTTAAAAGATTTCAATAAGGAGGAAAATACACATGACAGCAAAGGAAATTCAAAAACGAAACAACAAGGCCGGGAAACTGAAAGTCCTCCAGGCCGATGACGGACAGTTCTTTGTTGAGAGCAGTGAAGGCAAGATTCTTTACAATGTGGTTCTTGGTGACAGCGGTAATTTCTGCAGCTGCGGTGACTTTGCAAAGAACAGCAAACGTGACCCCAATTTCAACTGCAAGCACATACTGTCGGTAATGAATGCCATCCCCAAAAAAGAGGTCGAGAATGCAAAGTTTCTTGAGAAAATTGTTCCCAGACTGGACGAGCGTTTCATGACCAACATCAAGGGAAAAGATTTCGTTCTCTATGCCGGGGTTCTTGATCTTGCCACACAGAAAGGACTTTTGAAACTGGAGGTCAATCTGATTCAGTTTCCTACAAAAGAAAACGGGCATGAAGCGATCTGCCATGCAGTTGCCACGGGTAAGAACGGAGAATTGTTCGGCGATATTGGAGATGCCAACCCTGCGAATACTCATTCAATGATCACAAAGCATCTGATCCGCATGGCATCCACCAGGGCCAAGGCAAGAGCTTTAAGGGACATGTGCAATATCGGTATTGCCTGCGTTGAGGAACTGTCTGATTTTGATGATGTCATCGGTAATAACGGTCCCGGAAAGGCAACCGTTAAAAAGACAGCTGAAAAGAAAGAACCAAAGGCACCTGAACCAACGGCAGAAACGAAAAAGAAATCTCCGGCAAAGGCATCAAAGGATAATAAAGCGGCTTCAAAGGTAAAAACGGAACCACCCAAGGTATCGGAAAAGGTGGAAGTCAAAGGTGAACCGGATGATAAAGGCAAGACAGACCAACCTTTAATGTCCGAAGCTCAAAAACGGGCAATTTTTAACCTGTCTCGAAGGCGTGGCATAACCGTTGAGGAGCTGGAAGCGATGGCAAAGGATGCCTTTAACTGCGAGGTTGAAAATCTTAATACAACGGATGCATCTGCCTTCATCAGGCAATTGCAGCAGGCGGCGTAACCTTTAAATCCAAACAGTTATCCTTTAAACCTTTAAAGGTGAAAGGTAATACCTAACTCGTGAGATAACGGTATGCCTTTCACCTTTATTATTTTGAAATACGCAGTTTCCTGCGTTTAAAGGTGACATAACGGAGGTGACTTAAAATGGTTTTAAGTGAGTTAAGGCAGATGCCCCACCTTTCCGCATCAAGCATGGGCGATTATGTGGAATGCGGACTTTTATATAAATTTGGAAGGATCGACCGGCTGCCTATGGAATTCAAATCGGATGCACTTGAATTCGGCACCGTTATCCATCTCGTGTTAGGTGAATATTACGAAGCAAAAATGATCGGGGAAAGGTTATCCCTAAAGGATGTTCATAATAGCTTTGAAGAGCACTGGTACAGAGTCGCTGAAGGCCGGACGGATATCAAATATGCTGAAGGTAAGGACTTTGGAAGCTTGCTGATGCAGGGAAAGGACCTTTTGACCGCCTGGTATATGAAGCTTCCCGGAGATAATTTCAAGGTGTTGGCAATTGAGGAAGCATTCAGTTTTCATATTCCCGGCGTTGAAGTTCCGATCATTGGCGCAACGGATCTTATAGAGGAAGATGATTCAGGGACCCTCATTATCACTGATTTTAAAACCAGCGGCAAGGCTTATTCCGCGAACGAGATCGATCAAAACCAGCAGATGACAACGTATCAACTGGGAGCAAAGGCCAACGGATATGCAGACCGGGAAATTCTTTTACGAATTGACTGTTTAATCAAAACCATAAAACCCAAATTTGAGCAGTATTACACGGTTCGAACCGAAATCGACGAGATCCGTTTGATCAAAAAGATTCATCAGGTCTGGGACGGGATATCAAAATCGGTATTTGTGCCCAATGACACTTCGTGGAAATGTAAAAACTGTGCATATAAAACCGCATGTGATCAATGGTTTTTAAGGAGGGCGGCATGACAAAAAGAGTGATCAACCATGTTCAGGAGTTTTTAACAATTATTGATGATGGAAAGGTTTATCAGATCGTCAACGTGGAATTGCTGTTGAGAAGACACTCACCGGACGCTGTGATTGCTTTTTTAAAGGAACTCCAGAGCGATTACAAAAAGGAATTATCAAAATTGATTAAAACCGACAGAACCGATTCCAGGATCAACGAACTGGTGGCAAAGTGTTTCAGGATCAAAATGGCCATCAATACCATAAAAAATGCAAAGGAGGTGAAGGATGCAGCCTAATGAATTAAACCCGGAGCAGCAACTGGCAGCAAAATTTCGTGACGGGGTATGTGCGGTCGTTGCCGTTCCCGGAAGCGGGAAAACAAAAACCATGATGGAAAGGATCGGTATTCTGGTCAATGAATACAATATCCCGCCTGAAAACATTCTGGGATTAACATTTACCCTTAATGCGGCTGATGAAATGAGACATCGTTTGGTGCCGGTATTGGGAGATTTGTCTGCAAGGGTATTTCTGGCAACGATTCATTCGTTTTGTTACACGGTGCTAAGATTCGAAGGTCACACGTTCGAAATCCTTTCCGGTAAAGAACAGCTCATATTTATGAAGGATATAATGAAAAAGCTTAGAATCAAAGATTTGTCCATCGGGATGGTCTTAAGAGAAATCAGTCTGGCCAAGAACAATCTCATTACGGTCGATGAATTCAAGGAATTGTATGTCGGGGATAAGACCATGCTCAAGATCGCAGATGTATACGAGGCATATGACCGTGAAAAATCGAAAAAGATGCTCTATGATTTCGATGATCTCTTAATTGAGACCTATCGGCTGCTGAAGGAAAAAATGCCGGTCCGGGAAAAATACAAAGAAATCTTCAGGCACCTTTTAGTTGATGAGTTTCAGGACACGAACCCGGTTCAAATGGAAATCCTGAAGCTGTTGATAGACAGTTCCCATAACGGAAACGGTTCGTTCTGGATATACGGAGATGATGCACAGAGCATATACGGGTTCACCGGGGCTTCAGTGGGCAACATCATTAATTTCAAGTCCATGTTCCCGGAGTCCGAGCAGATCATTTTAAACCTGAATTACCGGTCAACACCACAGATATTGAAAGCGTGTCAGAACCTGATCCGGGACAATGAAAGACAGATTCACAAAACTTTAGAAACACATAACCCGGATGGAGAGGACATCGTTGTTCTGGAATCCTCATCTGAAATGACCGAAGCTTTGAGTGTGGTCAATGAAATCAAAGAACTGGTTGAAAGAAAGGAATATGCCTATAAAGATATCGCACTGCTGTACCGGTGCAATTTTCAATCACGGATGATCGAGGAAGCGTTTCTGCAGCATAAAATCCCATACCATATTGCAAATGGCCTCAGTTTTTATGATCGGCGTGAAGTCCGGATTCTGCTGGATTATCTCAGGGTCATATCAATCCCGGAATCGGACGCAGGGGATGAGGCACTAAAAAATATTATTAATGTTCCCAACCGGTATCTGGGTCGAAAATTCATTCAGGAGCTTTCCCAGTTTGCTTTTAAAAGAGATGAGCATTTATATACGGCATTAAGGTCCATGCCCATCAAACTCACCTATTTAAGAAAAAACGTGAAAGAGTTCACCGGGTTTCTGGATCCCTTGATTGAGGATGCCGAACATCTTCAGCCTGCGGAGCTCATCAACTTGCTGCGGGTGACTCTGGATTATGATCGACATATCACGGATGAGGATATTCCTTCCCCGGATGACGTGAAGATTGCGAATTTGAACCAACTCCAACTGGCAGCTGCCCGGTATAATGACATTGACTCTTTTCTGGCATACACGGAAACGTTTCAGGATGAGACCGTCTGTGACAATAAAGAGGGCGTAAGTTTAATGACGGTTCATAAAGCAAAGGGACTGGAATTTCCGGTTGTATTTGTTGTGGGCATGGTGGAGGGCATAATGCCGACGAAAAAGACTGAAGATATAGAGGAAGAAAGGCGCATATGCTTTGTTGCGATTTCAAGGGCAATGAATCTTCTGTATTTAAGTCATTCGCTTTCATACCTTGGCCAGCCTTCCAGAAAGAGCATATTCCTATCAGAAATCCTCGATGAAAAGAAAGCCCGGAAAGCTGCTTAAACCCGCCTGATAGCTTCTTTAGTGGTAGTTCTAAATCTTTTATACATCCATACTGATCAACAGTTTAAACAATGCACAGGAGCGTTTTATGAAACCAAAGTTCAGCGACAATTATAAAGGAATTAAATGCCGGGTGTGTCTGGTCAGGGAAGGTGAAACCGATGAGGTCATTAAATTGAACAATTCTTCTGACGTTTATGATCTTGTAAAAGATGAGCTGTCAAATTCCGACCGGGAGATGCTCCTTTCGGTGATGCTCACAAACAAGAATCAACTTATAGGGGTTGAAACAGTCAGCATCGGCTCGATAAATGCAACATCCATGTCACCCAGGGAAGTGTTCAAAAGTGCCATGTTGGCCAATGCAGTGGGGATCATACTTTTTCATAATCATCCTTCCGGTGAATTAACTCCAAGCAACGAAGATATTCAGGTCACAAAACTTCTCGTTGATGCGGGCAAACTGCTCGGGATTAAAGTCCTGGACCATCTTATCGTTTCAAACAAGGGGTATCAGAGTTTGAGCGATCACTGTGAATTCCCAAATTAAAAGGAGAAAATTACTATGATTGAAATATTACACTTCAGAGATTCGGACAAAATTTTAAAAGATAAAAATATGATGCACGATGTTCAAACGACCCTTGAGTATCTTGAGGATGTGTTGACCGGGGTTCAGTTCAAGGGAGAGCTTTTCAGGCAGGCGCTGGATGATATGGGCTGGAGAGAGAACGGAACCTTGAATATTCTGAAGGGTCGAAGATACATGTACAAGGGCTTCAAGAAGAATGTGGCCATTGACGGGAATTTTTCAGCTTATGAATTCATACTTGAAGGTTTGCTGAGACTTCAGATCGGGTATGACCAGGGAATGCTTGAAACCGGCGTTTTGCTTTTAACCTCAAAGCGCAGTGAAAAGAGCCCATATGGCAGCACATCCAAAATGGTCAAAGAAGAGATCGACATGCTTGTCCCAACGATTTCCATGCCGGTGACCGTGGCATTATTTGATCTGGATGAGACTGACATTATGGATGAAGGGGGTGATGACAATGGCGTATCCGTTTCAACCGATGAGCAGGAGGAAGCTTAAACAGTTATCCGCAATCATAGAAGAATTAAACCACAATACAGATGCAGACCCTTGTCATAAAGATTTTACCCTTCCTGACAATATTATTTCAGATACAACCCGTCCTGTTACGGATCAACCCTGCAATCATGTACAGACCGACAATTCGTAAGGATCAACGATCTTAACAATAATTCAATTGATAACCCGGGAGCCACCCGTCCGCTTGTATGGATACGCACCCTGTTAGAGTCGTCAGGGGAAATATAAAGCATCAAGTGGTGAAAGGTGCATCTCCCATATTTAAATTCATCACGCGTTATAAAATTCAGATCATGGAGGAACTAATAATGCTTGAAGCAAAATGTAAAAAATATTGGGAACGTTTGGGCATTATAAGCATGGAAACCCTTAAAGCGCACATTGAAACCATATTTGAAAAGCATGATCACCAGGAGAATGTTTTAATCGACCTTTATAAAATGGTGTTTCCCGACTGGGACCAGATAAAGAAAATTAAAGGGTATCCAGAAACCAGTCATGACTTATGGACCTATATCTGCCGACTCTTTCAGGAATTTGACAGCAAACATCATCCCGTTTGTTTGCCTGGAGGAGCATGGATGAATTGGGGATTTTCAGTTAATACGGAATTGTCCCTCATGAAGATAAGTTTTGATAATTGCTCTGTGTCATTGGAGCAACTGTAACGGGAGGAACCTGAATGGCCTACACACCGGAGTTGAGCTACAGGTCATCCTGCACCTTGAGAAGGATTGCCTGGGCCTTGAATATCCCCATGACCAAAGGCATGGAAAGGGTTTTTGATCATTTAGCGGAGATACTTGACAGAGAAAAAGTGTGTGAAGGGTGCCGGGATAAAAGCAAATGTGATGACTGTGTATTCAACAATAAAAATTTAACCGATGATAAGGAGGATTATAAAAATGGATAATATAACCACACTCGAACAGGTCAGTAACCGTGCAAATGAAATGTCACTGAATTGTTTTGATAAAAATATCAACGTTTCGGATATTTCATTCGATAATCTTGAAACGGTAAGGATCGGTGACACGCAAACCAACCATTTAAGGGAAATCGCACAAAGATCCATATCCTATAGATTGGGAATCCCTTTCCAGTATTTGAAAAAGTGTCCTCCGGATATACAGGCTTTGAACATGAACTACTGGATCGATCACGAAAAGAATTCTCAATTATTCTTCAGATATTCCGGGTCCGATGTCAGAGCGATATTTACACCAAAGTATAAACCTGTGGATAATTTTGAAGTTCTGGAAAGACTGGATTCGCTGGGATACGGTCCTGACACACGGGTTCAATGCAAGCTGGACCATGAATTTATGCTGCTGAGTATCATGGATGAAAATAAAGGTTTTCGTATTAATGGGGATAAATTCAACAATGGTGTTTCCATATCAAATTCCGAAGTGGGTCTTGCATCTTTATCTATAGCGGCATTTTGCCTTCGTATAATATGTTTAAACGGGCTGATCAGAAAAACTGAAATTGGGGCATCATACCGGCATGTGTCCTATAAGATCCTGAACGAATTCCCGCAGGTTTTGGAAAATGTATCGTATGAGCTGGGGAAACAAAGGGGACAGTTTCTGTTATCTGTGGAATCCCCTGTTGATGATCCGCTTAAGACCATAGAAAGTTTCAACCGTCAGTTTCAGCTAAGGGAACCGGAACGTTCGGCAGTGGAATGGGCATGGCCACAGGAGATGGGGGACATCATGTTTCATATTGTTAATACGTATACCAGGGCATCGCAGTTTCCGGGGTTGACTGCTGAGAGTTCGTATCAGTTGCAGCGAGTCGGCGGGAATATTCTGGAGATGCTCAAATAATAAACTGGATTTTAAAAAGGGTAATGGACATGCAAGTATATCCCGGAGACAAGAAATTGAGAAGGCATGTGATTTTTAAAATCTTTAAAGATTCAGTGAAAGAGCTGATACAAAAATTAAAAACCAAGATTTTGAAAATCAAAACTTAAGCTAAATTTGTATCAAAAAGACCCTCTCGGAGAAATCCTTGAGGGTTTTTTATATCTTTTGTCGGTTTAATCAGAATTGAAGCATTATCGGTTTTTTTCCGGCAATTATATTTTAAAAAACGAACCGCTGTTCGGAAAATAAAAGGAGGCATATTAAAATGAAAGCACCATCATCAAAACCAACGGTCAAATTGATCGGCCAGGACGGAAATGCATTCTCGGTCATGGGAAATGTTAAACGGGCATTAAAACGTGCCGGCGCTGACAGGGAATATCTCGATCAATATCTCAAACAAGCCATATCCGGCGATTACAATCATTTATTAACCGTAAGCATGAAATACGTGAACATTGAATAAGGGAGGTGTGTAACTTGAAATACGTTTTAATCATTCTTTCCGGAGGGATCATAGATCAGGTGACCTTTTACGATGATCCGCACAGGGCGGTTTCGAATCTTGCTGATTTTGTCAAAGCAATGGATCCGGAGAAACATGATGCAGCGGTTTATGGATCGGACGGACTGATTGCAAATGCCAAATTATTCCTGGATGAAAATGATCAATTCATCCGGGATGTTCATGAAAATAAACCTATATACATCATCGCAAATCCTTGTCACAGTCTGGGATTTTTTGTGATCTCGCCGGGTGAACTTGTTGGATATGGCAAGCCAGAAAAGGCGCTGTTTAATCTTGAACGGATGCGAAAAGAAATTGGCAATCATATAAAACTTTATCGTGCCGAGGTGGTAAAGGGTCCGGTGGTGCTTAGAAAGGATCTGGAAAAACATAACACTGATCTTGGGATAAATGATTTTGAATATTCGCTGGTCAGTGAATATCTGGAATAAATAGGAGGGATAAAATGACCAAAAAATTTGAAATCTATTTTAGGGATTTAACCCCGGAGGCACAAGAAAACCTGCTCAAGACATTTTGGACAACCGAGCGGAATGAAAATTAGGATGTGGTTCCAGTGGCGATAATTGAAATGGAAGTCAGAGACCCGTATCCATAACCGGAAACAAAAGTTCAACTGAGGAGGTTTAAAATATGCAAGATAGAGTTGAAAACTGGAAGAAATTTGCTGAGCATATGGAAACATATATTCGGGATCGAACTGTTGAAAAATACGGGGTTAAAAATTCAGGTGAGGCTGGAGGATTTGACCTGATGTCCATCACCCGGAATCCTTTGATCTGTGTCTGGAATATTTTGCGATATTCTCTGAGGATTTGGAACGAGAAACAAAAAGAGCATGATATTGAGAAGATCGCCCATTACGCTGAGCTGGCTTGGACCATGTCGGATGGGAAGGTTATTAAGAATGATGGATGAGTGGTTAATGAAGATGCCCCTCTCTGTGATGGGGAGGGGCAACGTTTTATTTGTTTGGCCAGTATTTTGTTTGGTAAAATCGGATGGTGTCTTACTTGATGTTGTACTGCTCTTTGAGTTCAGATAGACGCTTTTCTTCCCGTTCTCCGAATTCAGACGATGAATAAAGTGCCTTCCCATCAGCACCATCAATGCGCTCAACTGTGACTGTGAAGATTGCGTCTGCAGGTGCATCAACCTTCCCCCAATCAGAGAACATATTGGGTGCCAAACTCCATCTTGCCTCTTCTCCTGGTTCTAAACCGCCTGGAATTGAATAATTAAATGTATCTTGATGCCATGGAACACTACGGTTTGGGCTTGCAATTGTACCCTCAAAATAAGCTCTCGAAACTGCATGTGATGTTTCATTTTTTACAGTCAACTCAATAACTGGTTGCTTCCCCATAAATTCCCTTTCTCGCTTATAAAATCGTGACCTCAATATCTTGAAATTTTTTAGTTGTTTACGAGCTTCTATAGATGATTGCCGTTTTTCCTCAAGTTCTTTTATTTCTTGGAGAGCTTGCACTTTTTGTTTTTTTTCACGTTCGAGCTTTATTTGGGCTCCTTCGGCGATTATTTGCTCACCCGTTTTGCCGTTGAGCGTTTCTTTCACTTTTCCTTCAAGATTACCTACACCTGCTACCCCTTGAGCGAAAATAGACTTTAGATCAATTTGGCTAAAGGCCATTAACTGGAGCGCCTCATCAAATTGAGCCCTTTTATTGACAGGAAGCGATTCTCTGACTTTAGCAATCGAGTTTTTCATTGATTCGTCATTTGATGTATCAACAGTTGGTTTACCGCATCCAACAAGGAATAACATAACGAATGCAAGAATGAATAGTTTTGATTTCATTTTATTCCCCTTATTTTGGAGCTTAATATTAAGATTATCTGGCCAATTTTTCACCTGATTCTGTTTAACAAACCAAACGGTTATTATCCATTAATCCTATCCCTCAACTTTTTAGAACACATAAACTTAACAACTTTCCTGGGTGCCAGCATCAAATCATCACCGGTAGCTGGATTCCGGCCTCTTCGTTCCTTTTTCTGATTGACAAAGAATTTTCCGAATCCGCTTATCATGACATCGCCACCGGATGCCAGGGTGCTTTTAATGATCTCAAGAAGGGTTTCCACGATTTCTGAAGATCGGTTTTTGGAAAAACCGGTCTGATTCTGGACTGATTCAATGATCTCAATTTTTGTAAGTGCCATGGTGTGTTTCTCCTGTGGATATGGTTGATAATGATATTGAAGAGATTGTCTTGTATCGCATTTCAGCTAAATATTGTCAAGATATTAATAGGTTAAATGAAATATGCTGCAAATACATTTGAAATGATTAGGTTTTGTTAAATTTAGCTATTATTCCTATCTGCTTAAAATCCTTGACAAATAATTTCATAGGAGTAAGGTTGTTCAGAATATTCAAATTTTTCCTTTAATATCAGGAAAGGAAGAGCAGATATGATGATACAATGAACCCCATTTCTCAGAATAAAGAGGTGGGATTTTATATTTTGAATCAGTTTAATTTTCAGGTCATTATAAATGTTATGCAACTCGTCATCAACAGTCCGGGAACATTTATAACCCAGAAAAACGAATGTTTCAGGCTCAAACAAAAAGAAAAAGTCTTCGACATTTCACCCTTAAAGGTTGAATCAATCGTCATCTCAAATCAGGCCATGATTTCAACTCAGGCCGTGATTTTGGCCTTGGAACATAACATTGATGTCATTTTTCTGGATTCTTTTGGAGATCCGATGGGTCGTGTCTGGTTTTCAAAAATGGGCAGTACCGCCCTGATCCGCAGAAAACAACTCGAAGCTACTGAAAAACCGTTGGGTCTGCAACTTGTCATTGATATGATCAGTGAGAAAATGGAAAATCAGATCCGTTTTTTGAAAAAGCTGATGCATGCACGTCCTGACAAAGTCTCGCTATTTACAAATTCCATTCAGATCATTGAGCAGTCTCTGAAAGAATTAGTTTTAGAAGAGCAGGATCTTGAAAATGTCCGAAACCGATTGATGGGGCTGGAAGGAACTTCCGGCAGGGCCTATTTTCAATGCCTGTCAAAACTCATGCCCGAAAAATATCAATTCAACGGCAGATCCCGCCGTCCAGCCAAAGATCCTTTCAATGCGGTTTTGAATTATTGCTACGGTATCCTTTACAGCCGGGTCGAAAAGGCTTGTATTCTCTCAGGTCTCGACCCATATGTCGGCTTTCTTCACACCGATAATTACAACAAGAAATCTCTGGTGTTTGACCTGATTGAACCGTTTCGAATTTATGCTGAACAGACATCTGTTTACCTGTTTACCGGAAAAAAGATGAATGACAAATATTTTGATACCAACGAACAATCTGTCTCACTCAACACAGAAGGCAAACCCGTTGTTGTGGAAGCCATAAACAAACATATGGAGGAAACGGTCCGCTATCGAAGAAAAAACATCAAACGCCGGCATATCCTCCAGCACGAAGCTCACAGGATGGCAAATATTCTGCTTGCCGATGAAGGAGAAAAAAGACCGGACTGGCTGGAAATTAAGGAATTCTGATCCACAGATTACGCCTCTTACACTGATGATAGGCCCTGAAGAGAACCGATTACATAGATCTAAATACGGAGGAACAGCATGTCAGTTCTGGTTTGGATTGTTTATGACATTGTGGATGACAAATCACGAGGCAAGGTAGCTAAAACTTGTAAGAAATATGGTCTGATCAGGGTCCAAAAAAGCGTATTTTTAGGCAAACTCGAATCAAACCGCTTTGATGAACTGGGTGAAAAATGCCTGAGTCTTATCGATGAAGATAGGGACAGTTTATATTTGTTCCCGTTTTGCCAGGAAGACTTCAGAAGGGTAAAGGTGTTGGGTCAGGGATTTGATCGTAAGCTGGTGAATGATGAGATTCTGGCTAAGTTTTTTTGATTGAATTCATCATGAATATAGACAGATGAACAGAAAAAAATAAAAACAGTGAAAAATATCCGCTTACAACCATTCGACCATTTAAACAATAAACCAATTTACGACATTTACGGTTTGACCTTATCTGACAAAATGGTGTGCTACAAAAACAATTGTTGGTTTTAGTTTATTAAATAGTTATTTCGTAAATCAAAACAAGCTGTTATGACCTCTAAGTATCCTAAAATAATCATAGATCTGACAAAAGCCGCGGCGTCTGAAAAATTAAGGAACTTTGATCTATCGTCTTTCATGACAGGCCCACCTCTGAAAGAAGTATATGATAAGATTGATAGGAGTATGACATTTTTTTTAGTTTATGTTGTCATGGAAAACCTGAAAGAGGATTTGTGGGAAGATTCACGATATACGGACAAGTAAAAAGTTCATTTGTGTTCTTTGGTAGAGAAAGAAGTACGAAGATACTGATGGGACAGAAATACAGAGCATCTTAACCGTATTGATGAACTCATAGAATCATATAAAAATGATTCTAAATACAGCGAAATGACGGAAAGGGAATTGAGGAACAAGGCGATAAAGGACTTGGATCAAGAGGTTTATCCTTTGGCGATTGAAAGTGTTAAGGAATATTATCAAGAGATTTATGAAAACGAATGGGAAAAATACTGGAAAAAGGAAGATCCGTTTAAACCAAGAATTGAATATGAATATCAACGGCGCTATGACATACCTGCACCTTTTAATCATTGGTATAGCCCCAATCCATGGCAGCAGTATTATTTTTTCAAAGACAAAAACGGCTCCTTTTTTTATACCCAGGGTGGCTCCGGAAGCAGCGGCGAGCATCACAACCACGGCTTTTACGGCCACCTGTTTGCGCTTCTAAACAACGAAAGCCCGGTGCCAACTTATTTTTTCACTTATGACAGAGACAACAATTTTGTTTTTGTTCAGGAAGAAACAAGTTTGTGGCTCAACTTTTTCGATCTGATCGGTAATTTTAAAATAGATCGGGGAGAAAGCAAGCGGATTCTTGAAGGTGTGGGCAAAATTTCAAATAAATAACTGTGCCTATGGTAGGGATGATGCCAGTTTCATTTTTACCGGATAATATACTCAAGCATATATATATGTATCCGTATATCTTTTCACATAAACGTACAAATTAAACTTTTTCTCAGACGTGTAATATAAATTTATATTTCAGATGGTTATATGATTTCTCGTTCATGATGAGTTATGAAGAAAGCAACGCTCAGGTTTGGCGATATTAATTTGAGAGCGTCACATATACACAAATTCCGTGGTTTTGTCAGCAATCTTTTTAAAGATTATGACCTTATCCATAATCACGATTTGAACACAGGGAAATTGATCTATCGCTATCCATTAATTCAGTTTAAATTAATCGATAAAATTCCTTGTATTGTTGCAATCACAGAGCCGGCTGTAGCCGTTTTTTTAGAAATATTTATGAAGATGGATAAAGTCGTAATAGACGATGTAACAATACCAATTTTTGAGAAAGATCTTAAATTAGACGATGTCGAATTCGGGTTTTCGAATGAAACTTTTATGTATGAGTTTGTATCTCCGTGGGTCGGTTTAAATCAGAAGAACTATCGGCGATATGAGTCTTCAATCCTTTCCGTGAAAAATGAAATTCTTAAAAAAACTTTGGTCGGAAATATTTTATCTATGGCCAAATATTTAGACTGCTGGCTTGATAAAAGTCAGCAAATCAGCGTTGAACTTCAGGTGACAGAAAAAAACATCATTCTCAAAAGTAAATCCATGCTTGGGTTTACAGGCATATTCAAAACCAATTTTATAATCCCCGATGATTTGGGGATTGGGAAATCTGTTTCACGGGGATTTGGAGCAGTTAGGAGGATAATATGATCAATTCATTTAGAATTTTGGGTCAGAGCGTATTGCGAAAAGCGGGATATTATGACACCGGGGACGAGAACCTAAAAAGAGGGCTGTTTTTAAAAACCCAGACCATATTTCCTGAGCAGCGAGGAGACAGAGCGAAAAATGCCATTGCAATTAGTTTTGACAAAAAAAAACGTGAATTCACTTTTGAATGGGACAAGGAAATAACCCCTGGGAATCGTGATTATTTTTTTGCTTTTTCCGTCGGCGCTTCAAACGATAAAAAGAAATTTTTATCAACAAATAATATGGGAAGTTTTTATAATAAAGTTTTTGATGATTCTTTGGTATATCTGGCAGATAGGCGTAAGAAAAGTAAGACCAAAAAATGGTTTTCTGACAATATTTCAAAAGATTACGATAAGTTTGTTAAAAGTATTAAGGATACATTTTATGTAAAAGAGGGCAAGGGCTATATCTTAAATAAAGAGATGCTGAGTACCGATAAAAAAGAAATTCTTCAGGAAATTGAAAAAAAACTAAAAGAAAATCAGAAAAAAACCTCAAAACCGATTCCTTTGGAGACGCTGTGTAACACCTTTATTAACAAAACGTTGCTGGGCAGAGAAGGAAAATCTGAGGATAAATTTCCCCCTGTGATTTTAGCAAAAATAGACGGAAAGAGTATTCTAGAATACAAAGACCTAAAAAACTCCTATATTAATATGGTCTACTACGATCTGTTTGAAAGATTTTTCGTTGAAAACGCCCAAAGAAATAAAGTCTGCCATATCTGCGATCGAAAAAAAGATGTAATTGGAGAAATCCCATTACAGATGAAATTTTATGGGACAACAAATTATCTCTATTTTGAAAATTTAAAGAACCAAGCTGCTTATAGGTCTTTTTCTATATGTCGAGAATGTCTTAAGGAAGTTCTTACCGGAATGAAATACACTTCAACAGAACTTAATGACTGGATTTTGGCAATAACCTGCTATTTAGTACCGTCAATGGAAACCGAAGAGGAAAATTTTGAAAAGAAATACAAAAGCATTTTCAATCTCTTAAAAAAAAATGATAGTTTTCAAGAAGATATCGAGGAGATAGAAAGGATTGTAAGAAAATCAGTAAGGAAAAATTTTTATTTCAACTTGTTATTCTTTGATAGCCCTCCTAGATCGCAAGTCTTTAATATTATCAAACTGATTTCGGATATCGAATATAAAAGCCTTATTTCTAAAATGACGCTTTTTCATGAAATAAATAAAATTTATGAGCTTAGCTTCCTTAAAAACAGCATCGGTTTGAATGATTTGCGGTTTCATCTTTTCCCATCAAAATACTCCCACGACAAAACAGATCAGGCACTTTATCGAAAGGATATCATCGATTTACTGGAAGCCTTTCTCCAAGGATACCCTATGAATTACCATATGCTTATCAAAAGATTTATGCACATTTATCGGCTGAAGTTTCACCGGAACAATACCGATGCTTTGGCCGCATTTAAGATGGTATTGTTGTTGTCTATTTTTAACAAAATAAAACCTTTAAAAGGAGTAAAAGCGATGGAGGTAAAGACAGGAAACACGGTTACAGAAATTCAGAACGAAGATTACCGAAAGTTTATTGAAGCCCATCAGGCGGTCTATGAAAAAAATTATCATAGGCAGGGGCTATTTTTACTCGGCACGGTTACTAATAACATAATAAGTGCTCAGAGAAAAAAAACTTCAGACAAGGATCAAGGGGGTGAAGAGCAAGTACTGCGCAGAAAATTATCTTCGACTTTCATGAGAAAGCTCAATTTCAGCGGGATTCCCGCTCGGCATATAAATCGCTTCGTGGGAGAAGTACGAAATTTTTCTAACATATACGATGTTTATGAGGGTCCTGGAATATGGGCGAATATCATGGATCGGCTTCAGGGTATTGAAGAATCTTCTATGAAACCGGAGGAGATCGTTTTTTATATTTTAACTGGAATCTCTTATGCCAACTACGTTGGCATGAAAAAGAGTGTGGAAAAAAAGGAGGGAAAATAAAAAATGACTACTATCACCAAAAACAGTGAGATCCTCTTCATTTATGATGCGAAGATGACCAATCCTAACGGCGACATGGACAACGAGAACAAGCCTCGCATGGACTACGACACCAATACAAATTTGGTCAGCGATGTCCGGTTGAAACGTTATTTGCGGGATTACTTTGAAAAGCAGCTCGGAGAGCCGATCTTTATTACGGAAAATGCTAACGATGCTAAAGATCGAGGTAAACAGCTAAAAGATGACGGTAAAACCCATAAGGATTTAATTGATTGCCGGATGTTTGGTGCTGTTTTTGCCGAAACCGGTGGATCAGATCATCTGACCGGTCCCATCCAGTTTAATTGGGGATATTCATTAAACAAGGTTGAGCTTAATGAAAGCACTACCATAACTTCAAGTTTCAGCTCTGGTGAAGGTGTGGGAAAAGATTACCGGGTAAAATACTCACTTATCGCATTCAACGGGGCAGTAAATGCAAATACGGCAAAGCATACAGGGCTCACCGATGAAGATATCAGTGTTTTTGACAAGGCTATGATTAATGCGATTCCATTCTGCCGAACCCGTTCAAAAATCGGCCAGACTCCCCGGCTTTATCTGAGAGTGGAGCTTGGCGATAACAAAACCTTTCTAAAGGATTTACGGGAGTTACTCCTCCCTGTGGCCGATGATGATTTCAAGGTAAGATGGATTGGAGAAATCAAGATTGATATGAATGGTCTTGTTGAATATCTCAAAAAATTTGATAACAAGATTGAGAAACTTCATTACTGGAAAGACGAAGCGTTTCAACTTAAAGGATGGGAAGATATGGAAAGAACGTTTTCAAAAAAACTGAACCTTATTGACCCGACGCAGAAATAAAAAGGAATACCATGAGACAGAATATATTGAAACTTATCTCCTTTAGGGTTTCGGGGCAATTTGCCCATTTCAGGAAGTTTTATACCAATGCTTCCTCCCTTTCTTATTTGATTCCGCCTCGAACAGTGATCATAGGAATGCTTGCCTCTGTTCTACGGTATGAGCGAAACAGTTACTACGAGGCATTTCATCCAAAAAAATTCAGGATTTCGACTGCGGTCACACCAGGAGTCCAGATAAAAAAGAAAATGCAAAGTATGAATTATTTGCATTTCAAATATCATAATCTGCTTTGCCGGGGAACCGGCGATGGAAAAAATATGCATGCCCAATGCAAGCTTGAACTCTTGATACCGGAAAGCAAAACGATTGATTACACCATCTATGTGGGTGTAATTACCGAGAGTTCTCTGAAACTCCTTAATGACCTCGAAGCCAAGATACGGCAAAGAGATTTTGGATACGGCATTTATTTAGGGCAACGACAATTTATGGCGGATATCAATCATCTTCGGAGTTATCCTGCAGAGGCAATCCGCTTTTTGGAAGTCTCAGAATTTACCGACACTCTTTGCCTCCAGGAAAATGGGCAACCGGATATGATTTATGACAAAAACCTGGACACCCACATGGTGATTGATCAGATGCCCCTTCACATGGAAAAGGAAACACTCGAAGGTAAAAAAAAGCGCAAGGTCGACTCAGGCCGTGTAATCCATACGGTCAAGAGGGTAATTCATGAGAAATCCGGGAAACGGGTCTTTGGAAAATTTAAAAACGGGTATCAAATCAAAGACAAAATTATCACATTTTATGAAGGGTAAAGCTTAATGCTGATATCTCATCCGGCGAATAAAAACGCGCCTGAGAAACCGTTGAAAGATCATCTCCGAAACGTGGGTGAAATATCCCGCAGCCAGATCCAAAAGATGCGCCTCGATCTGACTGTCATCTCACAGGGCAAACTCGCTGAAATTTCCTATCTAATCGGAATCTTTCATGATTTTGGAAAATCAAGCACCTATTTTCAGCAGTATATCCGCGGTCAAAGAAATGGGGATGCACTCACCCAGCACAGCTTTATCTCTGCGATGGTCGCTTATCATATGGTTCGGCAAAAGGGGTTTGATCCCGTCTGGGGGGTAATCGCCTACCTGATAATCAAGAGGCATCACGGCAACCTTGAGACCCTCCGGGAGAACGAACATGACAATCTAAACATTGCAGACAAGCAGCTTAAAAATATTCTTTCTTACCAGGTGGAGGAAATCAAAAACTTGTATTGCGGGATTTTTGACCAGGCAATCACGGAACAACTTAAGGCCATAAAGATTGAGGTATTCAGTAATGAAATCGAGGTATTCGAGGATTTTTTAGAGGAATTTTGGGATAAGAATTCAGATGAGAACCAAAAGATAGAACTTTTCTTTGTTGTCAATCTCCTTTTTTCCATACTGATCGACAATGACAAAAAGGACGCCGCCCGGCTGCAAATGGAATATTTTGAGGGTAATCTGAACGAGTCTGTTATTGATGTTTTCGCATTTATCGAAGATCATCGTCGGAAGGACTCGGACAAGTTCAATCCGGATATTCCCCTCAACCGGATCAGAGACCAGTTTCTCAACGAAATCGCAGCAAACCCTGGGATTAAACCGGAAAAACATTTTTACGTCATCACTGCGCCCACGGGGATTGGAAAAACTTTCGGATGTTTGGCCTTTGCCAGCAAACTCAAAAAACTGCTTCCTAAAGGAGAGGGGCGGATTATTTACTGCCTACCCTATACATCGATAATTGATCAAAACTACGAGGAATTCAAAGATGTTATACGATTCTCCAAAAAGGAAAAATATGATGAAAGGCCGGAACGTTATCTGTTAAAACATCACCATCTTAGCTTCAAAACTCTGAAAAACCGAAAAGACGAGGAAAGCTACGATTACAGAGATTATCTGGACGACCGCCTTTTTGTGGAAGCTTGGGAATCCGCCTTTATTGTCACCACCTTTGTCCAATTTTTTCACACTATCATCGGGCACAAGAACAATTTTTTGAAAAAATTCCACAATATGGTCAATGCGATCGTCATTCTGGATGAGGTTCAAAACATACCTCCAGCTTATTACTATCTCTTAAGGCAGGTGCTTGATGTTTTGGGCAAACATTTCAATATTTATTTTCTTATGATTACCGCCACACAACCGGAGATTTTGGATCTGAAAAAAAGTGAGCCTCTTTCCTTAGTTCAAAGCGGAAATTATATGAAATCCCCGCTATTTAACCGGGTAAAACTGATCGTGCAAAAGAAGGAACAAACACTTAAAGAATTTGCGGAAGATTTTTGCGAATCTTTTTTAGAAAATAACTGCCTGATAGTCATGAATACTAAAAAATCGGCCATTTCCCTTTACGAGCATATCCGGAATCATAAAACGGATTATAAGACCTTTTGTCTGACCACCTTTCTTGTGCCCCATCATAGAAGTCACAAGATCAAACAAATCAAGAAGGCATTGAAAGCTGGCGAAAAAATTATTGTTGTCTCAACTCAGCTTATCGAGGCTGGTGTGGATCTTAGCTTCAAATGGGTTTATCGGGATTTTGGGCCTTTGGATTCTATCGTTCAGGTAGCCGGTCGATGCAATCGAAATGGCGAATATGGCGAACTAGGCGGTCAGATGTGGTTACTGAAACTTGTCAACGAAGACCATGGTAAAAAGCCCTATCATTCTTACATTTATCAACCGATTCTTTCTCAGTACGTGGAACATTCGCTTAAGCAGGATACCTATGAAAGCAAAAACTTCTTGGATCTTTCAGTAGATTATTTCAAAAAATTTGAGTTCCAAGACAAAGCCAACCAACTTTTGGCCGCAATTTGTGACTTGAATTACGATGATAATTCTCGTTCTCAATTGTCTGTTGAAAAATTCAAGCTGATTGATGATTACAGCGAAGAAAGCCTCTACATTTTGGTAACCCTGGAAGCCGAAGCAAAAATGAAAAAGTTGCTCATTTGCAGAGAAGAGCTTCAGAAAAAAAACCTTTCAGAAGAGGAGAAAGAGGCCCGGATTTTTGAGGTAATGCAACTAAGAGCCATATTAAAAAATTTTCAGATTTCTCTGAGAAAGAACGATCTTGAAGCTTACGAAAATACAACGATTATAGAGGAAAAGGAGCGTTACAAGTTTATTTCATACGACAATCAAGATAAATATGCTTATGATCCTGATATTGGATTTTTAACTGTTCCTAAGACTGAAACCTCCACAACGATTTCTTTTTGAAAAGCAAGAGGGAAATAAGTGTATACAACCAAGTTTCAAAATTCAGTAGCTATTGAGCACAACATCTTCTCAATCACAGCAAGCCATCTTTTAGAATATCTTTTCTGCCCCAGGTTTACATATTTTGAGTATGTGCTGGATATACCGCAGCATGAAGATAAACGCTTTAAGGTGGAAGTTGGCCGGAGAATTCACGAAAGGGCGCGGAAAATTAATCCTGATTATCTGAGGAAAAAAATCGGGGTAAAGGATAAGCAAAGTGATGTTTATCTCTCCGGCACAATGGGGATTCGGGGGATTGTTGATGAAATTTTATTTTTAGACGATGGAACAGCGGCCCCGCTTGATTACAAGTATGCAGAGTATAAAGAAAAAACATTTAAAACCTATAAGCTTCAATTGGTCTTTTATGCGAAACTTATAAAAGATAATTTTCATGTTTCGGTTACCCGTGGGTTTATTGTTTACACGCGCAGTAAAAACAAGTTGATTGAAGTGCCCATTATAGAAAAGGATTTTGATGAGCTTGAGAAAATTGTAGAAGATCTTTTGGATATCATTCAGAGATGCCATTATCCCCAACCGACTCGCTCTAAAAAGCGATGTGCGGATTGCTGCTACAGAAATATTTGTGAAAGGACTATTTGATAGTAGGACACAGATTTTCTCAGATAAACACAGATAAAATTATTTCGTATTTTAATCCGGACAATCTGCGTTTATCCGTGTCTCAAAATATGTTTTCTTTAAAAATATTAGCGAAAAGGCTATTTGATTAAATATCCCATATAAAATTAAAAGGTTAACTGTACTATGGTGACCCTGAAACCAATGTATAATTAGCATATAATGAGCGAATGTGTCGAAATATCGATCTTTGAAAATTTGTTTAACAGGCAAATATTACTTCAAAATTTACGAAATTGGGGTTGAAGACCGGATTCCATTAAAACAAGGATTGAAACTCAAAGGTGTTGGACGGCCCCCGCAGGTTCAAACTATGTTGAAGACCGGATTCCATTAAAACAAGGATTGAAACTCCAAGTCCTTCACGACATAATCACCCCTCGCAAGTTGAAGACCGGATTCCATTAAAACAAGGATTGAAACATGATGCCAATGTTAATTACAATACGATCCAGTACGTTGAAGACCGGATTCCATTAAAACAAGGATTGAAACAATACCATTGTACGCTATAACTTTGTGTTTATGGCTGTTGAAGACCGGATTCCATTAAAACAAGGATTGAAACTCCCATGATAGAGTCAAGCCTGATCGGTGCCGGGCGTTGAAGACCGGATTCCATTAAAACAAGGATTGAAACTTGTTGGCACTAACGGGTCTCATCAGCGTAATAATGGTTGAAGACCGGATTCCATTAAAACAAGGATTGAAACTGTGATAGATGAGTGTCAGGAATTTTTTGATACAAGACTGTTGAAGACCGGATTCCATTAAAACAAGGATTGAAACTTTAAAATATCTGTCTGTTTGTGACTGTTTCCATGTAGTTGAAGACCGGATTCCATTAAAACAAGGATTGAAACATTCTCTCACCGGTCTTACCCTCGATTCGTGCCGTGGTTGAAGACCGGATTCCATTAAAACAAGGATTGAAACTACCATCGGTTTCTTTCATATTAACATCCTCGTGAGGTTGAAGACCGGATTCCATTAAAACAAGGATTGAAACTCCGCGAGTTTGATCTTGGTTGTGACCGTCTCATCGAGTTGAAGACCGGATTCCATTAAAACAAGG
>CAYPIW010000242.1:0-6584 GCA_964410925.1 uncultured Desulfobacteraceae bacterium
TTTGCCATAATTTTGCCATAATTTTTTAAACAACAGGTAAAAGACGGTAAAAATGGTGAAATCAGCGGACGGGTTGAAGGTTTATAATTGTTTGAAATAATTGTTATTTAGTTACCGTTTGTTGTTTATAGTTCCTTATACATTTTGGCAGAAATTCGACTACGAATCTGTAGGCCGCAGGTTCGAATCCTGCCGGGCGCACCATGAAAATCGAGTTGGTATTGCCCATGTTATGCCCCTGTACCTGCCTGCATTTAGCGATTAGTCTGGAAACCGCCTTTTAACCATTCCGTTTTAAAGTCTTATTTTTGTCAAAAAAATAAAAATACAACTTTGCAATATCATGGCCTGTAATACGACAAAAATGTAATGCTCCAATCTTTCCACTATGTCCACAGAATCGGATAACCACCCGTATAAACTCATAATAACGATTATATATTCTTGACGGCATGATTGTTGCTTTTACTTTTAATCAAAAACATGGTGTTATATATCATGTAATTTTAATTTGTATAACTTGTTTTTGAATGAGAGCATTGATGATATCGTGCCTGTCCATAAATCTGTAAGGTTTTATTCAGTTGAAATATAATGAATCTGAAAAAAGCAAAAATAGACCAAAGTCATATGCGTGTCGCTGAAAAGCTGAGAAAAAATAAAGATCAGCTTGTCTCTGATTTTCTAAACGGAAAAGGCTTCTCTTTTCTTGAGCGGTATTCTCAGGTTTTGGACAATTATTTCCGGGAAAGTTTTGAAATGAGCCGAATGGGTCCCAGAATTACCCTGAGTAAGAATCTTTACGCTATTATTGCTTTGGGGGGATATGGCAGACAGGAGCAGTGTATCTGTTCCGATGTCGATCTGCTTTTCCTTTTTGAAAAAAAGGTTCCGGAAGAGGCTCAAGAGCTTATTCGTGAGATGATCTACCCGTTATGGGACATCGGTCTTGATGTGGGGTATGCCACGCGATCGATTAAGGAATGCCTTAATCTGGCTTTAGAAGATATTGAAGTGTTAACCTCTCTTTTGGATGCTCGTTTCATATGCGGCATGTCACCGTTATATTCAGTGCTTATGGAAAAGCTGGGTAACAGAATCAGATCCAGACGATCAAACAAAATAATTGCCGCGCTCATAGAAAATAATCGCCAGCGACACCGGGATTTCGGAGATTCCGCCCATCTGCTTGAACCCAACCTCAAAGATGGGCACGGCGGGTTGAGAGATTATCACACCATGCTCTGGATTGCCCGTATCAAATCGAATCTCAGGCAGTTTAGAGATTTTGAGTATCACGGGTATCTGTCTCACGACGAGTTTGAGTGCTTAAGGAACTCATTACAATTTATTTGGAATATCAGAAATCGTTTGCATTACATCAGCGGTAGAAAATGTGATCAGCTATATTTCGAATACCAGATATCTTTGGCTGCCGCCCTGACATTCAGAAAAGAAAACGGGCAACAACCCGTAGAAAAATTCTTGAGCGAACTACATGGACATATGGAATTCGTAAAACAGCAGCATCTCATATTTCTTTATGATCTCGGGTATGCATCGAGTTCAAAACGTAAAAGAAAAACAAAAAAAAATACCAGGGTTAAGGGCTTGAAAATATCCAGAGAGGGAATGATTAATTTTGTTTCCTCCGAGGCCATCCTGAAATCTCCGGGTCTTTTGATGAAAATATTCGAAGAAAGCGCCTGTTTAAATATCCCGTTGAGCATTGAGGCCAAAAGGTTGGTCAGAGAATTTCAATATCTTGTCGATGATAATTTTATAGCTTCGTTAGAGAATGTTCTATCATTTGATCAAATTTTGTCTGCACCGATTCCAACATTCAATGTGTTGAATGAAATGTTAAATACCGGGATGTTAACCCGGTATATTCCTGAATTTAAAGACATTGAGAATCGGATTCAGTATGACGAGTATCATCTCTATCCGGTGGACCGGCATTCCCTGAGGGCGGTTCAAATCCTGAGATCATTCGGTACCAAAGAAAGCGCTCCCGAATCTCTGCTATGTGCTGATCTTTACAAAGAACTCAAAAACCGGAGACTGTTGTTATGGGCGGCCCTGTTCCATGATATCGGCAAAGGCGCGCCGGGTGAGAGCCATTCCAAAAGCGGGGCAAAAATTGTTCGCAGGACGTTGTCCAAAAGAGGCTTTAAAGACAAGGAGATTGAAACGGTTTCGTTTCTGGTCGAAGAACACCTTATGCTGTTTAAAACTGCAACGCGAAGGGATCTGCATGATGAGGAAACCGCCATTTTTTGCGCCAGAATAATAAAGGACGAAAGGCACCTTAAAATGCTGTATCTCTTGACCGTAGCAGACGCCATGGCCACCGGTCCTAAAGCCTGGAACGAATGGACCGCGGCACTTTTGAAAGATCTTTTTTTTAAAGTTCTGAATATTCTGGAACATGGAGAACTTGCAACCCGTGAGGCCGTCAAACGCGTTGAGGAAAAGAAAAAAAAGGTGTTATCGTCAGGATTCGAACTCCACCCCAAACAGGAACTGGAAACCTTGTTTAACTTCATGTCCCCGCGATATCTCCTTTATACATCGGCTGAAGATATCCTGGAGCATATCAAACTTTACCAGAATATGGGTACGGATGATTTTGCCTGGAGAGTGGTTCAGACACCGGATTCCAACAGCCGGACGGTTACCATCTGCGCCAAAGACCGACCGGGATTAATTTCAAAGATTGCAGGAACATTTACCCTGAATCGTCTCGATATTCTCAACGTTCAGGTCTTCACATGGCGCAATAATATCGCTCTTGACATTTTTGAAGTTAAACCCCCGCCGGACCGGATTTTTGAAGCCAAAACCTGGGAACGTGCGGCAAAGCAGCTTAAATCGGCTCTGGTTGAGGAATTGGATCTTACCGCAGCGTTAAGCGAAAACATGAATGTGTATGGATCCGGCAAACTCCGCCCGGGGCATAGACCGCATAAAATTGTTTTAGACAACAGCAGTTCCAGTTTTTTTACCATTGTTGAAGTTTTTGCTGACGATTTTCCGGGACTGCTTTACCGCATAACGGATACCTTGTTCAGATGCAGGCTGGATGTTTGGGTAGCAAAAATCTCCACTAAAGTCGATCAGGTGGTGGATGTTTTTTATGTCAGGGATTTTGACGGTCAGAAGGTGGATTCGCCGGATCAGGTGGCGGCCGTCAAAGCGGCGATAGAGGATGTTTTGCCTTGACGCGAACGTGAAGGGGATGGGTGCATTACCAGTTTGTTAATAGTTTTCCATGATTTTTTGGTATCAGGTGTCAGGTGGCGTGGTGAAAATCGCCATGTATACAGATGGAATTTTAATCCAATTTTTGTTCCATATCCTAAGGTGTCAGAATTAAGGGGGGAACGAGGTGACCCATAGCAGTTATATGGACGTGGAGGATCTTGAGGTCTATAAAAAGTTGTGACTCAACATGCTTCCTGACACCTGACACCAAATAGCCATGGCAATCCTGGCAAAAAACAGCCATGATTCATATCCGGTCTCACTTTATGATAAGTTTATATTTTGGATGCAGACGCATTTTAATAACTTGACATATATTAAAACATTATTTAAAAAAATAACCAAGGTGCCGATTTGGCTTAATAGGGAATCCCGTGAGAATCGAGAGCGGTCCCGCCGCTGTGACCGGTGACGAAATCTGCAACATGCCACTGACTGGTTTTAACCAGGTGGGAAGGCGCAGAAACTAGGATGAGCCGGGAGTCAGAAGACCTGCCTTAACATATATTCATCTCTCTGCGGTGAAACAGGGTGTTGTATATTAATACCTATGATAAGGGTCAAGTAAACTGGGTGCAGCCCTTCAAGCTTTAAGAGTTTGAAGGGCTTTTTTTTCCTCTGATACCGGCAGGGGAAGCACCCATAAAGGGAAAAGGAGGGGGTTTTAAAGGCAGAAGTTTCCTTTGGTCGCTGTCTCCCGACCAGGTGTAATCCCCCCTCCTTGACCCTTAACTTTATTTTGCCTCGAAAAACCTGGTCCTTTGGGCCAGGTCAGAGATATCCGGCTCTGCCTTGGAGTTTGGTGTCTAAAATCACAAATCCCAAGCACCAAATTCCAAATAAACCCGCCTGCCATTGCAAGGCACGAGCGGGCAGGTCTCAAATCCCAATGTTCAATGACCAAAACCTTTCAGGACGAAACATTGTTTGGAATTTCGAATTTTGGTCATTGGAAATTGCCTGCCCTGTTAAATAAATCGAAGATTTAATGCAAAGCATTATTTAACAGGGTAAAATATTTGTGATTTGATATTTGTAATTTTTGAACTTCCAACAAATAAAATCCCCTCTGGGGATAACCAAAACTTGGTCCTTTGGACCAGGATTCTTTACTTTTGGCCTAATTTAATAATATACATGCATGCTGTTCGCAATAAAAAAGGAGAGGAAAATCATGAAAATGGATATTTTTAAAGACATGGAAGCACCGGAACTCAGACAATATATTGAATTTCTCCTGTGGCACTACAGAGTGGTAGATGCGTTCTGGTTTCTCTATGTGGCGGAGCGCTTTGACCAGCCCACAGCAGAGCGACTTAATGAAAAGGTGTGGGGACGGGTTTCCTCAATGGCCGCAAAAGATCTGATCTCCCGGTTTCACATCCGGGAACGAGGGCTTAAAGGGTTTGTGAATGCATTAAAGTTGTTTCCGTGGTGCATCCTCGTCGGATATGAGATTCAAGAATCGGACGAGGAAGTGATTATTTCCGTGCCGTCCTGCCCGACCCAGGAAGCCAGGCTCAGGCGCGGTCTGGGAGAATTTGACTGCAAGGAAATGCACCGGGGTGAATTTACAAGCTTTGCGCAGGTCATAGATCCTTCCATTGGAGTTGAGTGCCGTTTTGCTCCTCCGGATCCTCATCCTGACGATATGTTCTGCCAGTGGCGTTTCTATCTTGAAAAACAGAGAAAAAAGGAAAAAATATAACAAGAAAAAATGTGAAATTATCTTTTGGAAAATCACAATGACCGAAATCTAAAGTGACAGCCACGATTTTACTCGGATGGATATTTCTCTGGCCCGCGCCATGATTTCGGCAATATCAAGCGTCAGTAATTTGCGATTTTCCATAACCGGTTGGCCGTTGATAATGGAATGGATGACATCACTTCCCTTGGCAGCATAGACCAGGTGTGAGGCTGCATTGTACATGGGGGTGAGATGCGGTTTGTGAGTGTCGATCACAATGACATCCGCCTTTTTCCCGACTTCCAAAGAACCGGTGACATGCTCAAGCCCCAACACCCTTGCGCCGTGGATCGTGGCAATTTTTAACACAGACAGAGCGTCCATGACGGTAGGATCAAGGGTGTTCACCTTATGAAGTTTGGCTGCCGTATCCATTTCTGAAAAAAGGTCCAGGTTGTTATTGGAAGCGCAACCATCCGTTCCCAATCCTACGGTCACACCCTGAGAAAGCATTTGGGGAATCGGGGCGATACCGGATGCCAGCTTCATATTGCTTTCCGGATTATGAACGACCTTTACCCCGTGTACGGCCAGTGTTTTTATATCCGCATCCTCGATATGAACGCAATGGTCTGCGATCAGGTGAGGACCTAAAAGCCCCAATGAGTCCAGATATTTTACCGGTGTTTTTCCGTATTTTTCCTTTATTTCATTAACTTCAGGTATTGTCTCTGCCAAATGGATAATCAGCGGCACCTTATATTTTAAAGCCAGTTCATTAGATGCGGTAAGAAGTTCAGGGCTGCATGTAAAAAGGGAATGAGGCTCTACGGCAATGGATACCAGGGGATCCTTTTCCCATTTTTGAATCAACGATTCGGTATATTCAAGACCTTTTTCCACGCGTCCGTAATTTGGCGAGGGAAAATCGTACAAGACTTCTCCCACCAGACATCTTACCCCGGCTTTTCGAGCCGCCCTTGCCACCTGGTCTTCAAACAGATACATGTCACAGAATGTGGTTGTGCCGGACAGGATCATTTCTGCGAGGGCAAGCAGGGTTCCGGTGTAAACAAATTCCGCATCCATGTTACGTTCTGCCGGAAAGATGTAGTTGTTTAACCATTCCATGAGAGGAAGGTCATCGGCAAGCCCCCGAAAAAGGCTCATGGCTGCATGGGTATGACAGTTCACCAGGCCGGGAAGGATCAGACCGCCCCGGACATCTATGATCTTTTCGGCTGTAACTGACGTGGGGGTTCCGGTCCCGATTTTGGAAATACTATCGCCGCTAATACATAAAAAGCCGGTTTCAAAAATAGAATTTTTTGAATCCAGGGTTAAAATAGTGCCATTTTTTATAATAATATCTGCCTGCTTCATGAGGTGTCCTCCCGGCGATATGTGTTTTGTCCTAATCCGCTCGGCATCGGGTGCATTACCAGTTTGTTAATTGCTATCCAAGACCTTTTAGTTTCAGGTTTCAGGTTTCAGTTTTCAGGTGTCAGGTTTCAGCCAATTCGTTTCCTACTCCTGACACCTGAAACCTGATTGCAAGGCTCTCGCTCAAAAAAATGAAAAAGTTAATGGTTAAAAACCATTTTAATAAATCGGTAATGCTCCCAAA
>CAYPIW010000243.1:0-9639 GCA_964410925.1 uncultured Desulfobacteraceae bacterium
CATAAATGGTCTTTTTGCCCAATCTCTGCGTTATGCTCAAAAAATAATCCTCGGAATATCAACTATATGCCTGCGGTTATTTTTTTCGCATGCCTTGATTTTGAACAAAAATCCTCATTTATGGATGGACACGAATTAACGCGCATGCACATGTAAATACGGATCGGTTCAAAATGATTTTTATGGATTGGAAAATCTTCAAGAGGCATCTGAAATGATAGAAAAAATAATAGAGTTTTCCATAAAAAACAAGTTTCTGGTTATTTTGATGACCGTGTTTGTGATTGCGGCCGGCATCCATGCGATGTTGAAAACACCTCTGGATGCCATACCGGATCTTTCTGATGCACAGGTGATCATTTTTACCGAATATCAGGGACAGGCACCCCAGGTCGTGGAAGACCAGGTAACCTATCCTCTTACAACGGCCATGCTTTCAGTCCCGTTTGCCAAAGTGGTACGCGGCTACTCATTTTTCGGTATTTCATTTGTTTATATCATTTTTGAAAATGGTACCGATCTGTATTGGGCCCGCAGTCGTGTTATGGAGTATCTGAATTATGTATCCGGACGACTTCCGAGAGGCGTAACACCGTCTTTGGGACCGGATGCCACCGGTGTAGGATGGGTCTACCAATATACGCTGGAGAGTGATCGACACGATCTTGCGCAGTTACGTTCCATTCAGGATTGGTTTTTACGTTATGAACTTGCCAGTGTTCCCGGAGTGGCCGAAGTGGCCTCCATCGGAGGCTATGTGAAGCAGTACCAGGTGATCGTTGATCCCAACAAGCTGATCGCATACAACCTTCCCCTCCAAAAGGTCAAAATGGCCATTCAACGCAGCAATAATGATGTGGGTGGCAAGCTGGTTGAGATGGGCGAAACCGAGTTTATGGTCCGGGGGTTGGGTTACATCAAAAATGCCGAGGATCTCGGCAACATACCCCTTGGGGTCGACCAACAGGGCACGCCCATACTTCTGAAAAATATTTCCAATATTAAAATTGGCCCGGAACTCAGGCGAGGCATTGCGGATGATAACGGTACCGGCGAAACTGTCGGTGGCATCATTGTCATGCGGTATGGGGAAAATGCCTTAGAGGTAATCAAAAATGTTAAAAAACGCATAGATCAGCTCAAATCGGGGCTGCCCGAGGGAGTTTACCTGAAAAGCGTCTATGACCGTTCGAATCTCATTCTTCGCGCCGTGGACAATTTGAAACGGACCCTCATCGAAGAGAGTCTCATTGTGGCGCTGGTCTGTATGGTTTTTCTGCTCCATTTTCGCAGTTCACTCGTGGGAATTTTTATATTGCCCGTCGCTGTTCTGATCAGTTTTATCATCATGGAACGGCAGGGAATCAACGCCAACATTATGAGTCTGGGGGGAATTGCCATTGCCATCGGTGCCATGGTGGACGCGGCTGTCGTTATGATTGAAAACGCCCACAAGCATATCGAACACGACGACGGAAAAAAAACCCACTGGGATCTCATAGCAGATGCCGCCAAAGAAGTGGGACCGTCCCTGTTCTTTTCGCTGCTCATCATCGCCATCAGCTTTTTACCGGTTTTCATGCTGGAGGCCCAGGAAGGAAGACTTTTTCGTCCTCTGGCATTTACCAAGACCTATGCTATGGTCGGTTCTTCGCTGCTGTCTGTCACCATCGTTCCGGTTCTCATGGGGTATATGATTCGTGGCAAGATAAGACCCGAGGGGAAAAATCCGGTAAACCGCTTTCTGATTTGGATTTATCATCCGGTTATCAAGCTGGTGCTGAAAGCCAAAATTGTGGTGGTTCTGCTGGCTGTGGCGGTCTTCGTCGTGACGTATATTCCATGGAAGCGCATCGGATCAGAGTTTATGCCACCGTTAAACGAAGGTGATCTGCTCTATATGCCCACGACCCTGCCGGGCATTTCAATAACCAAGGCCAAAGAACTTCTGCAGCAGACCGACCGTATTATTGCCACTTTTCCCGAAGTCCATCACGTATTTGGCAAAATCGGCCGGGCTGAGACGGCCACCGACCCGGCGCCGCTATCCATGATAGAAACGACCATTACGCTGAAACCCGAATCCGAGTGGCGTGAGGGGATGACCATTGAAAAGCTGATCGACGAGCTCGATAAAGCCATCCAATTTCCGGGGTTGACCAATGCCTGGACCATGCCCATCAAAACACGAGTCGATATGCTTTCCACGGGGATTAAGACGCCTGTCGGGATCAAACTCATGGGAGAAGATCTCCAGGTGCTCAGCGATTTGGGGGAAGAAATCGAAGCAGTGATGCGGCAGGTGCCCGGAACCCTCAGCGTTTACTCTGAAAGGGTCACCGGTGGCAATTATCTGGACTTTCATATCAATCGTACGGAGGCTGCTCGCTTCGGCCTGACCACAGGCGATGTCCAGGACATCATCATGACCGCCATCGGCGGGATGAACATTACCCAGACCGTAGAAGGCTTGGAACGCTATCCTGTCAATCTTCGCTATGGATCGGAACTCAGGGATACGCCGGAAAAATTAAGACGAATACTGGTTCCAACGCCCATGGGTGCTCAAGTTCCCATTACTCATCTTGCTGACATCCGAATCACCAAGGGACCGCCGGTGATTAAAAGTGAAAACGCACGAAAGAATGCCTGGATATATGTGGACATTACCAACATCGATGTGGGAACTTACGTCAAAAAAGCACAGCAGGTGGTCCGTGAAAAAATAAAACTGCCGCCGGGGTATAGCATGATATGGAGCGGCCAGTACGAATACATGATCCGAGCCCAGAAACGGTTGATGATCGTGGTCCCGATGACCCTGATCATTATTTTCCTGCTGCTCTACCTTAATTTCAAAAATATTGCCGAGAGCCTCATCATCATGCTGAGCGTCCCCTTTTCGCTGACCGGGGGGCTGTGGCTGATGTATGTTTTGGGGTATAACATGAGTGTTGCAGTGGGGGTAGGTTTTATTGCCCTGGCCGGTGTTGCGGCTGAAACCGGAGTCGTAATGTTAATATACCTGGATATCGCCCATCGCAAATATAAATCCCGTTATGGTGAAGCGTTCAGCAGGCAGCATCTTCAGGAAGCCATTGAAGAGGGAGCGGCGCTGCGGGTACGACCGAAAATGATGACGGTGGTAGCCATTATGGCCGGACTGATGCCGATTATGTGGAGCCATGGCACCGGATCCGAAGTGATGAAGCGCATCGCGGCACCCATGGTCGGCGGCATGGTCAGTGCAAGTATTTTGACCCTCATTGTGGTGCCGGCTATATATGGACTGTGGAAAGGATGGAATTTGAGTAAAAAAGCATCAAGTTCAGAATGACAAACCAATTTAGGTAAAAATAAAAAGGAGGTAGTATCATGAAAAAAACAATTGTGTTATTAACGACCTTGCTGGCCTTGAGCTGGGGTTGGACAAGTTTGACAGCTGCCCAAGCGCCCCACAAAAATCATGGCTCAGGAACAACGCCCGAGTCAAAGGCCATGAAAAAAATATCCCCGGCCGATACATTTGAACATACAATGATTGAAAAAAATATTCGGGCCAAATTCCAGATTATGAGCCTTGCCAGCATGAACATGAAAGATCCCAACGGTGCCACCCACCACGTTATGGTAAAGTTGTCTCATGATTCCATGAATCATCCTATTGAAAACGCCGTTGGAAAAGTTAAATTGATAGGGCCCAATGGAGCGGAACAAACAAATCTTTTGAAAAACTATAATGGAATTTTTGCCGCCAATTTTACGATTGGCGAAAAGGGTAAATATGGCGTTATTTGTCTGGTGATCGTTGATGGCGAAAAGCACATTTTTAAGTTCTGGTACCCGCATGGATAGCCGCCGGACCATGAAAATTCCGGGCCGTGCTTGCATTTACCGGATCTGCCCTGTTGCAGGGGTGTTGCGGCAGCTGACTACTAAGCAACACACCCTGCATCTTGTATCTCCGTCAAACTCCCTAACCGATATGTTTGTATCTAAATTATATCTCACTCTTTATATCGGCGGTATCTTTTCGATCAATCATCTTCTATCATAATGGCTTGAGCACCGCATTCTTCCGCAGCCTGCCTTACAACCTCTTGGTATTTTTCGGGAATTTTATCAAACTTAACCATAGACTTTAGTTCATCTTCATCGTACTCGAAAACCTCGGGACATAGATCATTACACCGCCGGTCTCCCATACAATTTTTCGTTACTGTTACTTTCATAATCTTCTCCCTGGCCCTATAAAAAACCGCTCTTAAAAAATAATCCCAGAGCACAATTTTAAGTTTATCACCTGTTTTAAACGGGTTGATCCGGATACGATATTAAATTTTAATACAAATTGTGTACTATTTCGCAAATTTCTGACCAATCGCTTTTCCGTAAGCCTGACAGGCACGCAACCCCTCATCGGTTTTCACAATATGTTCTTTCAGATCTAATGCACCCAAATCGACCATGTCCATTTTGAAAACATGAAGCATGGTATCATAGATCATGGTTGCGGATTCTCCGCTGTGGGTATAGGACCCGAAAGCTCCTCCCATCTTCCCTGTCAAATTTGCTTTCTCAGCTAAAAAAAGAAATCTTTTCATCCCCTCGGTTATGTCTCTATGATACGTAGGACAGCCGAAAACAAATCCATCATATCCTTCCAGATCTTTTTCACTTTTTATTTCAGAAATTTTTTTCAGGTCGGCACTATTTTCCGTTATTCGGATGCCTTCTCCAATGTATTCCGCCATTTTTTCCGTATTTCCTGCTCTACTGTAATATCCAACCAATACTTTTTTCATTTTTTAATCTCCTTTCTTTATTAGTGTTTTAAATTTGTCGTGCCAGGCACACTTATTACAATACGTTTCGGTCTCTTCAGTTATTTCCAGCAGTTCAGAATTTTTACCATCAGAATCAAAGCAAATCACACCATCCGGGCATTCAAACTCATAGGTCTCATATTCATCGTCCGGGTCTTTTACATAAAATTTAATACAGCCGCATGCCGGACATTTCATAGTGTTCACCTCCTTATTCCACTTTGGAAAAAGCCTTGATATTGGCTTTACACACCGGGCACAACTCGGGCGGTTCATTTTCACAGGTGTATCCGCACACGGAACACACATAATAACATTCCACTTCTTCCGGATCATCCAAATTGTCGAGAGCCTTTTGATAAAGATCGGCATGCACTTTTTCAACCGCATTGGCATAAGTGAAGCTGCGCTCTGCCGCTTTATTTCCTTCTGATTTAGCCGTTTCGATCATGGGCGGATACATACTTTTAAATTCATGGGTTTCACCGGCAATAGCTTCTTTAAGGTTTTCAGCGGTAGTTTTAATGGCCTTGAGAGCCCTCAAATGGGCATGTGCATGCACGGTTTCGGCTTCTGCTGCCGCTCTAAAGAGTTTGCCGACCTGAGGATAGCCTTCCTGATCCGCCTTTTTTGCAAATGCCAGATATTTTCGATTGGCCTGTGACTCCCCTGCAAATGCTTCCATTAAATTTTGATCTGTTTGACTCATTAATTTTCTCCTTTCTGTGTTATGTATACCATTATGATATCACTGATTTGGGTGTAATTTACTTCACGCCTTGATATAATCAAAATTCGTGCCAGATTTTATGAAATACCGATTAAAACCGGTACTCCGTCAAGCCGGACGATAATTTTGTATAACTACAAGTAAATAAAGGTGTTAAGATATAAGTTGCTGAAGGTTTAATGGGTTACTTAAGGCGACTGCGGAGGAAAACGGACGGTACAGAATCGAAAAAAAGTCTCATATTTTAGACGCGGTACACAAGTGTATCATGAGACATGTTGCAAAGAAAAGATTCTTTATTGGAGCTGCACTCAAGTCTCTTGACTTTAAATATAACCGACTTATTCTCTGACCATGAATAGGCAATAATTGCAAAAAGGATGAGAAAGGAGGCCGTATGGAGTATTTTGAATATGACATTACCCGGCACTCGGCGGAGTCTCTCGAAAAGGTTATTTATTTTTGTAGTGAGTCCGGCCAATGCGGTATTGATGAAGTTTCGAAAGATCAGACAAGAATTCTGGCTGATATTCTGAACAACCGGGGAAGTAAGGGCTGGGAGCTTGTCCAGATTTCTTTCGGTAAGGATGGCGTGATAGCCTTTTGGAAACGTCGTATTAAAGACAAGAAGAAATAGCCCTTTGCCTCCTGAGTTTTTCTCAGCATTTCATTAAAGTTTTCGGCTCCCGCTATAATCCAAGGGCGTCTTTTATCTCATTTTCCTTGAATCCCACAATGACTTTATCACCGATGATAATTGTAGGAAAAGAGCATTTGGGGTTAAATTTTTTGACATCTTCCAGTATTGCCTTTCGTTCTTCTCCCTCCAAAAGATCCACATCAACGAAGTCATACATGACGGTGCAATCGCTAAGGAATTTTTTGGTGGATTTGCAATGGCTACAGGTGCTTAGAGAATATATTTTCACCGGGTTGTCAGACATAAGGGTTTCCTTTCAGCATAAATTTTTAAACAAAAACAACAAATCACACTTAATGAAATTTTACAACAATTTCTTCAACGGTCTTACGCCATTTGGGCGGCGCCAACTCCATATCTTTCTTGAAATATCCCACAGCCAACAGAAGCGGTATCCAGTAATTATCCGGGATATTGAACTCCCTTCGCACGGCATCGTGATCAAATCCGTCCATAGGGTGGGTGTCGAGTCCAAGGTTTTTGGCGATCAACATCAGTGCCATGGCAAAAAATCCCGTGTTTTTACAGGCAAAGGCCAGCTGTTTCTCTTGAGTTCCCCCGTAAAGGGACATACGCGCATCTGCAAACCATTGACGCTGATCCTCGGTCATTGCTTTGGCTTTAATCATCTCTTGAAAATTTTTATCCACAAACCGGTGACCTTCTTTCCACCCATCTCGATCAGCCAGGACAATCAGCGTTACTGGCGCCTGGCTGACTTTAGGCTGGTCCCAGGCCAGGCTCCGAAGACACGTTTTCTCTTCAGGACCTCTTAAAACAATCAGGCTCCACGGCTGAAGATTAAAACTTGACGGTGCCTTTGCCGCGGTTTGAATCATTGCTTTTAGTGTTTCATCCGAAACATCTTTATCCGGATCAAAAAAATTAACCGCACGTCTGCTGTTAATCACATCTGTAAAATCCATGCTCGACCCCTTTCTTTGCATGTTAATTCAGAAAGCTTCTTACCATTTCCGGATCCGTAACCGGCGGCTTGCATGATTTGTCCATACAAACGTAGGCTGTGGTCTTGTTGTCTATTTTTTTTACCGATGAGATAAATGGAAGCTTTCGGACCAGCCTGCTGCGGATCGTATTATCTACAAGCATAACCGTTTTACCGGGAATAAAAAAAGAATTTACGGTTCTCAGCATTGAGCGGGTATCTTCAGTGTTACGGTCTCCGTCAAGTATTACCCGGACCGGTTTTAACCGTGATATGATCAGAGCAACCAGAAGCTCCGGGGCTGAATCCGGCTGTGAATTAATTCTGGATAGAACACTCTTTAACGTTTGTTCGACCACGGTTGAATATTTTTCTGTATCGGCAAACCTTTCGAGACGCAGCGCATTCAAAACAGCCACGGATCCGGAGGAGGGGATTACACTATCCGTATCCTCTTTCACACGCAAATCAATTTTTTTATCATGTCCCTTGCGGGTCATAAAAAAGCCTCCATTTTCTGTATCATAAAACAATTTTATCTGTTCGTCCATGAGTTCAAGTGACCATTCCAGCCATCCTGGATCAAAATCGGCTTCATAAAGATCTATAAGGCCCTGAATTAAAAAAGCATAGTCACTCGCCATACCGATAATTTTTCGTTCACCGTTACGCCATCGTCTATAAAGGAGTTTGGTTTCGGAATGATAAAGATATTTTTGAATAAACTTGGCTGCATTTCCAGCCGCTGTCAGGTATCTTTCGTCTTCCAGCACTTGATATGCCCGGGACAAAGCGGATATCATCAGACCATTCCAAGAGGTAAGGATTTTGTCGTCCAGGTGTGGCCGGGGTCTGGCGTCTCGAACCTGTAACAGTTTAATTCTGGATTCCTTCAGCATTTGAAAGATGTCTTTTTTCGATCTGCTGAATTTATCAGCAGTCTCATCCAAAGAATGGGCAGCAAATAAAATATTTTTGCCCGTAAAATCCCCATGTGGATCATACTCGACATTTCCCTGGGGTTGGACCCCGTAATGGTATGAAAATATTTCACCCCGCTCGAGGTCTAATACTGCATGGATCTCTTCTTGTTCCCATACATAGAAAGCTCCCTCAATCTTCTTTTTATGACCCCCGGTCTTGCCTGAGTCCGTCGGTATACTATCAGCGTCTTCCGCCGAATAAAATCCGCCATCGGGATGGGTCATATCTCGCAGAACATAGTCGGCGGTTTCCCTGGCAATATTTTCAAAAAACGTGTCACGGGTAATCAGAAAAGCATCCAGATAGTTTTCTAACAGCTGGGCATTGTCATAGAGCATTTTTTCAAAATGAGGGACATGCCATTTAGCGTCTGTGGAATATCGATGAAATCCTCCGCCCAGCTGGTCATAAATTCCGCCGGTTGCCATGGCTCGGAGTGTAGCATTTGCCATTTCAAGGGCGGTATGACCTGCGTTATCTTTTTTGTCGGTATTTTTGGCATAATAATAAGCATACAAAAAATTCTGAATTGAAGGAGACGGAAACTTTGGAGAAGGGCTGAACCCTCCTGAATTGTTGTCAAATCTTGTGGAAAAATTATTCAGAGCGTTATCCAACAAGTTTGTATCAATGGGGTCCTGGCTTGAAGACCATGACAGATGATTTGTTATTATCCTTGATAATTCCTGACCCGAAGAGAGTAATTTTTTCTTTTTTGAAGGATCGTTCCAGGCTTCGGAAATAAGTTTCAAAAGATCGATCCATGACAACATCCCGGATTGAGCCAATGGAGGAAAATAAGTCCCGCCGTAAAACGGCTTCAATTCTGGGGTAAGAAAAACATTTAACGGCCATCCGGCAGAACCAGTTAAAGCTGAAACCGCGGTAATGTAAATCCTATCGAGGTCCGGCCGCTCTTCCCTGTCCAGTTTGATACATACAAAGTTATGGTTCATCAGGTCAGCGACATTGGGATCCATGAACGATTCTTTCTCCATAACATGGCACCAGTGACAGGTTGAATATCCGATGGATAAAAGAATAGGTTTATTTTCTGCTTTTGATTTTTCAACGGCTTCGTCTCCCCATGGATACCAGTCAACCGGATTATAAGCATGCTGGAGAAGATACGGACTTTTCTCATGAACAAGTCGATTCGCCTTTAATTTAGATTCCGATATCATATTCTCCTGACCCCCCTTACAGGTATGAATAAAAATTAAATAAAATTTTTTTTAGTTCTTGACAATACATAAATTTTGTTATTAATAGTAATTATTATCATTAATGTGTCATTGTCAATTTTCTTAACCTAATATTAAATCTTTTCGCAAAGAAAACAACCACTTTTATAAGGAGGAACCTCTAATGGCAGTAGAAAAAGAAGAAAAGGCAGAAAAAGCTAAAAAATTAGCGGATCCCTTAGCGGCGTCCATTGATCCCGCGACTCAGG
>CAYPIW010000244.1:0-8127 GCA_964410925.1 uncultured Desulfobacteraceae bacterium
GCAATAATCTTAAGCCAGGGGAGAAGTGCAATAATTGGATCGATATGTGCTGTTATAGTTATTCAATATTTACATATTATTTTCTACAAAAAGAACAAGCTATCTTTCAGCAACTTTTTTAAACCTATATTGATCGCATTTATCATTCTAGGCTCGGTATATTTCACGGCGAGCACTGCAACAGATATTCGCTATCGGGATCATGGCCTGCAGTTATTTAAGGGGCCAACTAAACTGATATTGCAATCCGGCAGGTGCTACAGATGGACAGAAGCAGCTAAAGTGATTGTGGAAAAGCCATTCGGCGTTGGGATATCGGGGTTTCCAGGCACTGAGAGTTCCCTATCTTGGATCGCGCATAATTTATATCTGTTTTTATGGTTGTCATTTGGATTTTTGGGTCTAATCGGTTTTATGTTAATTATTTCTCACTTGATCAAGCTTTTTTATTACGGATTGCATTCATTCAATCAAGATAAGATAAAGTTTTCAATTATTGGAATAGGTTGCATTGTAATTTTGATTGTGTCCGGAATGAGTTCGCCGATTTTTTGGTCTCCCTGGGAAGTCTTGATATTTTGGTTCCCCATTAGTATCAGTGCTGCAGCTGTTTCTATTCCAGTATCGTCGCCGAAAAATGTTTGAACAATATCAAAATATAGACATAGAAAATGTTTAAGCAAAAACAGGACAGAATTAATGGCTATATTTCGCCCGGCTCTTCATATTTCCGTGTAGCTCGTGAAATTTGTTTGTATGGCCCATGTGCCTTGAGGATATTGATTTATGAACTCAAAAAAAAGCCATGATTATGGAGTTGTGGAAAATATATTCCCAAAGATTGTCTTTGCCCTGTTGATGAGCTGATTATTATGTGCGTCAATTTACACCAAGGCCGGTTCCGTTTGGTTTAATCATCCATAAATGGGTAAAGGCATTGTTGCAGGGCCTGCGATCGAACAGCCGCGATAAAAGGGTTCTGTGCATTCTTGGGCTTGGAGGAGCTACCGTATTGGGCGTAGCCGGGATGGGGTCGGCCATATTCGCCACCCCATTGAATGTGTTGATTTTGTGGATACCCATCAGCATTACTCTGGCTGTGGCGAAATTGCCTGAAAAGGCGCTGAGCTGAACTTTATGTAATTTTTCAACAACTGTTTCAGGTGAAAAGCGTTTATGAAAAGAATAGCCGTACTGTGCCCGTATCCGTTTTTAGATTCCGTGCCGGTTCTTGTCAGCATGATCAGGCGCTTTTCAGAGGTTTTTATCGTGGACGTTTATACGATAGAAGAACCGGAATTCCTGCCGCCGGTGTTCAACAGCCCAAATATCAATGTGATTTCCGAAAAAATTGCAAGACCTAAAAAATTTTTTCAAATGATTGTTTTCTGGATGAGATTACTGCTTTTTATTAAAAAAAGCAGCCGCGCCGAATCATATCAATTTGCCTTTGGCGTCGACAGGAACGGCATTATATTAACACGCATCTTCCATTATCTGAACAGATGCCCTTACGCTTATTTATCTTTAGAGATAAACTACGATACGAACTCCCAAAAGCGGATAAAAAGAATTTTTAAATGGTTAGAACGCAAGTCACATCACGGGGCGCAGTTTGTTATTGCTCTGGATCAAGTGAGGGGGGAGGAGCTTGAAAAAGAAAACGGTGTGACGGACAAGCCCGTTTTTGTCCTGCCGAACATTTTATTACCGGCACCAGACACCAGCCGCGATAAGTCAAGGGATATACTTGGGGAAAAATTTCAGGTATCAGGGAATAAAATTCGATTACTTCATTGTGGCCATTTGGGCCCAGCCATGATGGTCGACACAATTATAGGGTCTGCCGGTGATTGGCCGGATGAATGGGTCCTTATCATCCACAGCAGGGGCAAAAATGCTTACGCTGATTTTACAAATAATCTGGCTCGACATCCTGCTGTTCAAAACGGAAAGGCCAGACTCTCCCTGGAACCGTATTCCAATATTGATTTTGATCGATTTGTTGGCTGTTGCCATATTGGGTTCGCGTTAAGCGGCGCACTGGACAGAAACTCTTTGTTAACAGGTCTTTCTTCCGGTAAGATGTTACAATACCTTAAGTGCGGCATACCTGTAATAGTAAATCTTCCGATTGAAACCGGATTTGTTGAAGAATGGTGTTGTGGCGTTAGTATTGATTCGGGTAAAGATATCAAACCGGCAATCGAAAAAATATTAAACCGTTACGCATTGTATAGCAAAAATGCTAAGCGCGCTTTTGCTCATGTGATGGAAATGTATGACCGGGAAGTTGACAGGGTCATTGCATTTACAAGTGAATCTTAAATAAAAAGTCCCCAAGAAGAAAAATATGAACATACTGTTCCTCAGCCCCGGCCTTTATCCCTGCAAGGTCGGCGGTCTTGAAATATACACTTATTATCTGGTACAGGAGTTTTCCCGTAGACATAACATCATCCTTATTACAAATTGTGATAAGGCGCTGATAAAAGGTAAAAACATAAGAATTGAAGTGGTGGATAAGCATCGGTATAGATCAATCAAACTTTCCGGTATTATTAATGATCTTAAGGCGATAATCAAATACAGAAAAGAGGTTGATGTCATTCATGCCCCTTACACAAAGACCAACTGGAAACTTGGGTTTTATCTGCCGCTGATAAAAAAAGTCTTCAATATTCCTTATGTCATTTCAATACACGGCGGGGGCATGCACAATAAAGGATGGGGGGTAGTGCGTAAAGCCTTGTTTGAAAAAGCTTCTATTATAGTAGCCGGCACTAAAAGTTTTCAAGAGGAATACGGCCAGCGATTAAGTCGAAATATTGAACTCATACATCCTCTTATCCCGTTTAATAAGTGTGTCTCCAGCAGATCGGATTTGCGCGTAAAATATGGATACGATGAAAATGATCAGATTGTTTTATGCGTGGGGTCGATAAAAGAGATTAAGGGTAATGACATCCTTTTGGATGCTTTTGATGCCTTAGGGAAAGACTTTATCGAGCAGGAACGGCTGAAGTTATGTTTTGTGGGAGACGGATCTTTGCGTAGTTTTCTTGAGGGTAAGGCTCGCGAGCATGGTCTGGGGAAATATGTTTATTTTCATGGCCAGGTGCCAAATAAAGATGTCTGTGAATTTTATAAGATATCGGATATTTATGTGATTGCTTCTTTTTTTGAGGGGATTTCACTTACCATGCTGGAAGCCATGTGTAATGGTTTGATCGTTATCGGTTCTGATACCGTAGGGATAAAGGATAATGTGAAAAATAATTTTAACGGTTTTTTGTTTAAGAATAAAAGTCGAGAAAGTCTATGTGAGGTGATGAAAGAAGTTGTCGGTAGCATGAAAACTGAACGCATAAGAAATATTCGTACAAATGCTGTTCATTATTTTGAAAAAAACTTTTCGTTTGAGCAGTCTGTCCTCAGGTTTGAGCGTATCTTTGACAAGGCCGTTACATATAAAGGGTGTCCGTGATTTTAAACTCAATACCGGTGATCATGTATCACAGTGTGGGCGTACCTGACGATCAGTGGATTTTCGGTTTTTTGACGTGCCCTTATGGCCTTTTTGAGAAGCAATTAATAGAATTAAAAAGGAATAAGGTGGAAACCGTTTCCTTGTATGAATACTGGAAAAATCAAGGCATACAGTCGAATAAAAACGATTTTAAAACTGTTTTAACTTTTGATGACGGATATCTCGATAACTGGGTGTATGCGTTTCCACTGTTGAAGAAACACGGCCTTAAGGGGACCGTTTTTGTCAATCCTGAATGTGTGGATCCAAGAAACCTGGTAAGAAGCAACCTCGAAGATGTCTGGGCGGGTAAATGTTCAATGGATGCGTTGCCCACCAGAGGGTTTTTATCCTGGAATGAATTAACAATCATGCAGGAATCGGGCGTCATGGATATCCAGTCGCATTGTATGTCTCATGACTGGTATTTCTGCGGTCCGAAAATCGTGGACTTCCACCACCCGTGCGATGATTATGTCTGGTTGGGTTGGAACGCCAGGCCTGAAAGAAGGCACTTATATATGTCGGAAGACCAATCCCGGTTTGTTCCCTGGGGGACGCCAGTTTATGAACATGGCCGGGCACTGGGGGTCCGCAGGTATTTTGAAGACCAATCACTGTCGAAATGCCTGGCCGATTTTGTAGTTGAAAAGGGTGGTCTCGAATTTTTCAAGCAGGCGAACTGGCGGCAGACCTTGTTTAAGGTGGCCGATGATTATAAGAAGTCAAAGACACTGCAAGACAGATTGGAAACGGATGAGGAGCTGAAACAACGGCAATATCATGAGATAGCGGGAAGCAAGCAGCTTCTGGAAAAAAAACTCGGCAAGCCGGTTGATTTTTTGTGCTGGCCCGGCGGGGCCTTCAGGGATGAATGTCTTGCGATTGCCGAAGAGGCGGGTTATCGGGCTGTTACACTGCCGTCCCGGTTGAAGAAGACACCGTCCCTGGAAAAATATCCTGGGCAATTCTCAGATCAGTGTTCTTGGATTAAAAGAAACGGGGCTGCTTTTCGGTTTGTGTGGCGCGGCCGGTTTATCGGCTACACTAGCGCGAAGTATTGGATGAACTCAATTAAATTCGCCTCCGGGAAGAGTATGTTAATATGGCGTTTGAGATATCAAAAAATAATATTTCTGTTTTCCAGCTACATGAGGTCGGTTTTCTCAAAACAGACCTCATTTGAATAATGGAGTAAACAAAGCGGGCTGCTTTTATGCGACGTACCATAGATAAAATTTATCATACATATTACAAAAAGGATAAGGTCTATCCGCTTTATTCTTTGTTTGAGCAGACACAGTACTGGGATTATTCCAGATTAATGGATTATCAGCTGACTTTATTCAAAAAGATCTGGAAACACTGTATACTGAATGTGCCTTACTATAAAAAATTGAACGAGGATATCCAAATTGATCCGGATGACATAAAATCAATTCCAGATTTGAGTTCTATTCCAATTTTAACCAAAGATATTGTCCGCAGCCATTTTGACGAAATGATCGCTTCTGATATTCCGGCTTATCGCTTTATCAAAAATTCAACCAGCGGCACATCCGGGTCTAATTTTTATTTTTATTCGGATTCAAATCAGCATGATGTGAAAATGGCCCTGGAGTATCGCAGATATGCGTGGATGAATGTGAAAGCTTTTGACAGGGAATTGATCATTTGGGGTGCAAGTTGGGATATCAAGAAAAAGACAAATCTTAAAATTATCAAGGACTGGCTGAAAAACAAAAAGAAGGTCAGTGGCTATAATCTCTCTGATAGGGAGATCATTGAACTGTACAGCATCCTTAAATCATATAAGCCCATGATTATAAAATCTTATCCGTCGATTCTCACCACCATTGTGGATGTCTTTCAAGAGAAAAATTTGCATTATTCTCCCTCTGCCATTCACATTGGCGGAGAAATACTTTTTAAGATCCAGAGAGAGAAAATTGAGAATTTTTTCGGTTGTCCGGTATATGATTTTTACGGTGCCCGGGACATGCCGGAAATAGCTCAGAATTGCGATCAGTCCCATGGGCTTCATGTGTTTATGGAAAATGTCATTGTCGAGGTTGTCAATGAAGACGACATGCCCATTGAACAAGGTGAGGGGGACCTTGTGATTACGAATCTGCACAATTATGCCATGCCCTTTATCAGGTATAAGATCGGCGACCGGGCGAGGATCAGCAAAAATTCAAAATGCACGTGCGGTCGTAACTTGCAAATAATTGATGAAGTGATAGGACGAACATTCGACATCATCAGGTTTCCCAATGGACGGAGGGTTGGCGGAACTTTCTGGACTCTTTGTATGAGATCTGTCCCTGGAATTAAAAATTTTCAGATAATCCAGGAAACGTCAAATGATATTTGTATTTATTACACTCAAGAAAAGAATATGCCTGTTAAATTTGAAAGATTAAGGGAAAATATACATGAATATTCAGGTCCAAAATTGAATATAATATTCAATAAAGTAGACAAAATCGAGCCAACAAATGCTGGCAAAATGAAGTTTGTTATTAAAAATTGAAGGTGGAGTGATTTAAAAATATGAAAATACTTTTTTTCATTGGTTCTTTGCGCTCAGGCGGAAAAGAGCGCCGACTCATTGAGTTGCTCACCAACCTAAAAAATATTAATGGAATTGATGCACTACTCGTTACTGCCTTTAACAAAATAGATTATAATGCATTTTACAAATTAGGTATAAAACATATTTGTTTAAACAAAAAGGCAAATTTTAAGGACCCAAAATTATTTTTTAATCTCCATAAAATTTGTAAATTATACAAACCGGACATAATTCATGCTTGGGGTGGGATGCAAGCGTTTTATTCTATTCCAACCTCAATCGTTAAAAGAATTCCACTGGTAAATAGTCAGATAACCAGCGCACCACCAAAAATAAACAAGCTTTCTTTTTCAAATCTGATCAACCAAGTCAATTTCAGGTTTTCAGATGCCATTTTATCCAATTCCAGGGCCGGACTTGAGGTTTACAACTCACCAAAGCATAAAAGCAAAGTGATTTATAACGGTATTAATCCTGATCGGTTTGTAAATCTGCCTGCGATAGAAACTGTTAAAAAAAAGTATGGTATTTCCACGCATCATGCAGTAGTCATGGTGGCATCCTTTTCACAGAAGAAAGATTTTGATCTCTTTTACAGATTAGCGGGGCATATTACACGGCTTAGAGACGACATTACATTTATTGGCGCGGGTGGGCCTACCGGCGATGGTGCTGAGTACACGAGATTGAAAAGTCTGGCCCGCGATAATCCCAGGATTATATTTCCGGGTTGGATCAACGAAGTGGAAGTCCTGGTGAATGCCTGTGATGTGGGCATGCTCTTTTCACCTAATGGTGAAGGACTATCAAATTCAATATTAGAATATATGGCCTTAGGGAAACCGGTCATTGCCAGCGATGCTGGTGGGACTAAAGAGCTGGTCAGGCACAATCAGAACGGCTACTTGGTCACCAATGAGTCGATAGAGGAGATCGGTGAAATGATCATTGAACTAATAGATAATCCTCAAAAACGTACCGCATTTGGAAAAATCGGAAAGAAGATTGTTGAAGAGTCCTTTACACTTGAAAAAATGGGAATGGCTTTTGAAAAAGTATATCGAGAAGTTTTGTCTAAATAGGATATGTGGTGAAATCCAATGGAAACATCTTACATAATCAGTCTTGGCAGCCTCCTGGTGGCAACAACCGGAATTGTCACCGGTTATCTCCTGGCCAGGCGCAGAGAACTGGGCATGGCTGAGTGGATTCAGGAGTTTAGGGGATGGTCAGGGAAAGTTATCCAGGCCCTTATTAAAGCCTAGTATTCAGCTGCCAGGGAAGGTGTTACGCCATCAGTTCTTGAGCAACATATAATTGAAATATCTTCTCTGGTTGACCAGGGGCGTCTTTATCTGCCCAATCAAAACAAATAGCATTACGGGACTCATAAAGAGGAAGCTTTCAAAGGCTACAGAAATCAAACTTTGGACTCCCTGGTGGCGGCAGTCAAAGTCCTTCAGGAGGATCGATACTCCAATGACAGGCATGAATATCTCAAAATACTCCGGAAGATATTTGTTTCTCATGTCAGTCTCATATTGGGACCAGAACAGTATAGCCAAAAAATTGCCCAACTGATGAATACAAGTTATAGGCGGATCAGCTCCGATCCAACCTATGGAGGTCTTTTGCCTGGCAAGGATGTTCCCAGAGAGCGGTGGACCTGTTGCTTCAGATTGAAAATAAAATCAGGAACAAATAATGCTTGTAGCCATGCTCCACTGCAACTGGGAAATATACGGCGATGGGACCGGTGACTGCGAAAGTCTTCTGTTTGTATTTGCAGGGCGGATTCTGGATAACTGTGGCCTCCGATGTGCCTGCAAGAAATTGCAGGCAATTACCAATTAAGTAATTGGAAATTTCGCATTATACAAGCTAAGAAAAAAGGACCTGCTTTGCCTTCAGTTAAAATCCTAGTTTCCAGGCGGATTTTTCCGGGATGGACTGTAAAACAAAGGGCTTTAAAATCAATGCTCCACCTAATGTTTCATGCCGATTGGGAAATATACGGCGA